>JBEBWZ010000174.1:0-6018 GCA_040391865.1 Solimonas flava
GTGGCAATCACCACCGTCGAGGTGTTGTTGGCCAGGTTGGGATCGGCAGCATCGGCAGCGCGGCTCGCGGTCGCGGTATTCGTCAGCGTCGCTCCAGCGGCGCTGCTCACCGTGCCGCGGATCTTGAACACCGCCTGCGCACCCGTGCGCAGATCCACCCGCGCATCGATGTTGCCGCTGCCACTGGCCGTCAGGCACTGCGACACCTGCTCGGCCGGCACTAATCCCGGGTTGGTGATCTCGCAGGTCCAGGTCACGTTCTGGATCTGGGCCACGAAAGTGTCCTGCACCCGCACTGCGCGGGCAAAGGTGACGGCGTCGAGATTGTCGACCGTGAGCGTGTAGGCCACCACACCGCCGCGACCGACCGGCTGAAAATCGGCGGTCTTGACGATCCGCACATCCGCCTCCGATACCCGCAGCAACTGGTTCGGGATCGTGACGTTGGACGGCATGTACGCCCACATGTCCAGCGCCTTGGAATCACCCCAGGCATCGGTGAACGCGCTCGCCGTCACCGCCGTGCTGTCGATGCCATTGGTCAGGTTGATCAACGACTGACTGAAACTGCCGGACGAACTGGTCGGCACCTCCGAGTGATCCCAGAACAGCAGACCGGGGCGAAACGGCCCGCTGCCGAAGGGGCCGTTGAGGCGCTCGATCCTCAGCCTGTCGCTGATCTCCACGTCCAGGAACGGGAAGTGCACTTCACCGCCGAGCAGCGCCGCGTTGAGGTCGTAGCCGGTTTCGCTGGGGATGACCGGATTGCCCGCGCCGTCCAGACCATCCCAGAGCAGCTCGCCCGAACCGGGCGGCGCCAAGCCGTTCAGCGTGCGGTCCACGTTGACGCCGTTGGCGCTGAACTTCAGCGTGATGGAGATCGACAGATACTCATCAGGCGACGGGTTCGTGAAAGTGAACTTGCCGCCCATGGCCCCGCCGGCGAGGCTGCCGGCCTGGAACGGCGTGCCGTCCGTACCGACAAACTCCACGTTCTCCGGAATGGGGGGCAGCAGCGGCGTGGGACGGCGAAGCCAGTCGGTGCCGCCACGCGCATAGTCTGCATCCTCGGGCAAATCGCCCGCCGGCAGGTTGAAGAACAGCTTGTGGGTGATGTTCTGCGGCGTGTCCAGCAGGTGCGGACTATGCAGATAGCCATTCTGGATCTGGCCATCCAGACCGTTGGAACCGCCCACCATCAACTTGGACTTGAAGCTCGGCTCGCCGCCAACGCCGGTCAGAATGCCGCGATTGTTGGCAAAGAAGACGTAGACGAACGGGCCGATGTCCTGCCGCTGCTTGTACAGATAGCCATCGCGCGTCAGCACGTAGGCTTCCAGCGCCACCTTGTTGGTGTAAGCGCTGCTGTTCAGGGCCAGATGGTCCGCCCACACGCGCCCGGGAATGACCGTATTCCCCTGCCGCACCGTCACGTCCCAGGCCATGACATGGCCGGAACCCGCACCGGAAGCCGGCTGTCCTGCAGCAGTCCCCGAACCACTCGGCCAGTTGGCAGTGGCCAAGCGCTGCGGTGGCAAATTGCTGGTGCTGTTGGTCTGGTTGACGACCCCGTAGAACTTCACCCGCCAGATGCCGCCCTGATTCGCCCCGACCACCACGTTGCAGGGGGTGTAGCCGTTGGCGGCCGGGGCAGGGCCTGCCACTTCCTGGACGCGACTCTGGATGCGTCCGACAAGATTCGCCGCGACGGTGGAGGCGCCGCTGTTCGGCGTGCACTCGCCCTGCGTGGTGTCGGGTCGCCAGTAGCGGATCCGGCCGCGCGGATTGGCGTCCGTGATGTTGCCCGAGCCCAGGCCAAACGCGCTGGAGCCCAGCGAGATCGTCTGCCCGGGAACGGCGTAGACCTCCAGAAACGTCTCACGCGGCACGCCACCGACGTGGTTGCCGTTGGTGTAGGTTTCCATCCATGCGCGGCCGCCGCCGTACTGACTCAACTCGCGGCTGCCCTCGCCGTAGGCCGCGCCGGCAGCGAGTGCCAGCAGCAGCCACGCGAGACGGCGGATCAGGACCAGGCCGGTGCGCATCATCATCCTTAGCGGTCCGGCTGCAGATCGAGCAACTGCCGCTCGGTGCCGATCTCCGGCAAATTGCCGAAGATCAGCTCGACACGGCGATCCATCGCATAGGCGCGCAGGCGTTCGGCCTCGGCCTGCAGCGACTCACGCTTGCCCTTCGAGGCCAGCTTGACCCGCTCCGGCGCAATGCCGGCGGCCAGCAGGTAGGTCCGCACCGCACTCGCACGCCGCGCACCGAGCGCATCGTTGTAGCCGTCGCTGCCGCGGCTGTCGGTATGGCCGGCAAGGTCGACGCTGATCTGCGGATACTCGCGCAGGATGTAGGCGATACGCGCCAGCACCGCCGCGGTCTCGTTGCTCAGCGTCGAGCGGTCGTAGGCGAAGTGCACCACCACCGGCATCCGCAGTTCGGCCAGCGCCGCCGCTGCATCGCGTACACCGACACCGCTCGCGAACGCAGGGCCGATTGCCGCGCCGCCCGCCACCATGGCGGCCTTGGCGTCCGCTTCGCAGCCATCAAGACCCACCCGCACCGTGCGCGCGAGACGCTCGGAAGCCAGCACACCGGACGCGGCATGACGCCAGCCCAGTTCCTTGTGGTCATGCCCTGCGGCCACCAGCTGCACTTCGAGCTTTGCCAGGTTGCAGTCGATGCAGCGGCCGCCTTCGGCATCCTTGGTCTGCGCGACGAAATCCCACAGGTCCTTGCGCACCGTCATGCTCTCCGCGATCAGCGGCGTGTCGGTGGAGATGTTCTCGGTGTCCGCTTCCATCTTCACGATCAGCGCCCGCGCCTCGCGCAGCGCCGATTCGATCACGCTGCCGCGGTCGTTGTCGGTGTATTCCGTCTCGGCGAAATCGATCCAGGCCTGCGCCTTGCACACATGGTAGTTGTCCAGCGGCCAGCGCCCGCTTTCGTTGAGCTTGCGCAGGCGTGTGCGCAGCTGCTCGATCACCTGGCGGTCGGCGCGGATCGCTTCATCGCTGATGCGGTCGGAGACTTCGTTGAGGCGATCCGGCACCACCGGCTCGCGCACCAGCGTTTCGGTCGCGCAACCGGACAGCAGTGCCAGCGCCAGCAGTGCTGCCGCGATCCCCGGATTCCGATGCTCGATTGCCGTCATGCCACTCACTCCAGCCAGCGCAAAATTTCTTCGTCGAACTTGAAGCGCAGGCGCACATACGGCCCCTGGCGCGTGTAGTCGACATCGTGAAAATCCCGGTCCGAATATCCGGAGAAGTTGAAGCCGCCGGATGCCCACAGGTTGGCGGTCAGCAGATAGCCCAGCTCGCCACCGATGCCGTACTGCACGCTGCCGCGGTCGAACAGCGTACTGGCGGTAACGCCGACGTCCCAGCGCTCGCTGAAATCGAACATCACCCGGCCGGACACCAGATGGCCGATGAAATCGCCATTGGTGCCGGCGTTGTCTTCGTTCACGTACTTCAGCGCGTAGCGGCCGGACAGCACCCACTGCCGGTGCGGCTGGAAGTTCACATGACTGGACAGCACATGCGCGTGGCGGCGCTCGCTCTCGCGCTGGTCGCGGTCGTAACGCGATTCGTAGCGGCCGAGCCAGCTCCAGCGGTTGAGATCGGTCTGGCGCCAGGCGAGGCCGATGCGCAGACGGTCGCGCAGGATCTCGCCGGCACTGGTACCACGGCGCTCGATGCGCGAGACCGTGTTCTTGCCGAGGATGCTCCAGTCCAGCGACAGCTTGCGCGCGAGACTGATGGTGTTGAGCACGCTGGTTTCGTTCTCGCTCTGGCGCCACTCCAGGCGGGTGCCGGCTTTCCACAAGGGATTGGCGGTGTACTGCACGCCCAGCGCCACGGCGGTGTTTTCCTGCGAGATGCCGTCGATCGGCTGCACCCGTTCGAACTGGGTGGTGAGCTTCAGGCCGGGGCGGAAGGTCCAGCCGTTGCGCAGACCCAGCGCCGCCTGCGCCTGCTGGCCGTCGATCGCGTCGCGCACGCGGTATTCGCTGTAGGCGTTGGCATTGTCGAGGTAGTCGTAGTCGAGACCGAACACGGTGCTGTTCTGATCCTGGCTCAGTTCCGACAAGCCGAACGGGCCGGTCAGGCTGGAAATCAGTTCGTGACGCGCATACAGGCGACCGCGCTCGCTGACCTGGTAGTCGCCGCCGACACCGATCATGCGGTTCTCGTGGTCCTCGATGTCCTGCTCGTACTCGGTGAAGAGGTTGGCCTTCGGCAGCCATTCCGGATTCCAGCCCAGCTTCGCACGCGCCGAGGTCACTTCGCGCGGCGTGGTGCCGGTGGCTGCGGCCAGTGCCGGCTGGTCGCCGTCCTGGGTGTAGCGCAGACCGGCTTCCAGCGTCAGCTGCGGCGTCACCGCGTATTCGACGGTACCGAGCACGCCCTGGCGACGGCCGCCGGTATCGCGGCTCTCGGTATGCAGGCCTTCGGCGCCCACCCGCAGTTTCTCGGTCAGCCGCAGCACGCTGCTGATGCCTGCCTCGCGACGGCCGGCCGACATCGCGGCATTGGGGTTGCTGAAGCTGGCATCGGTTTCGGACGCGAACACGCGGCTTTCGGTCCGCGCGCCGGTATTCGTCCACTCCGCGCGCCAGGCATTGCCCGACGGCCCGAGGTCTTCTTCCGAGCGCGCACCTTCGAGAATCACGGTGTTGTTCTCGGACAGGGTCAGGTTGGCGTTGATGCCGTACAGCGTGTAACCGGCATCGGGATCATCGTCGCGCACCACCGAACCGCCCACTTCGAGGAACTCGGTGAGGCGATAGCGTCCATCGGCGCCGTAGACCCAGAACGACTCGCCGCCGTTCTCCACTTCCCAGGTCATGCGGATGAACACCGGGTTCAGCTCGCCATCGACGCCGGCGATCGGACGCGTGAACATCAGCGTGCCGTCGAGTTCGTCGAGGGTGTAGTCGACAAAGCGTGTCAGCTGCCGCGTCGCGATGATCACGCCCGGCTGGTTGCGATCACGGGTGACCAGCTCGATCTTCTCGCTGTTGCGCAGGAAGCCCGCGGTCGGCAGACGGTACGGCCCGGAAATACCCTGGGCGCGGAACTCGTTGACCTGCTGGCGGCGGCGATCATGGCTGGCGAACAGGTTGAGCACCACACGATCGGTTTCGATGTGCTGCTGCACACCGGTCAGGCTGCGGCTGTAGTTGGCCAGCTGGCGCGCCTGCACCTGCTCGGCGGCGGTGTTGAAGTCGCCGTACAGCAGGTAGGAGCGCCCCTTGTCGACGCGGACGTAGAGCGGGCTGGTGGACTGCGCGTCGAAGCCCTTGATCGAGCTGTCGCCGTAGACCGGGTAGAAATGCTCGGGCTCGATGTCGCGGAACAGGCGGTCGCGCGTGTCCTTGTCGGAATCGTAGGCCAGGGTCAGCAGGTAGTCGCCCTTGACCTTGCCCTTGATGAACATCGAGCCGCGCACGCCAGCGTGCGCGCCATCGGCGCCACCGTCGCTGATGCGGCGGATGTCTTCCTCGAAGGCATCCTCGGGGCTGAGCGGCGCCAACGCCTCGGCGCTGAGCTTGTTGAAGCCGATCGCGCCTTCGATCACGCCGCTGGCGATCAGCGGCCGCAGGTAAGGGTTGAACACCAGTTTGCCGTCGGCCTTGATCATGCCGCTGCTGGCGCGCAGCTGCGCGCTGCCCGGGTCAGCCGGCGGAATCAGGTCGTAGAGCGCTTCGCCGCCCTGGATGAAAGTCTGCACGCCGTCCTGGCGCGGATCGAGATCTTCGACATCCCAGCGGCCCGCGGTGGTCTCCAGGGTGATCAGGGTGCGCGCGGTCACCGGCACGCCGTCGGCGTCGAGCAGACGCACCACCACCGATGCCGGGGTCTGGCCGTCGGCCACCGCGCCACCGGGCGGCAGCGTCATCCGCAACTGGCCGGGGCTGCCCGGCGCGGTCAGGGTGATCTCCACCGTCTAAATTTGGATTTTCGGCTATAACTTTTTCAAGGAATTGTTCAATTTTGAAAACTT
>JBEBWZ010000175.1:0-5907 GCA_040391865.1 Solimonas flava
GTGTGGCGCCTGGGCCGAGTGTCTCGAAGACGGTGATCATGCCATCGCTTACGACAAGCGAGCGTGTGGTTTCTGTCATCGCGACTTCCCTGCTTTCGGCAGTCGCGGCCAGATAAACGAAAATCGCGATGAAGACGAGAAGTGGGTTGCCGCCAACCAGCCCGAAGAATCCGAAAACGAAGGCAAGTGCCTGCCCGGCAGTGGCCGCGTAGCGTGTCGCAGTCGTCCGGTCGAAACGCAGGCTAAGGAGCGCGCGCAGCACTCGTCCGCCATCCATCGGAAATGCAGGCACGAGATTGAAAAGTGCCAGGAACAGGTTAACACCTGCTAGCCTTGCCAGAAAACTGATCCTTGGATCCTCGATTGCAAGAACTCCAGGATCGACGCGCGCTCCCAGGATTACGATCAGGACCAGCGTGATTAAGAAGTTGACCGCGGGGCCTGCGAGCGCCACGGCAATCTCGCGCCATGGCTCCTCAGGCATACGCTCAAGTCGCGCCAGCCCTCCAATCGGCAGTAGTGTAATGTCGTGCGTGGCGATGCCGAAGTGCTTCGCCATAAGAACGTGACCGTATTCGTGTGCGACGACGCACGCGAATATCGCAAGAATGAAGGCCACTGCGGTGGCCGCTGCCGACATGCCGCCCTGCATATAGGCCGCCGTACCGATCCACATCAGGAGTAAGAAGAAGGTGGCGTGAATGCGAATTTGAGAGCCGAAGAGACGACCAATTGGAAAGGACCAGGTCATAAAACTCCAACCCTCTGCATGTGGAAATTCTGCGCGGCGCAATGCATTCCCCTGAATGTAATCGCGCTATCTTGAAGAAACGAGGAAAGACAATCCTCGTTTCACGTCAATAACAATGAAAACCATCCGTACCGGTTTTATTCCCTCGCGACTCCAGCGCAATTCACACCGTGCAGCAGGACGATTACCCCTGAAAGGCTCCCTTTTCGAGCCGGCAGCTCGTTCCACCGTCGCAGCCAGCGACCCTTGGTGCCTTTGTAACCAGAACCAGTCAGTTGGGCGACCGCGCCCCCGGAAAACCGCGACGGATATGCACCACGATCACTCACTGTTTGTGCAAGCGCAAAGAACGTTCGGCGCAAAAAGGTTTGCATAAGACTGGATGTATGAGTGCCGGGCTGCAGTTGCGGCGCCGGACTATTGCTGTGAGAATTTTATGCCCCATCGCATGGATACGCCGCAATTGGACTGGGACCCCCGATCGGAGGCAGTTCTTGTTGATCAGATCGCCGCCTACGATGCCATGCGTCATCGCTGCCCGGTGGCTTATAGCGACTATCTCGGCTGGTCACTTTTCCGGCATGCGGACGTAGTTCGGGTGCTGGACGACCACACCACATTCAGTAGCGCCGTCTCCAGTCATCTGTCAGTACCGAGTGGCATGGATCCGCCACGGCATACGGCATACCGACGCTTGATCGAACGTCATTTCGAACCGGAGCGTGTCGCCACCTTCGAGCCGCGATGCCGGGCGATCGCTGCATATCTGGTGGCAGGGTTAGAAAAGGGCGCGGAGATTGATCTGGTGGCGCAGCTCGCCCGCCCTTTCGCCGTGCGCGTTCAGTGCGCTTATCTCGGTTGGCCGGGGACGCTGCACGAGCCATTACTTCAATGGGTTCGCCGGAACCATAAGGCGGCTCTAGCAAAAGATACCGCGGCGATGGCCGCTGTCGCGCTCGAATTCGACTTCTATATCAGCGATCTGCTTGAAGCGCGCCGCGCCGCCGGCGCCAACGCCCCCGAGGACATCACCACCGATTTGTTGAGCCAGGAGATGGACGGTACGCCGCTCGGCCATGACGAGATCGTCAGCATCCTGCGCAACTGGACAGTCGGGGAGCTTGGAACTATCGCCGCTTGCGTTGGCATCCTTGGGCATTATCTGGCACTGAACCCGCAGTTCCAGCGACAGCTTCGCGAGAATGCGGATCTGTTGCCCGCCGCCATTGACGAGATATTGCGCATACATGCGCCGCTCATTTCCAACCGGCGGGTGGCGACTCGGCCGGTCGAGATCGGCGGCCGCCGGATCGCGGCTGGTGAGCGGATCACACTGATATGGGCCTCGGCAAACCGCGATGAAGACGTATTTGGCGACCCCGATGAATTCCAACTCAACCGCGAACCCGCGCACAACCTTCTTTACGGTCGCGGCATCCATGTCTGTCCCGGTGCTGAGCTTTCCAGGCTGGAATTGCGGCTGGTCATGGAGGAACTGCTGAAATCAACCCGGTGGATTGACCTGGCCGCTGGCCGAGCGCCAGTTGCCGCCATTTATCCGGCAAGCGGGTTTTCCGAGCTTCCGTTGGTTTTGTCGTGAGCACAGCCGCATACAGAAATCCATGGAAGGACCGGCCCCATGGCTGAAGCCTGGCGTCCGCGGACAGCGATCCGCAGGAAGGCTTCGAACTGATGAACAAGCCTGCACGCGCCGGCGGCACGCTCACCGACACTCCGCCGAGACATGTGAGATGCTGCGCGCGGCCTGTAATCAAGATTGCAATTAACTCATCGTCTCTTGGCAGATTATCGCGATTCCACTTGCAGACGATTGCATCGACCCACACCAAGGCGGCACGGAGCAGGAAGCGGAGGCCGCGCACGTCGTATAACGCATGAGGGGGAGGGAAAGTAATGGGTTTCATCTTTGTCGTCGCAAGTATCGTCGGCGCGCTGATCCATCTGGCGGTCAGACGACCGAAGGACCGGGCAACCACCATCGACATTTTCCTGCTGCATTCACTGGTATTTAATGTCGGTTTCGTAGGATTTTTTTTCGGCTTCATCCCGCATGTATTCTTCGCTGACTATGCTGCCGAACTCATCGGCTGGGAGACAGGCAGCCATTTCCAGTTCGAGGTCGGTTTCCATGACGGCGCCTGGGGTATCCTCGGCTTCCTGTGCATCTGGATTCGTGACCGCTTCTGGTTGGCAACCGGACTCGGTTGGTCCTTCTTCATGCTCGGAGCCGCCTACGGCCATCTCCTTGACGTGATCAACAACGCCAACTATGCGCACAACAATTTCTTCATGATCTTCGTCGATACGCTCATAGCCATCTTGCTGCTCGGCCTGCTCACCCTCAGATATAGCAAGGCGATGCAGCTTGAGCGTGTCGAGCGATAGACGCGATGTCACGTGTTCGCCGAGCCGTGGCGTTGTTCACGGTGATGATCGCGTTTGCCCCACCAACTGCGGCCTCGGATATTGACTATGGCTCCTCCGACGCATGGCTGGCGAGGCCGGAATTAGAGTCGGCTGCCAGCCTCACACCCGCCGATAGCGACTATCGTAATATGCAGGCAATAGCCCGCGCCGACGTGTTCTATCTGCATCCGACAACTGGCATGAAAAGCGCTACCGACAACGTGCCAGTTGACGATCCGCAGGCGCGGGAGACCGCGCATGTCATGCTGATGACGCAGGCGACGCCCTTCAACGGCCTTGCCCGAATCTACGCGCCTCACTACCGGCAGGCGGCGCTCCATGTATTCGACGGCAACGAGACCGCACTCCAGGGGCCGATGAACCGGGCCTACGAGGATATTCGCCGCGCCTTCGCTTATTACGCGGAGCATGACAATCACGACCGGCCCTTCTTTCTCGTCGGGCATAGTCAGGGCAGCAATCACGGGCTGCGCCTGTTGATCGAGGAAATCTCCGGCACGCCGCTCGCGGCCCGGCTGGTTGCCGCCTATCTTCCCGGCATGCCGATGCCACACGCCACCTTCGATACGCATCTCGCAACCATTGCGCCGTGCACTACCCCCGTGCAAACCGGATGCGTGGCAGCATGGGGTGTGTTCGCCGAAGGCTATCGCGACTTCGGCGACTGGGAGGCGGTCAATCATTTCTGGGATGCAGACGTCGGGCGGTGGCGATCGGCAAAAGGCATGTCGCTCGTCAATGTCAATCCCGTGAACTGGCGCGAGGACGACGCGCCTACCCTGCCCGCAGCGCATCTGGGCGCGGTGCCGTTTGGAGTGGCACAGAGCCACTTCTCGCGCGTGATGCCGCATCTCGTCGGCGCCCGCACTGTTAACGGCTACACGTTGGTGTCACCGACGCCGCTTTCGGCCGACCTGTTCTACGACGGCGGGGTGTTCGATGAGGGCAATTATCACGTCTTCGATATCGCCCTGTTTTGGGCTGACCTTCGCGCCAATGCGCGCAACCGGTTCGTCGCCTTTCTCGCTGCCCAAGGGCAAGCTGCGGGGCCGCTGATCATAGCGCCCGCAGCGGTGACGGCAATCGCTGGTCGACCGTTTCGCCTGACGCTCGGCTTGCGCAACGGTCCGGCTGCCTTCAGTGCCGAGGGTCTTCCGGCCGGGCTTTCGCTTGATTCTGACACCGGCGAGATTTCAGGGACGCCCAGGACAATGGGACGCCACGTCGTCACGCTCACCGCGACCGCCCCAGCGGCTACGGATATTGCTGAACTGGTACTTTTGATCGAAGCAGATTCACCCCATCAACGAGACTGACGATCTCTCTCAATACCCGTCTTGTTGGTGATGAAGGATTTTGTTACGCGCCAGAAAGAACACCCTGACGGCCTGCTTCCGCCGTTGCGGATTGTGACTTGCCTGCCATTATGGCGAAGCACCAGTCGACGATGTGGTCGGCATTGGGCGTCAGTTCCTGCGCCATCCCGCCGGCAAATTCGAGGAAGGCCGGCAGGTTCAGCCCGTTCACCCCCACCAGCACCGGAAGACCGCGTTCCAGGGCATCCGCTATGGATCCGGCCAGGCCCTTACCTTCGGATTCCTGTTTGCCGAACTTGTTGACCACCAGCAGTTCGGCCTTCTCCAATGCACCCGCCACCCAAAGAACGGACTGCTCCAGTGCTCCGGCGTCCAGCCGACAGCCGCGCGCTTCCGCTCCGCGATCGACGCTGATGCGTACGACCGGGCCGTCCGGCAGCAGGCGCAGATCCATGTCGCAATGAGGACGGCCGCGCCGCTCGATATTGGTCTGCACGGTTCCAGCCATCGCCACACCATGGGTTTCCAGCCGTTCAACGACCTCTGCCAAGAGCAGGTCGATACGCCCCCTTCCCTGCACTGTCACATAGCCAAGTTTCATAGCAGCGTTATCCCCTTGCGCCTTTACCCATCCTGGAAGGGCAGGACTTCCAGCATGTCGCCAAGCTGGATGCGGTCTGTTTCCGAAGGGATCAGCAGCAGGCCATCGGCTTGTGCAAGCAGCGCAACCCGATGGGACACCTCCGAGGTAGCAATCTCCACCACCCGCGTGCCATGTCCGTCATAGCTGCCGAGGCGGGCCGGCAGGAACTCACAGCGTCCCGGTTGCCGCACCCGATCGAAGCCGGCTCGCACGATGATGCGCCGCGGCGCGCCTTCCGCCAGCCCTGCGAGTGCTTCGGCGATGCGGGCTCCGATAACGTGCCAGGTTACGAACGCCGAAACCGGATTGCCCGGCAGGCCGAGATAGAGGGCTCGGCCGATACGCCCGATGAGTAGCGGCTTGCCGGGCTTTATCGCCACCTTCATCACCTCAACCGTGCCGCCCGCAGCGCGCAGAACCGCCGGCATGTGGTCCTCGTCGCCTACGGAAACCCCACCGGTGCTTACCACCAGGTCGGCGTTGCGGGATGCCTCTTCCAGCGCCTCTCGTAGCCGGTCAGGCTGGTCGGGAACAGAGCCCATGTCCGTTGCTTCAACCCACGGCAGGTCGAGAGCACCCTGAAGATGATAACGGTTGGCGTTCCAGATCTGCCCCGGCGCCAATGGTGTGCCGGGCGCGCGCAGTTCGGAGCCGGTGCTGAAATAGGTGATCCTGACGCGGCGCCTGACGACGACATTGCCGCAGCCGGCTGAAGCGAGTAGCGCCGCCGCGCGGGGCCCGATGCGCCG
>JBEBWZ010000176.1:0-5892 GCA_040391865.1 Solimonas flava
CGCCGCCCAGCACGCCGGGGAAGATGGTGACTTCTGCCCCCACGCCGTAGCTGAGACCGCGCTCGGAGACGGTGTACCAGCTGGGTTCGGTCTGGTAGTCGACCTTGGCGTAGCTGTAGCCGAGCAGGCCGTAGAGGCTGAAGGTCGGGTTCGGCACCCAGGCCGGGCGCAGGAAGAAGCCCCAGACCTGATTCAGCTCGGCCTTGGCCGGGAGCTGGCTTTCGGTCGTTGTGGTGTCCAGTTCAAAGTCGCTGAGGTTCACGTCATTCACGCTGGTGATCTGGGTGAAGTCGAAACCCTCCGGGAACACCACGGTGAAATCGGTGGTGGTCTGGCGGATGTTGAAGCCGGCATCGCCTTCGGTGCCGACATGCAGTTCGATGCCCAGCCAGTCGTAGAGGCGGTAGCCGGTGAGCAGGCGAAAGCCCTGCGCTTCGACGGTGCCTGCGCTGTCGACGATGCGGCCGGTCACGGTGTCCACGCCATCGAACTCGGCGGCGACGATTTGGGACCCGTTGCTGGCCTCCCATTTGAAGGCGCTGAGGTTGACGTACTGGCGCGGCGCTGCGTCCTGCGCCGATGCAAGGGTTGAGGCTGTCGCAAGAGCCAGTGCAAGGGCAGAAGAAATCAGTTTCATGAGTGTGTTCTCTTCAATTGGGTGAACCGCTCATCCCGAGTGCCCGCGCCCTTCTGGGCGCGGGTGTATCGAGGGATCACCACTGATAACGGAAGCCGAAGGAGCCGGACAGCGCGCTGTAGTCGTCGCCGAACTTGCTGCCGATATTCAGCACACCGGAGATGCGGCCGGTGGCATTGGCAAGCGTCACGCCGCCCATAAGTTCGCTGAAGCTGCCGTCGAACTCGTCCACGACTTCAGGGCTGATCGGATTCAGGTTGCCGATGCGTGCCTTGGCCTCGCCATCCAGTTCCTGCTGATAGCGGCCGGTCAGGCTCAGGCCCAGCTTCACGTCGCCGAATACCGAGAACTCCGTACTTCCGCGCAGACCGCCACCGACACGGGTGCTGGTGGTCTTGTCGAACGTCACCTGATTGCCCGGAAGGGTGGGGTCTTCTTCAGGAACCTTGAAGTCGTCCACCTCGGTGGTGGCGTGCGAGATCATCAGCAGCGGTTCCAAGCGCACCATGCCGGCCACATCAAAGCGCCAGCCCGCCTCGGCCTGGAAGCCCAGCGTGTTGATGTCGGCGCTCAACAGCGAGTCACGGAACAGTTCCGCCTGCGGCATGTCCTGATCGAGCCTGTTCCAGATCTGGCTCACGGTGGCATCCACGAACAACGGGCCATTGACGAAGCTGGCATAAGCCCCCAACAGCATGCCGTTCAACGCGGCGGTGTCGGTGTAGAAGCGCGCGTATTCCATATCCGTGCGCACATAACCGAGCATGCCGCCCACCAACCAGTAGCGGTCCTCGCCGCCCGCCTGCAGAAAGTCTACGCCCACCGTCACGGCGGAGGTGTTGACGTCATGCGTGCTGTCGTACTGGTAGTCAGCCAGGGAAGTACTGTGGCTTTGCTGCACCTCGCGCTCGCCCTGATCGTAGGTGCTGCGCAACCACATGCCACGCTTCTCCACCGTGCCGCCACGCAGGGTGTCACGCAGATCGGCTTGCCGGTCGAAAAAGCTGCCGGTGGCCGTGCGCCAGCCCGCCTGCGCGGCATTGGCAATCAGCGGCTGATGTTGCGCACCGCCCGACGGCACCGTCGCCAACTTGAACTGCATGGCATCCTCGTCGTACGCGAGAACGGACATGAACATGCCGTTGTCATACACGCCGCCGAAGGCCGGGTTGTAGAACCGCATCTCGGGCGCAAAGACCACCTGCCCTGCTGCTGCGCCTGCGCCACTGCCAAGGCCACCCGCGCCATCAGAGAGATCCACCACCACGATCGTGCTGTCCGGGTTATAGCTGCCGCGCCCACCAATGGTGGTATCGGTGGCATTGACGTAGATCACGCCCTCGATGGCACCATTCTGCAGGTTGATACAGTCCGCGAAGGGCAGACTGTCACCCGCACCGCGCATCGTGCTGTCGCAACGGTCCTGGCTCAGGCCGGCCGCCAACTGCTCGGCCGTTACGGTGAACGCAACGTCCATGAACACACGGCCGGTTGCGCCGGCGACGAAGGTCGTGCCCGGCAGGCTGAGGATGTCATCGGCCGCGCGGTCGGTGCCCTGAGCGTGGAAGATGCGGTCGGGGTTACCGCTGATTGGATCGAGGGCACCACCGCTACGGAATCCCGTGCCCAGCCAGATTTCGCCATGGTTCTCGAAGGTCTGCAGGTTCAGCAGTCGCAACTCGGACTCGTACTGATCGCGCGGCGTCCCTCCATAGCCGCCAATGGGCACCCGCGTGCCGATTAAGATACTTTCCAGGCCGACTATCAGACGGCCTTCGTTGACGAGCCGGTTCTCACCTGCGCCAAAATCGATGGTGTAGGTGTCCAAACCGCTGGCACTGCCACCAATCGTCGTGCTGAGAAAGCCGCCGGCACCGACATGGATGAGATCGTCGGCAGCCGACATCTGGGTTGCCGTGGATGACAGCAGCCAGATACCGCCAGCGCCGACATTCACCGTAGCGCCTCCGGCCAGGTTGGCGAAATTGACGGGCCCCTGCAGCTTGGCGTAGTGCTCGTTGATGTCAACCAGACCAACACCCACTTCAAGGCCCGATCTGCCGAAATAGAACTCGTCACGAAAGACGTTCACGACAGCAGCGCCAGCGCCCTGAGCGGTGAGCCCATTTACGCTGGACGGACCCAACCCTCTTCTGAGTGAGAGGCTTGGGTCGGGAAATCCATCCGCGCCAACGTCACCAGCGCTGCGCCCACCCTCCGGCGCCACGCCTGTGATGTCTAGCCGCAGCCCCCCGCTGCCCACCGTGGCATTCACCGCACCCGCATTGGAGTTATGCCGCCCCGTGTTGCTGCTGATGATGTGCGTCAGTCCGGTGCCGGTACTGTTGGTGGTCGTGGTGCCGCTGCCAGCGCGGAAGATCGTGATGTCGTCGGCGCCGGTGACGCTGATGTTGCCGCCGGGCGCCTGCCCAATCATGTCGAAGGGCCGCGCGCGGCGGATGTTGATGTCACCCCCGGCGCTGTTGACGGTGACATTGCCCTCGACAGCATCAATATCGATGCCGCCGATAACGTTGCCGGCATTGATCGTGACAGCACCATTGGCGGTGATGTTTCCGAAGACATTGGCGCTGGCGGCGAGATCGACGGGATCAAAACCAATACTGATGCCGCCGGTGCCACCCACCGTACCGGCAGTGGCGTTGAGGTTGATGGCATTGGTTCGGTTTTTTATGAAGTCGAAGCCGGTGCTGCCGGCATCGATCGCGCCCCCGGTCGTCAGCGTCAGATTGCCGCTGGTTCCATAGGTGATGCCGCCGCCGTAACTTCCCGCCGCACAGGTGAAACTGTCGGCGGCGGTGCCGTTGGCCGCCACGTCTCCGCATTCGTTGGCGGCGGATACGGTCAGCGGTGCGAGCAGGAGTGCGGCGGCGATGGCGGTGAGGGTGAACACACCGGCTGCCACACCCCCTCTCCCCGTAAACGGGGAGAGGGAATCCATATTGATGTTCATGGCGTTCTTGGCGTCCTGGGCGTTCTTTGCGCGAGACAGCTTTTCTGTAATGGCTTTCATGGCTATCTCCTCCCTCAGAAGCGCTTGGTGATGGACAGGCCAAACAGGCGCGGGTCCAGCGTGAACACGTTGGTGGTCAGACCCGAGTCGTCGGAGTTGAGGAAGGCACCGGTGATCGGTGTTTCATCAAAAAGATTCTTGACATAGGTCTCCACCTTGAGCCCCCACTCCGGCTTCTCCACCCAGAGCGAGAGGTTGGTGCTGCTCCAGGTCTTGAGCCGGTCGTAGCCCTCCATGTTGTAGATGCGGGCATAGGACTGGTCCTGCCAGTACCAGTCCAGGCGCGTGGTCAGCTGCCAGTTGGCCGGCAAGTAGAAGGTTTGCTGGCCGCCGAGGCTGACGGTGAAGCGCGGCGCATTCGGCAGCTCATTGCCACCTAGATCCTTGTAGAAACCCTGGCCGCCGTTGGGCGCATCGATGGACGGGTCGTAAAACGCATTCCTCGTACCAATTCGATTGCCATCCTCGTCATAGACAAACATCGGCACGCCAATCGAACCCGAGTTTCCGCCGGCCGCGTTGCCGTTCGGGCAATAGCCGTCCACCGCCAGACCGCTGCGCGATTCCATCAGCTCCAGCGGCACGATGCAGTTGGAGGACGCGGTGATCCAGGGCTTGATGACGATCCATCGGTCGAAGCCCTCCGGAACATCGGTCGTCGTTCCGGATTGGACGCCGAGGGTCGCCGGATCGGCGGCGTAATGACGGTTGCCGCCGTCGGTGCGGTCCATCAGGTCGATCGACTGCTCGCCGTCCGCGACGCGGGTGCGCAGGTAGCCGATGCTGGCGTTGAACAGTGTGCTTGGCGTCGGTGCGAACACCGACTCCAGTTCCAGGCCCCACACCGTGGCGTCGAAGTTTTCGTTGTAGGCGCTGCGATCCAGGATCTTGCTGATCTGGTAGTCGCTGTAGTCGTAGTAGAACGCACTCATGTTGAGCGTCAGTCCGCCGCCGAACAGCGTGTTCTTGGTACCGATTTCGATGGCGTTGACGTACTCGGCCTTGAAAGTCGGCGGTGCCGCAAAGCCGCCACTGGCGCTCTGAAGAAAGCGCGCCGCCGGCTGCGCAACACTGGGCGGATTGGCACCACCGCCCTTGTAGCCGCGTGAAAGGAAGGCGTAGAGCATCGTCTGATCGATCCAGGTGGACTCGATCTGCGGCTTCCAGTCAAAGCCGAGGCGACCCGTCGGCACTCGCCACTCCTGCACGATGTCCGGTTCGGCGAGATAGCCGCGACCGCCCGGTGCCGTGCCAGCCAAGGGACATGTCACACGGAACTCTGTGCACAAATCCGGACCGGCGCCTGCAGGCAGGCCCGTTTCCCGGTAGTCCGCCAGCAGCAACTGGCTGGGCAACGGCGTGAAAGCCTTGCGGTCCCAGGTAAAGCGCAGGCCGCCGGTGAACTTCAGCGATTCCGTGGCTTGCCAATAGACCTCGCCAAACAGCGCCGTGGAACGCAGCTTGTACGGATTGCCGCTGCGGAAGTAGTTGTGGCCCTCACCATTGATGGATTCCAGCGGATTGGGATCGACATACCGGCAGAACTCGCCGTCGTAGTCGCGGCTGGCGACGCTCTCGGCGGAGCTGGTCTGAACGCACCGCGAGTTGTGGTAGTTGAACGGGAAAAAGTTCAGCAAATGCGTCAGGCCATTGGCGAAGACGAAGTAGTCGTTCATCGTCTCGAAGCTGGTGTAGTTGGCTCCAAGACTGAAATTGACCGGCGCATCGAAGCTGGAAACGAGGCGGATTTCCTGATTGAACTGCTTGGATGTCGAGCGCGACAGATCCTGCATCAGCAAAGTGTCCGAGCAGCCCAACTGAGGGTCGCAGAGAATGCCGGGACTGCCGAGCGGCGTGCCCTCTGCCCTTGGGGTCAGGTTGGCGTAGAAGCCATTCGCGAAAACCGCACCGCTGTAGCAGTCTGGATTTCCAGCGCCACCGGCAGAGTCTCCTACGGTCACGAAGCACGCCGTGGACGAGTCTTCCCAGATCGGGAAGGCAGCGAAACGGTTGTAGTCCTGCGTGGCCCAGTATTCGTCCTTGGCATAAACCGTCTGCGATGACAGCACCAGCTCATCGCTGAACTGGAAATCGAACGATACCTCGTAGATATCGGAGTCCGCCTGATACTTGGGTTCCAGTTGCGAGGAGATCGTGCGCAGATCGCGCGACTGCATCAGGCCGCGGTAGATGTCCGGGTTGCAGATATCCACCGGAAACA
>JBEBWZ010000177.1:0-5886 GCA_040391865.1 Solimonas flava
GAGAATGCTGTGCAAACCAAGGCTGCCAACACTGTGACACCAGAAATGCTGGTGCAGCGCGCGCGCGACATGATTCCGCGCCTCAAGGAGCGCGCCCAGCAGACGGAAACCGAGCGCAAGGTACCGGACCAGACTGTTGCCGAGATGCAGGCGGCCGGCCTGTTCGAAGTGCTGAAGCCGAAGCAGTACGGCGGCTACGAGATGGACCCGCAGGTGTTCTACGACGTCTGCATGACGCTGGCCGAAGGTTGCATGTCCACGGCGTGGATCTATGGCGTGATCGGCGTGCACAACTGGCAGATCGCGCTGTTCGATCCGCGTGCGGCAGCGGATGTGTTCGGCAAGAATCAGCAGACGCTGATCGCGTCGACCTACATGCCCAAGGGGCAGGTGACGCCGGTCGAAGGCGGATTCAAGTTCAGCGGTCGCTGGGGCTTTTCCTCCGGCGTCGATCATTGCCAGTGGGTGTTCCTCGGCGGCCTGATCTTCAGCGAAGGCCAGCCGCCGGAGTACCGCACCTTCCTGCTGCCGCGCAGTGATTTCGAAGTGATCGATACCTGGCACGTGATGGGCCTCAAGGGCACCGGCTCCAAGGACATCGTGGTCAAGGATGTGTTCGTGCCGGAGTACCGCACGCACCGCGGCATCGATGGCTTCATGGGCACCAACCCGGGCCGCGACACCTTCACCGCCGATCTGTACAAGCTGCCGTTCGGGCAGATCTTCGTGCGTGCGGTGTCGTCGGCCGCGATCGGCGGCCTGCAGGGCGCACTCGATACCTTCCTCGAATTCGCCAAGGTGCGCGTGGGCGACATGGGCAACAAGACGTCGGAGCAGGCACCGGCGCAGCAGGCCGCGGCCGATGCAGCACTGGCAATCGACGAGATGAAGCTGGTGCTGAACCGCAACTTCGAGGTGCTGATGACCAAGATCCGCAACGGTCAGCCGCTCGACGACATTGCGCAGCGCCTGCATTTCCGCGCACAGGCGGCGCAGGTGGTCGAGCGCAGTGCCAAACACGCGTATCAGCTGTTCTCGGCCTGTGGCGGCCGCGGCATCTTCACCGACTTCCCGCTGCATCGCTACATGTTCGACATGATGGCCGCGCGCGGGCATTACGCGAACAACCCCGAGCAGTTCGGCCGCAATTACGGCAGCGTGCTGCTGGGGCGCGACAACGGCGACGTGTTCATTTGATAGAGGGATTCATCCCCCAGGAACCTCCCTCTCCCCGCTTGCGGGGAGAGGGTTGGGGTGAGGGGCGCGCGGCAGGTACAGGTAGCCACCGCCTACCCCTCATCCGCCCTGCGGGCACCTTCTCCCCGCAAGCGGGGAGAAGAAACAAACCACCTCGGAGCGAAGGTCCTGGGGAAAAGCCGGCAACGCCAGGCAGTGGCGATCTCTCCCGCAATCGGGAGAGCGACATGAATAGATGGGAGTACCGTAATGAGCACGAGCAACCAGCAGTGGGATCAGGAATACGATGTCGTGGTCGTCGGTTCCGGCGGCGGCGGCATGACCGCGGCGCTGGCGGCGCGGCAGCACGGGTTCGATACGGTGGTGGTCGAGAAGTCCGACAAGTACGGTGGCACCAGTGCGGTGTCCGGCGGCGGCATCTGGATTCCGTGCAACGACGATATCGCGCGCACCGGCGGCAAGGATTCGTATGAGGAAGCGCTGACCTATCTGAAAGGGTTGATCGGTGACGAGGTGCCGCAGGCGCGGATCGAGGCGTATCTGAAGAACGCGCCGGAAATGGTGCGCTATCTCGACCGCAACTTCGGCGTCAAGTACAGCAATGTGCCGAAGTATCCGGACTATTACCCGAACAAGCCGGGCGGCAAGGAAGGCTGGCGCTCGATGCAGCCGGTGGCGTTCGACGCCGCACTGCTGGGGCCGGAGTTCGATCATCAGCGCGCATCGTTCAAGGGCACGCTGCTGATGGGCCGGATTGCAATGGATCAGGTCGAGGCGCATACGCTGTTCTCGCGCGGGCCCGGCTGGATCAGGCTGACGCTGAAGATGCTGCTGAAGTACTGGTTCGATTTCAGCTGGCGCCGCAGGACGCATCGTGACCGGCGGCAGGTGCTGGGGCAGGGCATGGTTGCGGCGCTGCGTTACGCGATGCTGCAGCAGAAGATTCCGCTGCAACTGAATACCGGGCTGGAATCGCTGATCGAGGAGAACGGCCGCGTGGTCGGTGTGGTGGTCAGCCAGAATGGCCGCACGCTGCGCTATCGCGGACGGCGCGGCGTGATCCTCGCCTGTGGCGGCTTCGAATCCAATCCGCAGATGCGCGAGCAGTACCTGCAGCATCCGACCAGCGTCGCCTGGACTGCGGCGCCGCCGATCAATCACGGTGATGGCATCCGCGCCGGTCAGGCGCTGGGGGCGGCGATCAGGCACATGGACCTGACCTGGGGTTCGCCGACGGTGAGCAAGCCTGGGGCTGCACAACAGATCACGCTGTTTGTCGAGCGCGGCATGCCGGGCTGCGTGGCGGTGAACAAGAAGGGCCTGCGCTTCGTCAACGAAGCGGCGGCGTATCCGGACTTCCGCAACGCGATGTACGCGGACGATGCCAAGGGCAACGGCACGGTACCGTGCTGGCTCGTGTTCGATGCCACCTTCCGCTACAAGTATCCGATGGGCATTTTCCTGCCGGGCCAGATCGAGCCGGATTCGAAATTGCCCAAGGACTGGCTCGACAAGGTCTACTACCGCGCCGACAGCATCGACGCGCTGGCTGCCAAGATCGGCGTCGATGCGAACGGTCTGAAAGCCACGGTCGAAAAGATGAACGGCTATGCCAGGACCGGCGTCGATACCGAGTTCCACAAGGGCGAGACCGCGATCGATCGTTACTACAGCGATCCGAGCGTCAAGCCGAACACCTGTCTCGGACCGATCATCAAGCCGCCGTTCTATGCGGTGAAGATGGATGCCGGCGAGATCGGCACCAAGGGTGGCCTGGTGACCGATGCCCAGGCACGCGTGCTGCGTGAAGACGGCAGCGTCATTGCCGGCCTGTACGCCACCGGCAATACCTCGGCTGCGGTGATGGGGCCGACCTATGCCGGGGCCGGATCTACTCTGGGGCCGGCGATGACTTTCGGCTATGTTGCGGTACGCGACATGGCGGGCGCAGGGGAGGCGGTCGCCGTATCGGAAAAGGCCGTCGCCTGAGGGTGGGCGGCCACCCGGCCGCTCACCCGCTCCCGACAAAGGCATACCGATGATCCGCAGGTTTCTCGTTGCTACCGCGCTGCTGCTGGCGCTGGGTGCCTGTTCCGATTCCGATCCGCTGGATGCCGCAGGTGCCGGGGGCGGCAATCGCGGTGAGGTCACGCCGGACCACTGGCAGCCGCTGCCACCACCACCCCGTGTCGGGCCGGAAGTGCTGGCGGCGCGCGATCGTATCCTCGGCCCCGATGCGACCGATCCGGACAAGGTCAAGCTGTGGTGGTACGGCGTGTCCGGGTTCATTGCGTCGGTTGGCGGGCATCTGTTCCTGTTCGATGCCTGGGAGTCGGTGGGCCTGCAGAAGGACTACGTGCCGATCGGCCGTGAAGAGTTGGTGGCGATCCAGCCGGAAGCGATCCTGATTGGCCACGGTCATTTCGATCATGCCGCCGATGCCGGCTATGTCGCCGGGCAGACCGGCGCTGCACTGGTGGCCGGCGGCAGCGTCTGCGAGCTGGCGCGCAAGCGTGCGGCGGAACTGCCGGTGTCAGTCCCGTTCCCCTGTCTGGTGCTGGGCTCCAAGGAAAGTCCGGGACCCGGCACGGTGCTGTCGATCCCGCTATGGCGCGATCTGCCGCCGGTACAGGTGATCCAGCATGTGCATTCCGCAGTCGATCCCAGCGATCTGCTGACCGGCGGCTTGCCGCTGATCTTCGTGCCGGAAGTGCTGGCGTTTCTCGAGAACCTGAATACCGATCCGCAGGAGATTCTGCGCTTTGCATTGTCCTTGACCGACGATGGCGGCTTTGGACAGCCCGATGGCGGGACCTGGGCCTATCACCTGCGGGTCGGCGATTTCAGCCTGCTGTGGCACGATTCGACCGGACCGGTCGGTGACGGCGAGCCGAACGGCCCTGAGATACAGGCGGCGCTGGCGAATCTGCCGGACTGCGTCGATGTGCAGGTCGGTGCGATCGTCGGCTTCGGCATGATCACCAGCGGTCTGCGTGACTCAGTGCAGTATGTCGACAGCGTGCGCCCGCAACTCAGCATTCCCAGCCATCACGATGCCTGGGCGCCGGTGTTCGGCGGCGGTGCCGCTGCTTACGAACGCCAATGGCGCGCCGCCCTGGCCGGCCTCAGCTTTCCGCCGGAACTGGATTACCTGCGCGATCCCGAGGATTACCTGCAGCCGCGGGTGTACGACATCCACGATGCCCGCTGGAAAATCCCGCCACCCGGTTCACGTTGCGCCGAGCAGGGCTGAGGCCGGGTTCGCGGCACGCCGGGGCAAGCTACGGCTTGTCGTTGCCCCACAGCTTTTCCAGCCGCTGATCGCGTCCGCAGCCCTGCTGGTACAGGCGGTAACGCAGCGGATTCTTGCGGTAGTAATCCTGGTGCTCGGCTTCGGCGGGGTAGAACGCTTTTGCGTCGAGGATCTGCGTCCTGATCAGGCCCGGCTCGCGCAGCCGTCTGGCGGCGGCCTCGCGGCTGCGCAGTGCGAGCGTACGTTCGGTGGCACTGGCGACAAAGACGGCGGCCAGGTACTGCGTGCCCTGGTCGCAGAACTGCCCCTGTTCATCCAGCGGATCGACATTGCTCCAGAAATATTCGAGCAGTTTTTCATAAGGCAGACGGCTGGCGTCATAGCGCACGCGCACCGCTTCGTAATGCCCGGTGGTGCCGCTGGAAACCTGCCGGTATGTCGGGTTGGGGACGTGGCCGCCGGTGTAGCCGGACACCACATCGATCACGCCGGGAACCCCCTCGAGTTCCGACTCCATGCACCAGAAGCAACCGCCGGCAAAGAGTGCGACCGACGGCTCTGCGGCGCCGAGCGGTACCGCTGTGAGGCTCAGCATCAGCAGCGCCAGTGCGCGGCAACGTCGGGCCAGGGTATTCGGCAGTCGCTTCATCGGGGGCTCCGCGCTAAGCCGGGGTGTCACTATACGACCGGCTTCCCGGTGTAAGGTTGCGCCTGCAGGACCAGAAGGCGCCGCGCAGACGGCTGCCTCTTTGAACCCGACTCAGGAGAGCGTTGTGCCGACCCATACCCCCCCTTCCGTATTGCCCACCACGCTGCGTTTCATGGCCTCGCGGCTGTTCGGACACTCGCGTACCGCCGATGCGCCGATGCCGCACGACGAAATGCGACGTCGCGTCGAATCGGTGCTGCAGCACATGCCGGACCAGGTGCTGCGCTGCGACTGGGTCGATCTGAGTGGTGCGCTGCCGGACTGGCTGGATAGCGGTGTGACGGTGGCGCCGGGTGCGGAATTCACCTTGCTCGCGCGCGGTCGCCTGATGGCGTCACGTGCCTTCGATGTGGGCGTCGGTCCGCAGGTCGGGCTGTGGTATCGCGTTGGCGCTGCGCCGATCGCCAAGCTGGTGGGTGAAGCCAGCACGATCAACACGGGCGCGGCCGGCGGTGCACTGCACTTCACGGTCAAGCCGCCCGGCGAGTTTTCCGATGCGCAGGGGAACTTCGACCCGGCGGTGCCGCGGACCGCGCTCGGCGGCAGCTATCAGCTGGCGGTGATCCAATGGCGCGGCGATGTCGGTGCGGCGCTGGCAACAGCCGCCGCCGCCGATCCCGAACTGTTCGGGCCCGCCCTGCAGCGTCGGCGCGAACCGAAAATGCCGCCAGCCGGCTGGGACTACCTGTGGCGGTTGGGGCAGGGTGAGATCTACACGCCCGCGCCG
>JBEBWZ010000178.1:0-5864 GCA_040391865.1 Solimonas flava
CGCCGACTTCCGCGCATTTCTCTCTCCATTCTCGTTCCCATCGTTCTGCTATCGCCGCAAGCCTTGTGCCATTGTCGATCTGCGCCCGAATCCCTTGCAGGACAAGGCGTATCGAGTGATCGCGGTCGCGCGGCTGCCGACCATACCGTATCGAAAGCGTGACGGTCTCCACGGCAAACGGAACAGCTGCCCAAAAAAAGGCGTTGTTATACTTCGCGTACCCAGTCGGTGACGCTTAGTGGGCAGTTGGAAAGCCTGCTTAATAGCAGCGGAGTGCATCGTCGTCGCCACCGGCGCAGCCCCGGCATCCACTGCACCATCGCCACCGACCGTGGCAGGACTGCAGGGCGCGGAATGGGTGGTGGAAGATATCGGCGGTGGCGGCATCATCGACCGCTCACGCGTGACCTGAACTTCGCAGCCGACGGCCAGCTGTTCGGGCGCGCCTCGTGCAACCGCTATCAAGGGCAGTACACGCTGGACGGCGACACGCTGACCATCTCCAGGCTTGCCGGCACGCTGATGGCCTGCGCACCGGCGCTGATGCATCAGGAAGACAAGTTCCTCGGCTTACTCAAGCAGGTGCAGAAGATCGAGCGTGATGACACCGGCGCGCTGATCCTGGTCAGCGAGAGCAAGCAACGGATACTCGCGCGACGCGAGTAGGAGGGCGCTGCCTCATCTACCGCATCCCCCGTCATCCTGAGCCTGGATGACGCACCAACAAAAAGCCCGGCGAGAGCCGGGCTTTTTGTTGGTCACGCGATCCGCATTCAACCCTTGGCGCGCTGCTCCAGGATCTCCACCGCCGGCAGCTTCTTGCCTTCGAGGAATTCGAGGAATGCGCCGCCGCCGGTGGAGATGTAGTCGATCCGGTCGGCGACCTTGAACTTGTCGATCGCCGCGAGCGTATCGCCGCCACCGGCCAGCGAGTAGCCGCCGGAACCGGCGATAGCTTCGGCAATCGCCTTGGTGCCGGCCGCGAAGCTGTCGTACTCGAATACGCCCACCGGACCGTTCCAGACGATGGTGCCGCAGGACTGCAGCAGCTCCGCGAGCTTCTTGCGCGTCTTCGGACCGATATCGAGGATCATCTCGTCGTCCTCGACTTCATCGGCCAGACGCACTTCGGCATGGGCCTCGGCGGAGAACTCCGGCGCCACCACCACGTCTTCCGGCAGCGGGATATCGCCGCCGCGCGCACGGATCTTTTCGAGAATGCCGCGTGCCTTGTCGAGCATGTCGGCCTCGTGCAGCGACTTGCCCACCGGCTTGCCGACCGCCGCAAGGAAGGTGTTGGCGATACCGCCGCCGATGATCAGCTGATCGGCGATATCGGCCAGATTGTTGAGCAGGTCCAGCTTGGTGCTGACCTTGCTGCCACCGACGATGATCGCCAGCGGCTTCTTCGGTGTCGCCAGCGCCTTGCCCAGCGCATCGAGTTCCGCCGCGAGCAGCGGGCCGGCGCAGGCCACCGGTGCGTACTTGGCAACGCCGTGCGTGGAGACTTCCGCACGGTGCGCCGTGCCGAAGGCGTCCATCACGTAGACGTCGCACAGCGCGGCCATCTTGTGCGCGAGCGCGTCATCGTTGTCCTTCTCACCCTTGAGGAAGCGGGTGTTCTCGCCCAGCGCGATCTGGCCCGGCTGCATCTCGATGCCATCGATCCAGTTGGTGACCAGCGGCACGGTGCGGCCAAGATGCTCGGACAGCCACGCGGCGACCAGCGTCAGCGAATGCTCGGGATCGAACTTGCCGGCCTTGGGGCGACCGAGGTGCGAGGTCACCAGCACCGAGGCGCCCTTCTCCAGCGCGAGCTTCAGCGTCGGCAGCGAGGCGCGCAGGCGCGCGTCGGAGGAGATCTTGCCGTTGGCGATCGGCACGTTGAGATCCTGGCGGATCAGCACGCGCTTGCCGACGAGATCGAGATCGGACATGCGAAGGACAGTCATGGCGAATTTCCGTATCGGGTTGCAGAAAGTGAAAGGCCCCGCGCGAACGGGGCCTTCCGGGTTTGAAGCTCGCGCTTACTTCGCGGCGACCACGCGCACCATTTCCAGGCACTTGTTGGAGTAGCCCCACTCGTTGTCGTACCAGCTCACGACCTTGACGAAGGTCTTGTCGAGCGCGATGCCGGCGTCGGCATCGAAAATCGAGGTCCGTGCATCACCACGGAAGTCGGTGGCGACCACCTTGTCCTCGGTGTAGCCGAGGATGCCCTTCAGCGCGCCTTCGCTCTGCGCCTTCATCTCGGCCTTGATCTCTTCGTAGCTGGCTTCCTTCTCCAGCTCGCAGGTCAGGTCGACCACGGACACGTCGGACGTCGGCACACGGAACGACATGCCGGTCAGCTTCTTGTTCAGTTCCGGGATCACCACGCCGACAGCCTTCGCGGCACCGGTGCTGGACGGAATGATGTTCTCGAGGATGCCGCGGCCACCGCGCCAGTCCTTGGCGCTCGGACCGTCGACGGTCTTCTGCGTCGCGGTGGTGGCGTGCACGGTGGTCATCAGACCACGCTTGATGCCCCACTTGTCGTGCAGCACCTTGGCCAGCGGCGCCAGGCAGTTGGTGGTGCAGGAGGCGTTGGAGATGATCGCCTGGCCGGCGTAGGTCTTGTCGTTGACGCCGTAGACGAACATCGGCGTGTCGTCCTTCGACGGTGCCGACAGGATGACCTTCTTGGCGCCGGCATCGAGATGCTTCTGCGCGGTGGTCTTGTCGAGGAACAGGCCGGTCGATTCGATGACGATGTCGGCGCCGACGTCGCCCCACTTCAGGTTGGCCGGATCGCGTTCCTGGGTCAGGCGGATCTTCTTGCCGTTGATCAGCAGCGCGCCGCCTTCGACCTTGATGTCGCCCTTGAACTGCCCGTGCACGGAGTCGTACTGCAGCATGTAGGCGAGGTAGTCCGGCTCCAGCAGATCGTTGATCGCGACGATCTCGATGTCATTGCCGAAATTCTGCACGGCGGCGCGCAGCACGTTGCGCCCGATGCGACCGAAACCGTTGATACCAACCTTGACTGCCATTTCCGATCCTCTCTCAAGAACAGCGGCGAAGCCGCACAGGTGAATTCGTGCCGGTCACCCCCGGCGGGGTGGCGAATTTTACGCCAATAGCGCGTCGAGACGGGCGGCGACGTTGTCGACCGTCAGTCCGAAGTGCTTGAACACGGTGCCGGCCGGGGCCGATTCGCCGAAGGTATCGACGCCGATGACCTCACCTTCGAAGCCGACAAACGCGCGCCAGTACAGCGAAACACCGGCTTCCACGGCCAGACGCTTGGTCAGCGTGGGCGGCAGCACCGATGCGCGATACGCGGCATCCTGCTCCAGGAAGCGGTCGGCGCAGGGCATCGACACCACGCGCACGTGCTTGCCGTCTGCGGCCAGCTTTTTCGCGGCATCCACTGCCAGCTGCACTTCCGAGCCGGTGGCGATCACTACCGCCTGTGCGGCCTGTGCCGGTTCCCACAGCACGTAGCCGCCGCGGGCGGCGTTCTCGGCGTGGTGGTCAGCGCGCGCTTGCGGCGGCAGGTTCTGGCGCGACAGCGCCAGGGCCGAGGGGCCATCCTGACGTTCGATCGCGACCTTCCAGGCAATCGCGCTTTCGAACGCATCGGCCGGACGCCAGACCTGAAGACCCGGGATCAGGCGCAGCGAGGAAACATGCTCCACCGCCTGATGCGTCGGCCCGTCTTCGCCGAGGCCGATGGAATCGTGGGTGAGCACGAAGATGCTGCGGATCTTCATCAGCGCGGCCATGCGCAGCGCATTGCGGGCGTAATCCGAGAACACCAGGAAGGTGCCGCCGAACGGGATCAGGCCGCCGTGCAGCGCGATGCCGTTGAGCGCCGCCGCCATGCCGAATTCACGCACGCCGTAATTGACGTAGTTGCCGCTCAGCTTGCCGTGACGCAGCGAGACATGGCCCTTGAAGTCGGTGCAGTTGGATTCGGACAGGTCGGCCGAACCGCCGAACAGCTCCGGCAGCTTCGCCGCGATCGCATCGAGCACGTTCTTCGATGACTTGCGGGTCGCGACCGGCTTGTCCGATTTGGCACCGTCGATGACCGCTGCACCGATGGTCCTGACCCAGTCGGCCGGCAGCTCGCCGCGCATGCGGCGCTCGAACTCGGCGGCGTCTTCCGGGAACTTGGCGGCGTACTCGCTGAACAGCAGATTCCAGGCCTGTTCACGCGCCTTGCCATCCTTGCGCGCATCCCATTCGCTGCGGATCGCATCCGGAATCTCGAACGGCGCATGCGTCCAGCTCAGCTGCGCGCGGGTCAACGCGATCTCGGCGTCGCCCAGCGGCGCGCCGTGGGACTTTTCCTTGCCGGAGACGTTCGGCGAACCGAAACCGATCACGGTCTTGCAGCAGATCAGCGTCGGCTTGTCGCTGGACGCGCGCGCCAGTTCCAGCGCCTTCTTGATCTCGGCCGGGTTATGACCGTCGACCTTGCGCACCACGTTCCAGCCATAGGCTTCAAAACGCGCCGGCGTGTCGTCGCCGAACCAGCCGCCGACTTCACCGTCGATGGAGATGTTGTTGTCGTCGTACAGCACGATCAGCTTGTTCAGGCCCAGGGTGCCGGCCAGCGAACAGGCCTCGTGCGAGATGCCTTCCATCAGGCAGCCGTCGCCCACGAACACATAGGTGTGGTGATCGACGATGTTGAGACCGTCGCGGTTGAAGCGGCTGGCCAGCACGCGCTCGGCAATCGCCATGCCCACCGCATTGCCCAGGCCCTGGCCCAGCGGGCCGGTGGTGGTTTCCACGCCCGGCGTGATGCCGTATTCCGGATGGCCGGCGGTCTTGGAATGGAACTGGCGGAAGTTCTTCAGCTCTTCCAGCGGCAGGTCGTAGCCGCTGAGGTGCAGCAGCGCATACAGCAGCATCGAGCCGTGGCCGTTGGAAAGCACGAAACGGTCGCGGTTGGCCCACTGCGGGTTCGTCGGGTTATGGCTGAGGAAGTCGTTCCACAGCACCTCGGCGATGTCGGCCATGCCCATCGGCATGCCGGGATGGCCGGAATTGGCTTTCTGTACCGCGTCGATTGCGAGAACACGGATGGCGTTAGCCAGTTCGAAACGCGTGGGCATGGTAATACCGGCACCGGGGTCCAAAAAGGGCGCGTATTGTCCGGCTTTGACGCCCCCCCGGCAAGAAAGCCGGCGTCACCGCAGGACATTTCCGCTCCCGGAATCGAAAAAGGCCCGGAAGTCTGCCGACTTCCGGGCCTTTCGATCACATGCTCAGGCTACTGCGAGCGTGCAACACGCCATTTCAGCTCGCGCGGCGCCTGCAGGCGCTCGCCACCCAGTGACGGCCAGATCATGCTGCGCTCGACATCCTCGGCCGCCGGCTTGCTGAAATCGCAGACGCCGTCGGGGAAAATCTGACGCACTTCACTCAGCTGGGCCTCGTTCAGGCGACCGTTATAGTCGGCAGCATCCACCGGCCGCAGCTGGCAGCGGATGATGTCGTCGCTCATCGGCATGCCCGCGACCATGCGCGGCGTGCGCGTCACCGGCAACGCCAGCGAGCACACACCAATGCCGCTGCCATTGGCGTTGTACAGCTCCGGCAGATTCACCCGCAGCGGGATGTCGATATTGAAGTTGGGCAACAGGTCGTACAGCGGGATGCCGTTCGGCAGTTCGAGACGGCCACCGATGGTGCCGATGACGCAGGCGTCGTTCGCGGCCAGCGGCTTGGCGGCGATGACGGCGGCCTGATGGTCGCCGCCGTACTCCGGACGCAGGGTTTCCAGCGTTTCCAGCCACTGCTCCATCACCGGGTAGCCATCGGCCTGCGTCACCACACCGCGCCAGATGCTCTGCGTCTGCTGCTGTCCG
>JBEBWZ010000179.1:0-5791 GCA_040391865.1 Solimonas flava
ACAGCGGTCGGCTGCGCCGACGCCCCTCACCCCAGCCCTCTCCCCGCAAGCGGGGAGAGGGAGCACTCAGGGATTGAATGTCGATTCAACCTGATCGTCACTGCCCTCGCACACCTGAACGGGATATGGGTGGGCAGATAGGCAACGCAAATGCACCTGCCGATTCAGCATCGGCTTTCAGCCTCCTCCTCGATGGTTTCCTTCTCCCCGTTCACGGGGAGAAGGTGCCCCGCAGGGGCGGATGAGGGGCGGCGCAGGTTCCCCAAGACACAGCGGTCGGCTGCGCCGACGCCCCTCACCCCAGCCCTCTCCCCGCAAGCGGGGCGAGGGAGTGCTCAGGGATTGAATGTCGATTCAGCCTGATCGCCACTGCCCTCGCACAGGGGATCGATCGGCATGCACTCCGCTGGCACCGGCCCCTGGTAGCTCTGCAGGTTGCTGAAGAAGTGCACGGTCGCCGGGGCCTCAAGCGCCAGCGCCCAGTCCTGCGTCAGCCTGACGTGCAGCGGGGTCCAGTCCTCCGGCAGATCGATGCGCGAATGGTCCGCTGCCACCGTCTGCTGCACGTAATACTGACCGTCCGGCAGGCGCACGAAGGGCACGCAGTCGCCCGCCGAGAACCCGATGACATGGTGCTTGTCGATCTCGAGACGGGTCGGTGCATTGCCTGGCTGCAGTCCGCGGAAATTCACCGGCCGCGCCACGCGCACGAAGTCGCGGCCGGCAATCTGGCGGCGCTCCAGAGCGCCGTCGGCCACCGCGCCCGGCGACCGCCGGAAGTAGGCGAAGCTCATTGCCGAACGCGCAATGCCGGACTTCACATAGGGCGGCTCCGGCTTGAAGGCGCGGTACTCATCCATCGTCAGCGGCTGCTGGCATAGCCAGACATTGCCGCTGCGCATGTCGAACATCTCCATGTGCAGATCCAGCGGCGAGACCGTGACGTTCTCCTCCGGCACGGAGGCGGGAATCGCGCGATGGCGTTGCGGTGCGGACATATCGAAACTCCTGGAGAAAAGGGCCGTGCTCAGCGCGGCGTGGCGGCGATGAAACGCAGCGTGTGCTCCGCCAGCGCTTCCGGCACGTCTTCCTGGATGAAGTGGTTGGCCTGCTCGAACCGCTGGTGCGGCTGGCCATGGGTACCGGGGATGCGACGCTGCATCTCGCGATCAACACCGCGCGATACTGGATCGAGCTTGCCCCACAAGGTGAGGAACGGTTTGTCGAAGCGCTCCAGCCCTTCCCACACCCTGGCGTTCAGCGGCACGCCCGGGTTGTCCGGCTGCACCGCGATCAGCAGCGGAAAGGCGATGATGCCGGCCATGTATGAGTCATCGGGAAACGGCGCGACATAGGCATCAAGCTCGGCTGCCGTCAGCTTGCACACCATGCCCTGCGGCAACATCTGCCGCAGCGGAAAGGTCGTGGCGTTGCGCATGAGATTGACCCACATCTTCATGAACTCGCTCTCGCCCTGCCCCTCCGGCACCCCGGTATTGGAAGCCACCACGCGATCGAAACGCTCCGGCTGCTCCGATACCATCGCCAGCCCGATGGTGCCGCCCCAGTCCTGACAGAACAGGGTGATGTGGCGCAGATCCATCGCGCGCAGCCAGTCGTTCATCCACTGATAGTGACGCGCCAGCGTGTAGTCGGACTTGAGCGCCGGCTTGTCGGAGCGGCCGTTGCCGACCAGGTCCACCGCAATCACGCGATGCCCGGCCGCAAGCAGCACCGGAATCATCTTGCGGTACAGATAGACCCAGGTCGGATTGCCATGCATCAACAGTATGGGATCGGCGTCGCGCGGCCCCTCGTCGATGTGGTGGATACGAATCACCGTGCCGTCTTCGGCATCGCGCACCTCGCAATAGCGCGGCGCGTAGGGCCAGTCTTCGAGCTGTGCGAAACGCTGATCCGGCGTGCGCAGGATGTCCATCGCGCGCCTCAACCCTTCATCGACAGCATCAGACCGCGACTCGGCGGCACCTGGTTGTTGACCATCGCCAGGTACTGCTGCTCCACCGCCGCGGCACCGCGTGTCTGGGTGACCTCCAGCTTTCCGGAAACCGCCTGTGCGATCTTCGCGCTGGCGGCAAAGGCCTTGAGCAGCACCGTGCCCGGCCCCCACTCCTTTTCGCGTCGCGCGATATGCGAGGGCGCAAAGAACAGGGTTGGCTTCGCACCGGGCACCGCGCCCTTGTGACGCTCGGCCTCCCAGTGGGTGGCGCCGACGACGCAACTTTCCTTCACGTTCTCGCGAAAATGTGCATGCACCGCGTTGATCAGCGCACCGGAACCGGCCATGTCGACGAAAGCGGTAGGACGGGATGCGTCGAGCGACGCCACGTCGCCGTAGGCCAGTACCTGATCGCAGACATCGAGGCTGCTGACGAAGCCGACATTGGACGCCGAGGTCAGGCCGATGACGCGCTGCCGTACCGCGGGATCGTGATGCAGCAGGTGCGCAAGGCCGAAGCCAGTCTTCGACGATGCCGATCCGATCAGTACCTGCTCGCTACCGAAGAAATCGTGGGCGATCAGATAGTCGTAGAGAATGAACGAGGTCGCGAACAGCGGGAACAGTAGGCAACGCTCGTCCTCCATCTGGCGCAGGAACGGCGGATCGTTGGCGGTGCGGTGGTATTCGTTGTACAGCCCCGGCAGACCCTTGCGATGCGGGGCGAAATCCTTGAAGCGCGCGGCCTCGACCTTGCCCGGTTGCAGCACGACATGGCTGGCCATCGGCATGAAGCCCCAGATGCGCTCGCCCACTGCGATGTCCGCGCAGCGCGACTCGATCACGTCGGCAAACCCCCAGACCGGCACCTTGCCCATGCCTTCACTACCCGGGCCCTCCGCCGGATAGAACTTCCAGTAGCCGATCAGGTCGCCGGTCAGCGCGTAGGTGACGTTGTTCGCAGTCAGGCCAAACTTGTCGATCGCGAGCAGGATCTCGCCGTCCGCCAGTTCCTTCACCTCCCGCTCCGCCAGCCGGGTCCTGCGCAGGTCGTCGCGTTGCACCCAGAGTTCTTGCACTTTCACTTTATTTTCTCCTCGCTGTTCATCGTCATCCTTCACCAACGGTGGAATGACGGATCGCTCAAACCTTGATCATCAACTTGCCCAGGTTGCCGCCGGCAAACAGCAATTGCAGCGCCGAAGGAAACTGCGTGATGCCCTCGAGCACATGCTCGCGTGTCTTCAGCTTGCCCTGCATCATCCAGGCACCCAACTGCATCCCCGCCTCGGGAATGCGCTGCAGGTAATCGAGCATGGTGAAGCCCTGCATGCGCGCACTCTGCGCTGTGATCTGCAGGTAGTTGGCGGGTCCGCGCGCGTCCTGCAACGAAGCGTACTGCGACACCCCACCGCAGACCACGATGCGCGCATGGCGGCGGATGCGCGCCAGTACCGCATCCAGGGTCGTGCCGCCGACATTGTCGAAGTACACGTCCACACCTTCAGGCGCGACGCGATCCAGCGCCACGCCGACTGCCTCGGCCTTGTAGTCGATGGCCGCCGTGCAGCCGAGTTCGTCGATCAGGTAACGGCACTTGTCGGCACCGCCGGCAATACCGATCACGCGCGCGCCCTTGAGCCGTGCAACCTGACAGACCACCGAGCCGACCGCGCCAGCCGCCGCCGAGACCACAACGGTTTCACCTTCCCTGGGCTGGCCAATCTCGGTCAGGCCGAAGTAGCCGGTGAAACCCGGCATGCCGAGGCCGCCGAGATACTTCGGCAAAGGCGCCAGCTTGGGGTCGAGCTTGCGCAGGCCCTTGGCATTCAGCGTGACCTCGGTTTGCACGCCCAGCAGACCGAACACGGTATCGCCCGCCTTGTAGCGCTCGCTGCGGCTCTCGATCACCTCACCGATACCGAAGGCTTTCATGACCTCACCGACCTGCACCGGCTCGGCGTAGCTGCGCACCGGCTGGATCCAGCCCGCCATTGCCGGGTCGACCGAGACGTAGCGAACGGCGAGTTTCAGTTCACCGTCCGCAGGCGTGGCTGCGGGCTCGTGGCTGGTGGTCCAGGTCTCGGCATCCGGCAGGCCAGCCGGGATCCGCGCCAGGCGGAAGCGGATCGGATCGCTCATGGCGTACCAGCCTTTGCCACACCGCGCAGCATCTCGAACCATCCGGCCCGCTGTGGCGCAAAGTCGAGGTGCAGCACAGTTTCGGTATTCGGCTGCCCGGCGAAACCTGCGGTGCGGCGAACCTGCAGAGGATCGCCCGGAAATCTCTCGTTGAAGATACTCACGCCGCGCCTCCCGGCAGTCGGAAATGTGGAGATCCGACAGGACATTGACACAGGATATTCAATTGTACAATCTGTAAACATTGTTTCCGAAAGGCATAGCACACGGATGGACCAGCGACCCTGTACAGCAACGATCGTGAATGCCGACCTCGGAGCGGACGGCGACGCGGCGCATGGCATCCGGAGCCAACGGATCAACGAAGCATGAAACATGGGAAAGGAAATGCCGGACTCCGCTGAAGACCCTGCCTTGCACTGGCTGCCGCGCGCCGGCTTGCGGCGCTCGTTGAAATCGCACATCGCCGAGCGCATCGCGCGCTCACGCGACCCCATCGCGCGATTGCGCGCCGGGCACGGGCTGGAGCTGTACTACGAGGTCGGCGATCCGCATTCGCAGCTCTCGGCTGCACTGGCGCGGCGCATCGCGCCGCGACTCAACCTGCCGTTCTCGATCAACCTGGTGCCATCGCCCGACGCACAGACCTACCCCGAGGAAGCCAGACAGCGCGAGTTCGCCGCGCAGGACGCCGCGCGCCTTGCGCCCTGCCACGCACTGCCAGCGCCGATAGCCGTCCCCGCAGCGCAGCGCGCGGCACTGACGGCGCGACTGGCCCAGGCCAAGGACGCCACCGAGTTTCTTGCACTGGAACGTGAGGCCTTGGATGCGATCGGCGCCGGCATCAAGCTGACCGCACCTGCGAACAGCGAAGCCAGCGTCGCGACGTTGCTGCGCGCCAACGCCGCGCGCCGTCGCAAGCTCGGCCACTATCTGCCAGCGATGTGGCAGTACCGCGGTGAGTGGTTCTGGGCACTGGACCGTCTCGATTTTCTCGGTGCCCGGCTGCAGCACGACGGCGTCCTCGACGGCGACAGCACCTTGTCCCGGCTCGATCCGGACAAGCTGGACAGGCGCGATCCTGGAACCGATGCCCCGCTGGAATTCTGGTACAGCTTTCGCAGCCACTACTCCTACCTTGCGGCGGTGAGCCTGCTGCGGGCGCGCGCACACGGCGCGCATCCGCTGCTGCAGGTCCGGCCCGTGCTGCCGATGGTGATGCGCGGTCTGCCTGTACCGCGTGCCAAGCGCCTGTATATCGTGCGTGACGTCAAACGCTGTGCCGATGCGCAGCACATTCCCTTCGGCGGCATTCACGACCCCGTGGGGCCCGGCGTGCTGCGCCTGCTGACGATATTCCCGCACCAGGCCGATGCCGATACGCAGCTGCGCTACTGCGCCGTCGCCGGTCAGGCGATCTGGGCCGAAGGTCTCGACACCCGCCGCGACGAAGTGCTGCAGTCGATCATCGAACGCTGCGGCCTGGACTGGCAGCACGCCAAGGCAACCCTGGCCCGCGGCATCGATACCGCGCACGCCGAGCGGCACCGTGAAGCATTGTTCGATGCCGGACTTTGGGGCGTGCCCAGCTTTCGCAAAGGGCACTTCACCACCTGGGGTCAGGACCGCTTGTGGATGCTGCAGTCCGCCGCTCCGCGCCAGCCGTAGTCAGGACCCGTACAGCGAAGG
>JBEBWZ010000180.1:0-5740 GCA_040391865.1 Solimonas flava
GGCGCGGATGGATGTCCGACACCATGATCGCGCGGCAGCCTTCTTCAAGGCAGCGCTTGGCGGCAGCAAAACCGATGCCACCGCCCGCGGCAGCAGTGATCAGGACCGACTTGCCTTTCAGCAGGCCGTGGCCGGGAACGTAATCAGGTGCTGGCGTCATGGTTCACCGTATTCAGGGATCGCGCGCTGGGCGTCAGATCGTGGGCCGCGCTTCACGCGGCATGCCCAGACCGCGTTCGGCGATCAGGTTCAGTTGGATTTCGTTGGTGCCGGCGTAGATCGTGTCGGCACGCGAGAAGAAGAACAGCTGCTGCAAGGGCCGGATCGCCGGATCGTCGGAGATCACATCCCCTTCGGCGCCGAGCACATCCATCGCCAGCTTGCCGAGATCGCGATGCCAGTTGGACCAGTAGTACTTGGCAATCAGCGCTTCGCGCCGCAGCTGGGTCTGATCGCCGGAAAGCATGCGCAACGCGTTGTAACGCATCACCCGCAGCCCGCACCAGGCCTGTGCGATGCGCGCGCGGACCATCGGGTCCGCCGCGCTGCCATTGCGCTTGGCCGCGGCGATCACCAGTTCCAGCTCATGCGCGAAGTGCATCTGCTGGCCCAGCGTCGAAACCCCACGCTCGGCTTCGAGCAGGCCCATCGCCACCTTCCAGCCCTCGCCCGGCGCACCGACGAGATGCTCGGCCTCGGCACGCGCACCGTCGAAGAACACTTCATTGAATTCGGAGCCGCCGCCCAGCTGCCGGATCGGACGGATCTCGATACCGGGTTGCTGCAGGGGCAGCAGCAGGAACGCGAGTCCCTTGTTGCCCCTGGACCCCGGCTCGCAGCGCGCGAGCACGAACACCCATTCGGATTCATGCGCCAGCGAGGTCCAGATCTTCTGCCCCTGCACCCGCCAGGAGCCGTCGGCTTCCTGCCAGCAACGGGTCTGCACGTTGGCGAGATCGGAGCCGGCGCCGGGCTCCGAATAGCCCTGCGCCCAGTATTCGCTGCCATCGACGATCCGCGGCAGAAAACGCGCCTGTTGCGCGGCGCTGCCGTAGCGGATCAGCGCCGGCCCGATCAGGCCTTCGCCGATATGGCCCATGCGTCCGGGGCCGCCGGCACGGGCGTATTCCTCGTGAAAGATCACCTGCTGTTCGATCGACAGCTCGCGGCCACCATGCGCGCGCGGCCAACCGACGCAGGTCCAGCCGCCACCGGCCAGTTCGCGTTCCCATTCCTTGCGCAGCGCCGGGTCTGCCTCTTCATCGCCGGGGCCGCCGCGATAACGCAGTCCTGCAAAGCGCCCCTGCAGATGATCGCGCATCCACTGCGCCACTTCGGCGCGGAAGGCTTCGTCGGCAGGCGTCGGGTCCAGATTCATGGCAGATGATCAGTCGAGCAGCGCATCGGCGAGTTCGGCGCGCAGCACATCGGCATTGCCGAGCCAGTGGCTGGCCGCCTGTGCGCGCTTGAAGTGCAGCTGCGGGTCGTATTCCCAGGTGAAGCCGACACCGCCATGCAACTGGATCGCTTCCTGCGCGCACCAGAAGTAGGTGTCGGCGGCGAGCACACGCGCCATCGCGCATTCCATCGCCAGCGTGCCGTTGTCGACCGCGCCCGCAGCGGTGGCTGCAGCGCCATAGACCGCAGAGCGCAGCGCTTCGATCTTCACCATCATTTCCGCGCAACGATGCTTCACCGCCTGAAACCCGGCAACCGCCCGCCCGAACTGCTTGCGGGTCGCGGTATAGGCCACGGTCAGATCGAGGCACTGCTGCGCACCGCCCAGTTGTTCAGCCGCGAGATACAGCCGCGCCAGCGCCAGCGTACGGGTCACGCCCTCGCTGGCACGATGCGGCTCATCGATACGGATGTCGGCACGCACCGAGTTCAGCTGCACATCGGTAAAGCGGCGGCTGCCATCCCAGGTAGCGCACGGCTGCAAGCCCAGCCCAGCGGCACCGGGCGCGACCGCAAACAAACCCAGACCGCCGCCGGCGATGGTCGCGAACACAAACAGATAATCGGCCTCGGCCACATCCACCAGCCGCGGCACCGCGCCGTCCAGCACCCAGTGGCCATCAATCCGGCGCGCCTGCAGCGCTTGCGCGGACGCCAGCCATTGTTCGCGACCGCTGTGCAGCGGCAACGCAATGCGCAGCGCGCCCGCGGCAATCTGCGGCAGGAAACGTTCGCGGGCTTCCGCACTGCCCAGATCCTGCAGTGCCGTGGCGGCAACGCAGACCGTGGCGTAGAACGGTGCGCACAGCAGATGGCGCCCGGCCTGCTCCTGGATCAGCACCAGCTCGACCGGTCCCAGACCCAGGCCTCCCTGCGCTTCGGCAATCGCCACCCCGCACCAGCCCAGTTCGCCGCCGATGCGCTGCCACACCGTTGCGTCATAGCCCAGCTTGCTGTCGAGCGCACGGCGCACGGCAGCGGAATCGCTGACATCGCCGAGAAAACTCTCGGCGGCATCGCGGATCAGGATCTGGTCTTCGTTCAGCGCGAAGTTCATGTCGACATCGTTCGGGGGAGTGCCGGCATTATTCGAGGGAATGCCGCTGCCCGGCTTCATCCGTTGGGATGAACCAAGGTCTCGGGAATGATGCGAGTACGCGCCGGTTCAGCCGGCGTGCGCGAAATACGGTTGCAGGCGTTCGCGCTCGTTTGCGGACAGCGGCAGCGTTTCATGGGTCACGCTGTCGATGCGCACCAGTACCGTCACCACCGCAGCGACGCAACTGTCGCCATCGAAAATACCGAGTCCCAGCGTGAATGAACTGCGTCCGAGCTTCAGCACCCGCACACCGATTTTCAGTGCGCAGGGATAGTTCAGCTCGCGCAGGTAATCGATCTCCACCCGCGCGATCACCGTCTGCGGGGTTGCGCCCGGCAGCCACAGGCCGGTCTGCTGCAGGAAGGCAGCACGACCGCTCTCGGCATAGACCGTGAATGCCTTGTTGTTGACGTGGCCGAGCAGATCGAGATCGGCAAAGCGCACGAGTTCATTGGTCCAGTAGCGGTAGGACGCCGCCGCGGTGGCGGCGCCCGGTGCAGCGGCTACGGCGCCCGACGTCGGCATCAGGTGCCGTAGACCTTCTGTGCCTTGGGCGATTCCGCGATCAGACCGTCGATCACTTCGCCCAGCTCGGCGGGGTTCCAGCGTGCTTTCTTGTCGCGGACGAGGCCGGTCTTCCAGCCGTTGGCGATGGAAATCTTGCCGCCCTCGACCTCGAACACCTTGCCGCTGACCTGCGCCGACTGCGCGCTGCACAGGAACACCACCAGCGGCGCGACGTTTTCCGGCGCGTAATGATCGAAGCTGCCGTCTTCCGGCTTTTTCATCATCTCGCCGAACGGGCCTTCGGTCATGCCGGTACGTGCCGCCGGTGCCAGGGCGTTGGCGGTGATCCCGTAACGTCCGAGTTCCGCTGCTTGCACCAGCGTCAGCGACGCGATGCCACCCTTCGCCGCGGAGTAGTTGCTCTGGCCGATGTTGCCCTGCAGACCAGCGCCGGAGCTGGTGTTGACGATACGGCCTTCGACTTTCTGGCCGGTGGCCTTGACCTGCTCGCGCCAGCGCTGCACCAGCTTGCTGGCGATGCAGAAATGACCCTTGAGATGGACCTTGACCACCATGTCCCAGTCGTCTTCCGACAGGCTCGCGAACATCCGGTCGCGGACCACGCCGGCGTTGTTGACCACCCCATGCACATCGCCGAAGGCATCGACCGCGGCCTTGACGATGTTATCGGCGCCGGCCATCGAGGTGATGTCGTCGCTGTTGGCGATCGCCTTGCCACCAGCCGCCTTCACTTCCGCGACCACGCCTTCGGCGGCTTCGCGCTTGATGTCGTTGATCACCACGTTGGCGCCTTCGGCTGCCAGCGCCAGCGCATAGGCACGGCCCAGGCCGGCGCCCGAGCCGGTGATGATGATGGTGCGGTTGTCGCAGATACCCATTTTCTTTCTCGTGAGGCGTGAGGAGATAGGCGTGAGGCGAAAGGCGTCGAGTAGGTCTAGGCCTCACTCCTAACGCCTTACCCCTCACGGACGCGCAGCGTCAAAGCCGCTCGATGATGGTCACGTTGGCGACGCCACCGCCTTCGCACATGGTCTGCAGGCCGTAGCGCTTGTTGGTGCGTTCCAGCTCGTGCAGCAGCGTGGTCATCAGCTTGGCACCGGTCGCGCCCAGCGGATGCGCCAGCGCGATGCCACCACCGTTGACGTTGGTCTTTTCGTGCGGATAGCCCAGCTCCTTGAACCAGGCCAGCACTACCGGCGCGAAGGCTTCGTTGATCTCGACCAGGTCGATGTCCTCGAGCTTCATGCCGGCTTTCTTCAGCGCATGGCGCGTCGCCGGAATCGGCGCGGTCAGCATGAAGATCGGATCGTCGGCATAGACACTGATGTGGTGAATGCGCGCGCGCGGCTTGAGCCCGTACTGCTTCAGGGCTTTCTCGGAGACGATCAGCACTGCCGCCGACGCATCGCCGGTCTGGCTCGAAACACCGGCGGTGATGGTGCCGCCCTTGGCCAGCGGCTCCAGGCTCGCCATCTTCTCCAGCGTGGTTTCACGCGTGGTCTCATCATGGTCGAGGCCGGCGATCGGCAGGATCTCGCGCTTGAAGCGGCCCTCGGCAATCGCCTTGCGCGCACGCGCGTGGCTTTCCAGCGAGAAGCGCTCCATCTCCTCGCGCGAGATGTTCCATTTGTCGGCGATCATCTGCGCGCCGACGAACTGCGATACCGGATCGCTGCCGAAACGCTCGACCCAGCCCTTGGAACCGGAGAACGGATCGCTGAAACCCAGCGGCTGGGCCGCGATCATCGCCGACGAGATCGGAATCTGCGTCATGGTCTGCACGCCACCGGCGATCACCACATCCTGGGTGCCCGACATCACCGCCTGCGCCGCGAAATGGATCGCCTGCTGCGACGAGCCGCACTGGCGATCGATGGTCACACCCGGCACATGCAGCGGCAGGCCCGCGGCCAGCCAGCTGGTGCGCGCAATGTTGCCGGCCAGCGGCCCGATCGCATCGAGACAACCGAAGATCACGTCGTCGTAATCGTCGGCCGGAATCGCATTGCGCTCGACCAGCGCCTTCAGCGCATGCGCGCCCAGATCCGCGCCATGGATGTGCGCCAGGCTGCCCTTGCGCTTGCCGGTCGGCGTGCGCAGCGCATCAACGATGTAAGCCTCTGCCATGTCTCTTGTTCCTTGATCAATTTGAATGCGTATCGCGCTCAGCCGCTCAGGCTTCGCGCACCACGCTGAAGGTTTCACCCGGCCCCAACAGGGCATCGGCAGCCAGCACCTGCGCCGCAACGCGCGCCTTGTGGAAGCTGCGATCGCCCCAGGTCGCATCCAGCGCCCAAGCGCGCTTCATGAACATCTGCAGATCCGCCTCCCAGGTGTACCCCATCGCGCCGTGGACCTGGATGCTTTTGCGCGCAGCGAGCAGCGCCGCTTCGCCCGCGGCCAAGCGCGCGTGCGAGACGTACAGCGACGCGCGCGGATCGTTCTCCTCGAGCGCGCAGGCCGCGCGGTGCACCACCGGCTCGGCGAATTCGATCTTCACCGCGACATCGGCCATGTGATGCTTGACGGCCTGGAACGAACCGATCGGCTTGCCGAACTGCTTGCGCTGCGCGGCATGATCGACGCCCAGATCGAGCATCCGCTGCGCCAGCCCCAGCAACTGCGCACTGATCGCAACGCCGGCACGATCGAGCA
>JBEBWZ010000181.1:0-5677 GCA_040391865.1 Solimonas flava
ATGAGCCAGATCGAGGCCGACCTTGGCACGAAACTCGATTGGGTGGCCGTCAACCACTACAATACGGGCCATCCCCATGTGCATGTCATCGTCCGCGGCAAGGACGACCTCGGCGAGAACCTTGTCATCAATGGCGATTATCTCGCCAACGGCATCCGCGAGCGGGCGAGCGAGTTGACCACGCTCGAGCTGGGGCAAGTGACCGAGATCGAGCAGACCCGCAAGCTGTCGGCCGAGATTGACCAGGACCGTTTCACCCGGATCGACCGGGCGATGACCGAGGAAGCCGACGACAGGTTCCTCGACCTGCGCCATGAGCCGGACGAATCGCGCCGCCAGTTCAATCGCGCACTGCGCCTGCGCCGCCTCGCCAAACTGGAGATGATGGGGCTTGCGACCGAGCACGCGCCGGGCGTGTGGGAGTTGAGCGAGCGCATGGAGCCGACCTTGCGCGAGATGGGCGAGCGCGGCGACATCATCCGCAACATGCACAAGGCGCTGAAGGTCGATGGCATGGAGCGCGATCCGCTCACCTTCCATATCCATGACGGGCCGCCCGAGACGCCCATCGTCGGCCGCGTCGTCGATAAATACCTGTCCGACGAGCTGGGGGAAAACCTGACTCTTGTGGTGGATGGAATCGACGGACGGACGCATCATGTCGCTGGCATCGACCCGGCCCGCGTCGAGGATGCACGGATCGGCAGCATTGTCGAAGTTGGCCCGGCCGACACCGGGCAGCGGCCATCCGACCGAAGCATCGCCGCCATCGCAGAGGAGGGCGTCTATCGGCCGAGCCGCCATCTGGAGCAGGCGAAGTTCGAGAGCCGTGTTCTAGGCGGCGAATACGAGGAATATGTCGATGCCCATGTCCGCCGGCTGGAGGCGTTGCGCCGCGCCGGGATCGTCGAGCGGATCGACGCCGACCATTGGCGCATCCCCGACGACTTCGAGAGCCGCGCCGCCGCTTATGATGCCGGGCGCAACCGGCAGGCCAGCCTCCGCGTCCTGTCGGTTTTCAACCTTGAAAAGCAGATCGGCGCGGATGGTGCGACCTGGCTTGATCGGCGCCTACTATCTGCCGACGCATCGGATCTTGCCCCGGCCGGTTTCGGCCAGCAGGTCCGCGAGGCGATGGACCAGCGCCGCGAGCATCATATCGAACAGCGCGACGCCACGCGCAGCCGGGATGGTCGAATCTTCTATCGGCGCAGTCTTCTCGCCACGCTGCGCGAGCGGGAAATTGCCCGCATCGGCGCGGAGATGGCCGAGGGCAAGGGTCTGCCGTTCCGCGCCGCCACGGACGGCGAGAGCGTTAGCGGCAGGTTCACCGGGACTGCCCAGTTAACGAGCGGCAAGTTCGCTATCGTGGAAAAGAGCCACGAGTTCACCCTTGTCCCTTGGCGGCCCGCTATTGACCGTCAACTCGGCCGCGAGGTGACGGGCATTGTGCAGGGCGGGTCAGCGTCATGGAAAATAGGCCGACAGAACGAGCTAAGTATCTAAATGCCTCGCTCATAACTCAACCAGATAATTCACGCTCATTTCGGTTTTGCCAGACGGAGCAACCTGCGGCAGAGGATTTCCTACTTGTTCAAATCCCACGCCTAAGAGGACCTTGCTGGAGGCAGGGTTGTTCTGAACCGTGCGAGCACGAAGCTTTTTCAGCCCCAGTTTGCGGCCAATTTCCATAGCGAGCATAAGTGCTCGGCCCGAAACTCTTCGCCCCCGATGCTCGGGAGCAACCCAATAGCCGATCTCCGCATCGTCAGATGTAACGTCAAAAAACACCAGACTTCCGAGAAACGAATCCGAACTTGCATCCGAGATCGTCAGAACCGCGAGGGTCCCATCGCGCAATCCGTCTGCTATCGCACCTTTGATGAGATCATGCACAACCTGTGGCGTGTACTTTTCCAAGGGCAAGTGAGCAAAGCGCCTGACCAGCGCATCATCAGTTCCAGAAGCGTATGCTTCTGCATCGGCATGTGACATCACCCTGACCGCTACCGCTCCGTCAGAGATGGGCAGAGCCTTCAAAAAATTTCGAATTTTGCATTCGCTATGCTTTGCGGCCCTTTTGTTCATTTTCCTACTGTTGCCATCTCTAGTTTGATCGTCCCGTGACATTTTGGGTTCATACGGGCGAATACACCTGTCCGTAAGCTTTCGCGGAAGGTTGATCCCAGCCGCGGTCCTGCCCCCGATCATGGGGGACAGGATAAGCGAAGGCAGCTAACACGAATCACCTTATCCGTGGCGACATCGAACGCGCCGGCGACCAGCTCAAGCCCCAGGGTTCCAACCCTAAACTTTCAGTTTACCCGATGCGGGCGGCCTTCGGTACGGTTGCAATAGCCTGCGGATATTCTCTGCGACCTGCTCCGGCAGGGATTCATCTGCTTTCAGTAGCCACCCAATTTGGGTGCCGGTAATGACCGCCAAAATCAGTTCAACAAGATTGTCGATATCGGTATCGATCATTTCATTGTTCTGTATAGCCGCTTCGAGTCTAGCCTTAAGTCCCGATCCCAGCGCAATCAGCCTTCGCTCAACAGACACTCGCATAGCCGGGGACGCTAGCTCCATCTGCAGGAATGATACATAATTGGCGAGTGTGGATGCCGATGTCGCTACATCGCTGACCTGCCCTACGAGTTCGAATAGATCATCAAGTGCAGCTTGTGAGGAAAACTTCCGGCTGCTTCGTTCTTCTGTCTCGACAGTGACCATCTCCGATACCTTGAACAACAAGGTTTCCCGGCTGCCGAAGCGATTCACCAGCGTCGCTGGAGACACCTTGGCCTGACGAGCGGCGTGTCCAAGCGTCAACTGTTGGGGGCCGACCTCGCCCAACGCCCGGTAGGCCGCCTTAAGCAGCTCTTCATCACTGGCTTTGCGTGGGCGTCCTCGTACGCCTCTTGCATTTTCTGAATCTCTGTTCAATAAATATACCTCGGACTGGAGGTACGTGCGTCAACAAGCGCTGCCGCTCCGTACCGACGCTCCGGCCACCTGATAGCACGAAACTTGGAATATGCCGATGATACGTATCAACATCCCTATGACCGACGACATCGAGAAATATATCGACCGAGTCGCATATCGCGATCATCCGGCGCTTGCTGCTTGCCGCAACGAGGCTCAGACTCGTGGGCAAATGGCCATGATGCAAGTTGCCCCTGAGCAGGCTGCGTTCCTCCAGATGTTGATCGGCCTGCTCTCAGCTCGACGGGTTCTGGAGATAGGGACTTTCACGGGCTACAGTGCGCTTGCGATGGCGCTTTCCTTGCCAGAGGGAGGCAAGCTGACCACGCTGGATATATCGGAAGAGTACGTCGGTTTGGCACGTACGTTCTGGGAACAGGCGAATGTTGCCGACCGTATCGAAGCTATCATTGGGGACGCTGCAAAAAGCTTGGACGATCTCATCCGGCTTCGGGGTGAGGGCTCATTCGATCTTATTGTGATCGATGCCGATAAGCCAGGATATCCCGCTTACTATGAGAAAGCGCTGCGGCTCGTGCGCTCGGGGGGAGTGATAGTCGTAGATGATACGCTCATCCACGGTCGAGTGGTAACCGGCCCGCTCGCTACCGACCCAGACTATGTAGGCCCTGCTACCGATGCGGTCCGTGCCCTGAACGAAACGATCCATGCTCAGGCCTCTGTGGAGATGGTCCTTATGCCATGGAGGGACGGACTGACGCTCGTCAGAAAGCTGTAGTCGTGGTGGCACATGCGGCGGAGGTCGAGGTCCCGAGGAAAATCAGCCAGCGTGTCTCCCAGGCAGATTTGCGGGACCTTGCTTGGCACGCGCATCCCCTTGGCGTCGTTGATCCAGACGCTCGCAGTTGCCGAACATCTGAGCTTTTATCGTGCCGCCCAAGCGCTCGGCACAACCCAATCTAGCGTTAGTGCGCGGATCAGGACATTAGAGGAAGATCTTGGTGTGCTCCTGTTCGAGCGCAACACGCGAGGTGTTCGGCTCACAGAGGCTGGACGCTTGTTTGTGGAGCGAGTCTCTATAGGCGTCGACCAACTAGACCATGCTGTGAAGACTGCTGGTATGGCAGCATTGGGAGAATGCGGCCGCTTACGCATGGCCATTCACGCTTTGATACCGCGAAGCTTTCTCGCCAGACTGATTTGGCAATACCGCAAAGACTATCCGTGCATTGATCTTGAGATCATCGAGAGCACGGCTCGTGAAGCGGTTATGAAGCTTCGCGCTGGTCAACTGGATATGGCATTCGTGGCAGGTGTTCCCGAGCTTCCCGACTGTCATACACTCCCGATCTGGACCGAGCCGCTGATGGCTGTGCTACCTGAGGGGCATCATCTCGCTAAACAGAGGGACGTGATCTGGGCTGATCTGACGGGAGAAACATTCCTTGCTGGCTATGGCGGGACCGGCCCCCAGGTCCACGATCATATTGCGCTGCGCCTTGCGGGTTGCTGGCCCGCGCCGTCAATTCGGCGCTTCGACGTGGGACGGAGCACTCTGCTATCATTGGTTGGGCAAGGTTTCGGTGTCACCATCGCCGGTGCTGCAACGTCGTTTCTGCCGACGACCGGCATCGTGTTCTTACCCTTCGCCGATGAACCTGAGCCGGTTGTCTTCACCGCTGTTTGGGTGCCGTCTAACCGCAATGTGGCACTCAAGAATCTTCTCAGTCTTGCCGCGAAAATGGACCACCAATCAAGGTTCGCCTACCGGCTGCGCGACGGTAATCATGTTGCCGTTAGCGCAGATGCAACCCGTCCTATTTTCCGCCGATAGTATCCGCCAGTCCTCCCGTATCTGTTTTCCTGTTGCCTGTCGTGGATTTGCCTATTCTCTGATCGGCTCCGTCCCTTATCGCAGGCAGGAGCCGTATGCGCGGAGGCCGAATTCTTTGGGGTCAAATCGCTGTTGTCTTCACCATCGTTCTGGTGATGACGTGGGCGGCGACGCAATGGGTAGCGTTCCGCCTCGGCTTTCAGCCCCAGCTTGGAGCACCATGGTTCGAGCTGGCGGACCTGCCGGTCTATTACCCGCCGGCCTTCTTCTGGTGGTGGTTTTCATTCGACGCCTATGCGCCCGCAATCTTCGTCGAAGGTGCGATCATTGCCGCGTCCGGCGGTTTCATTGCCATCGGCGCCGCCATCCTCATGTCGATCATCCGGGCGCGGGAGGCAAAGAACGTCGCCACCTACGGGTCGGCGCGATGGGCCGAGGATCGGGAAATCCGCGCGGCCGGATTGCTCGGGCCGGATGGGGTGGTGCTCGGCCGATACGAGCGCGACTATCTCCGGCATGACGGTCCCGAGCATGTCCTATGCTTCGCCCCGACGCGCAGCGGCAAGGGTGTCGGCCTTGTTGTGCCGACGCTGTTGACATGGCCGGGAAGCTGCATTGTCCACGACATAAAAGGCGAGAACTGGACGCTGACGGCTGGCTTTCGCGCGAAGCATGGCCGCGTCCTGCTGTTCGATCCGACCAACGCCGGATCGTCGGCCTACAACCCGTTGCTGGAGGTCCGGCAAGGGGAATGGGAGGTCAGAGACGCGCAGAATATCGCGGATATTCTGGTGGACCCAGAAGGCAGTCTCGACAAGCGAAACCATTGGGAGAAGACCAGCCACAGCCTGCTTGTCGGCGCGATCCTGCATGTTCTCTATGCGGAGAAGGACA
>JBEBWZ010000182.1:0-5617 GCA_040391865.1 Solimonas flava
TCCTGAAGGTGGGCATGAACGTGCGCTGGGAATCGACGCTGAGCGTGCAGGAGATGGTCAACGAGGGCGTGCGTCGCGCCTACCTCAACCCCGAGAACAAGCTGCGTGCCTCGGTGCTGGCCGATCCGGCCGGCAAGCGCATCAATACCAAGGACAATACCCCGGCGGTGATCCACTACGAGATCGTGCCGGGCGATCACCTCGAAGTGATCTGCGCCGCCAAGGGCGGCGGCTCCGAGAACAAGTCGAAGATGGCCTGCCTCAATCCCTCCGACTCGATCGTCGACTGGGTACTGAAGACGGTGCCGACCATGGGCGCCGGCTGGTGCCCGCCGGGCATCCTCGGCATCGGTATCGGCGGCACGCCGGAGAAGGCGACGGTGATGGCCAAGGAAGCGATCATGGCGCCGGTGGACATCCATCTGGTCAAGGAAAAGAAGGCTCGCGGCGAAGCCCTGACCAAGATCGAGGAACTGCGCCTTGAACTGCTGGAGAAGGTCAATGCGCTCGGCATCGGCGCCCAGGGCCTTGGCGGGCTGACCACGGTGCTCGACGTCAAGATCATCGACTACCCGACCCATGCGGCCTCGCTGCCGGTGGCGATGATTCCCAACTGCGCGGCAACCCGTCACGTGCATTTCGAACTCGACGGTTCCGGCCCTGCGGTGCTGGAAGCACCGAAGCTGGAAGACTGGCCGCAGGTGACCTGGCAGGCCGACGAGAAGAAGGCCAAGCGCGTCAATCTCGACACGCTGACGCAGGCTGAGGTGGCCAGCTGGAAGCCAGGCGACATCCTGCTGCTCAACGGCAAGATGCTCACCGGCCGCGATGCCGCGCACAAGCGCATCCAGGACATGCTGGCCAAGGGCGAGAAGCTGCCGGTCGATTTCACCAATCGCGTGATCTACTACGTCGGCCCGGTCGATCCGGTACGCGATGAGGTGGTGGGGCCCGCCGGCCCGACCACGGCCACGCGCATGGACAAATTCACCGAGATGATGCTGGCGCAGACCGGCCTGATCGCGATGATCGGCAAGTCCGAGCGTGGCCCTTCCGGCATTGCCGCGATCAAGAAGCACAAGGCGGCCTACCTGATGGCGGTGGGCGGCGCGGCGTATCTGGTGTCGAAAGCGATCAAGGGCTCGAAGGTGCTGGGCTTTGCCGAACTGGGCATGGAGGCGATCTACGAGTTCGAGGTCAAGGACATGCCGGTGACCGTGGCCGTGGATGCCGCGGGAACGTCGGTGCACGAGACCGGTCCGAAGGAATGGCAGGCGCGCATCGCCGGTTCCATCGGCAAGATTCCGGTCGTGGTTGCCTGACAGCCATACAGCATTCATCCAAGGACACCAGGCGGCATGACCCTCAATTACCGGCTGTTGAGTCTCGGCGGATTCCTGGCCTGCGCGGCCGGACTCGGCTTTGCCTTGTTCTCGCAGTACGTGCTCGGTTACGAGCCGTGCCCGATGTGCATCTTCCAGCGCATCGCGATGGCCGGAGCCGGGCTGTTCTTCCTGCTCGGCGCACTGCACGGACCGGTCGCGATCGGACGCTGGATCTACAGCCTGCTGGCGCTGGCCAGCTGCGCAGCGGGGGCGGCGGTTGCCGGCCGCCATGTCTGGCTGCAGGGCCTGCCGCCGGATCAGGTACCGGCCTGCGGGCCGACGCTGGACTATCTGCTGAACATGCTGCCGGTGATGGAAGTGGTGCAGATGGTGCTGCGCGGTGACGGCAACTGCGCCAAGATCGACGCCGCCTGGCTGGGCATCAGCCTGCCGGGCTGGACCCTGATCGCATTCATCGGTCTGGGCTTGTATGCCCTGCTGACGCCCTTGATTGCGCGGCGTTTTGCCGCCGCGCGCTGAATCCTTCCCTGACTTCGCGAGAACCCCCATGAGCTACGCCACCACCGATCTTTCCGACGCCCACCCCGATGCGCAGGTTGCCGAGCCGATCTTCGGCGATTTCGGTGGCCGTCTCGCGTTCCACGGTCAGGCCAAGACGATCAAGGTGTTCGAGGACAACGCGCTGGTGCGCGCGACGCTGGAAACACCGGGCGAGGGGCGAGTGCTGGTGGTCGATGGTGGCGGCTCGATGCGCTGCGCGCTGGTCGGCGGCAATCTCGGCCAGCTGGCAGTCAAGAACCAGTGGGCCGGCATCCTGGTGTTCGGTTACATCCGCGACTCCGAAGAGATTGCGGAACAGGATTTCGGCCTGAAGGCACTGGGCACCCATCCGCGCAAGTCCGAGAAGGGTCTGCATTCGGCGGTGCAGGACAAGACCGTCAGCTTCGGCGGCCTGGTGATCAAGCCCGGCGCCTGGATCTACGCCGACGCCGACGGCATCGTGGTCTCCGAGCAGGCGATTCACGGCTGAGGCACGGTGTCGCGACACTGCCGTTTCGGCTGGCATCCTTGCAGGCATCGGGATTGCGAAGCAGTGCGCAGACGTACCGGCGCTGCCGGCCTAGGATGATCCCGACGGTTGCCGCAGGACGCGACTGCGGCTTGAGTGGGTAATGACGGGGGGCGCGGAAATCCGCGCCCCCGCTGTTTTTCGGACGACCGCACGACGGCAATGGGGAAGCGGGAGATGAAGCGGGTCCTGGTGGTCTATTACTCGCAAACCGGGCAATTGCGTCGCACGGTCGAATCGCTGTGCGCACCGCTGCAGGCCAGCGACGAGGTGCAGCTGGACTGGTGCGCCCTGACGCCGCAGCAGCCGTATCCGTTTCCGTGGCCGTTCTGGTCGTTCTTCGATCAGTTTCCGGAAACCATCGCCGAGATCCCGCCGTTGCTGCAGCCGCTCGATATCGATACCGGCACGCGCTACGACCTGATCATCCTCGCGTACACGGTCTGGTTCCTGAGCCCCGCCCCCCCGATCACCGCCTTCCTCCAGTCGGAGACTGCACGCAGCCTGCTGCGCGACACCCCGGTGGTGACGCTGATCGCCTGCCGCAACATGTGGCACCTGGCGCATGAACGCACCAAGGCGATGCTGGCCACCGCCGGTGCGCGGCTGTCGGACAACATCGTGCTGACGGATCGCGGCAGCAGTCTGGCGACCTTCATCACCACCCCGCGCTGGATGCTGACCGGGCGTCGCGATCCGATCCTCGGATTTCCGGCTGCGGGTTTGGGCGACGCCGACATCCGTGCGACGCGGCGCTTTGGCCATGCCTTGCTGGCCGCATTGCGCAGCGATCGTCTCGATGGCCGCACACCGGCGCTGTGCGGTCTGGGAGCCGTTACCGCCGACGCACGGCTGGTCGCCAGCGAAACCATCGGGCGCCGCAGCTTCACGATCTGGGGCAGGCCGATCCGTGCCATCGGGCCGCAGGGCACTCGCGCGCGGCGGCCGGTGCTGGCGATCTATGTCGCGTTTCTGGTGACCATGATCGTGACCATCGTGCCGCTCAGTCTGCTGCTGCGGGCGTTGCTGCGCCCCTTGAGCCGGCGGCGGCATGCCGCACAGAAACAATATTTCGAACAACCGTCGGGCTCGGGCACCGAGCATCTGGGCACCTATCCGCATGAGTGAACGCGTATTCATCAATCGTATCGCCATCGCCTTACCCAATGCGCCGATCGACAACGCGCAGATGGAAACCGTGCTGGGGCAGGTGGGCGCGCGTGCATCGCGTGCCCGCGCCGTGGTCCTGCGCAGCAATGGCATCCGTAGTCGCCACTACGTTTTCGATCCTGCATCCGGACAGCAGACCCACAGCAATGCACAGCTGACCGCCGAGGCCGTCCGCGGCCTGGTGGTCGACGGCTTTGCACTGGATGACATCGAGGTTCTGGCCTGCGGCACCAGTTCGCCGGACCAGATCGCGCCGAACCATGCGGTGATGGTGCATGGCGAGCTGGGCAACCGCGCCTGCGAAGTGATGGCGAGCGCCGGCATCTGCGTCTCCGGCGTGATGTCGTTCAAGTACGCCTACATGTCGGTGCTCGCGGGTCTGGCGCGCACGGCGGTCGCAACCGGTTCGGAGATCGCATCGACCTTCATGCGCGCGGCGAACTTCGAGGCTGAGACCGCGGCGCAGCTCGCGGCGCTGGAAAAGCGCCCGGTGATCGCGTTCGAAAAGGATTTCCTGCGCTGGATGCTGTCCGATGGTGCCGGCGCGATGCTGCTGCACAACCAGCCGAACCGCGAAGGTCTGTCACTGGAAGTCGAATGGGTCGATCAGTGGTCCTACGCGCACGAGATGCAGACCTGCATGTACGCGGGCGCGGAAAAAGCCGATGACGGACGCCTGAAAGGCTGGCGCGAGTTCGAATCGATGCAGCAGGTTTCCGCACGGTCGGTGATGTCGCTGAAGCAGGATGTGCGCCTGCTCGAAAGCGGGATCCGCGACAGTACCCGCCGTGGCTTCGAAGCGATGATCGCGCGCCGTGGCCTGTGTGCCGACGCCATCGACTGGTTCCTGCCGCATTACTCGTCCGAGCACTTCCGCAGCATTCTCGACGAGGTGATGCCGGCAGCGATCAAGGTGCCGCAGTCGCGCTGGTTCACCAATCTGCATACGCGTGGCAATGTCGGTTCCGCGTCGATCTATCTGATGCTGGAAGAACTGCTGCGCACGCAATCGCTGCAGGCCGGTCAGCGAGTCCTGTGCTACATCCCCGAAAGCGGTCGTTTTTCGATCGCGTTCATTTCGCTGCGCGTGGTCGCACCGTGAATCATGACGAAGTGCCCCAGGATCAGGTGACCTACTACGGCACGGCACGCCGTGCGGTCTACGCCGTCGATCGCGATGGACACTACACCACGGTCGCTTCATCCGGCTGGGATGCCGAGGTCGTGGTCAATGCCGATGCGGTGGCCGAGTTCGAGCGGCTCGCGGCCGAAGCGCGGCAGCGGGTGATCGCAGGGCTGGCGTCGCCACTGGAATATCACATGTACGCGCAGCGCATGGATCTGCCGACACTGGCGCAGAGCAGCGGCATCTGGCGCTGGCGCCTGCGCCGCCATCTGCGCGCAAGGATCTTTCCGCGTTTGTCTTCCCGCTGTCTGCAGCGCTATGCGGATGCGCTCGGGCTCAGCATCGAACAGCTGCAAGTGCTGCCATGATCGTCTCGGGATTCAAGCATCGACATGCCGGCCACTGCGAAAGCGGCGTGACCAGCAGCCTGCTCTCGCACTACGGCATGGAGCTGTCGGAACCGATGGCCCTGGGCCTGTCGGCGTCGATGACCTTCGTGCACGTGCCGTTCGTGAAAGTCGGCGGCCAGCCGCTGACCGCCTATCGCATGCCGCCGGGCAGCATCTATGGCGGTCTGCGCAAGGCGCTGGGGCTGCGCATGCAACGGCAACGGTTCCGCGATCCGGCCGCTGCCGCGCAAGCGCTTGATCAGGAACTGGCGGCAGGACGTCCGGTCGGGCTGCAGACCTCGGTGTACTGGCTGCCGTATCTGCCGCAGGAGATGCGCTTTCATTTCAACGCGCACAACCTGATCGTCTACGGCAAGGACGGCGACGATTATCTGGTCAGCGATCCGGTGTTCGATCAACCGCAACGCTGTCCTTCTGCGGACCTGTCGAAAGCCCGTTTCGCCAAGGGCATCTTTGCGCCCAAAGGATTGCAGTACTACCCGGTGGCTTTCGAGCG
>JBEBWZ010000183.1:0-5427 GCA_040391865.1 Solimonas flava
CACTTGCCGGTCTTGTCACCGGAGAGGCTGCTGACCATGTACAGCAGCGTCGGTGCGACATACTCGGGTTGCAGGTCGGCCTGCGTCTGTGCGTCCATGCCGACCACGCCGGTCAGCGCACTGACCGCGGCCGGGGCGATGCTCCAGGCACGGATGCCGAAGCGCTGACCTTCCACCGCCAGCGTCTTGGTGAAAGTCCAGATGCCGCCCTTGGCGGCGCCGTAGTTCATCTGTCCGAAGTTGCCGAACAGCGCCGCCGTCGAGGTGGTGTTGACGATCACGCCACCCTGCTTGTTGGCGCGCATCCAGCTGAAGATCGGCTTGGTGACCGCGTACGCACCCTTCAGATGCACGTTGATCACGCTGTCCCACAGCGTTTCGTCCATGTTGTGGAAGGCCTTGTCGCGCAGCACGCCGGCGTTGTTGATCAGGATGTGCACGCCGCCGAAATGGTCGAGCGCGGTCTGACAGATCTTTTCACCATTCGCGACCGAACCGACATCGCAGGCCACCGCAACTGCCTTGCCACCCTTGGCGACGATCTCGTCCACGGTCTTCTGCGCGGCCTCGGCGCTGTAGTCATTGACCACGATGCTGGCGCCTTCGCTGGCCAGCAGCAGCGCGTAGGCGCGCCCGAGTGCGCCGCCGGCGCCGGTGATCACGGCCACTTTTCCTTCGAGTAATGCCATCTGTCGTACTCCAGATTCAATGCTTGTGTTGGATTGCGGGCAGCGCGGCACTCAGGCCGGCCGCTGGCGCCGCAGGAAATCGATGCCCGCCGCGGTGACTGCACCGGCAGCCAGCATCAGCCGCGAGGCCCGCAGTCGGGTGGCGCGCAGGCGGCTCACGTGTGCAGCGCCAGCGCCTGCGCGTTGAAGAAGAAGCCGCCGATGGTCAGCAGTGCGGTGCGTGCATCGGCAACCTGATGGCTCCCGGCGCGCCCCTGCAGCTGCATCACCGCTTCGCGGATATGCCCCGAACCCTGGGTCGCGCCTTCCGACAGGCTGCCGCCATGGGTGTTCATCGGCACGCGGCCGCGCAGCTTGGCGCGCTGTTCGCCGGCATCCCAGTTGGCGCGCAGGAAATCGCCACCTTCACCGGGCTTGCACAGGCCGACGTTCTCGATCCACGACAGGGTCAGGAACGAGAAGCCGTCATACGGGTAGTACAGATCGACGTCGTCGATCCAGAAATCGCCACGCTGCCGCATCAGCTCGACCACGATCTGCTGACCGTGTGCATGCAGACCCGGCAACTGGTCTTCGTCGTTGTCGGCGACCATGCCCGAGGCATGCGCGTTGATCAGCACCGGCTTCAGCTTCAGATCGCGCGCACGCGCCGCGGTGGTGATGATGAACGCATCGGCGCCATCGACCGCGACGTCCATGTCGAACACGCACAGCGGCTCGCGGATCATGCGTGCGTTGAGGTACTGCTCCATGCTCAGCGGCTCACGCATCACCGCGTGATCGTTGCGCATCGCATTCGAGCGGCTGTTGATCGCCACCAGTCCGAGATCCTCGCGCTGGCGGTTGTACTGGTGCAGATAGCGGCTGGCCCAGGCGGTATAGCCCACCGAACCGCCCATGGTTTCGGGTTCCACCGCGCCCATCATCCCGGTCAGTTCGCCAACGCGGCGCCGCATCGGATCGGCCGCGGCGGCGCGCGACTGCCACGGCAGGCGATAGGCCGAGTGGTAGCACAGCACGGTGCTGCAGGCACCGGAGTACACCGCATGCATCGCTTCATAGATGGTGGTGGCGAAGGTGCCGGTCAGCGACGGGCTCTGCCACCAGCTCAGGCGCGGAATGCCCAGCGCCGACTGCATGAACTTCGGCTCCGGCGAGGTGCCCGAGGCACTGATGCCATCGATGTCGGCCGCGGTCAGACCCGCCGCGCGGATCGCATCGACGCAGGCGTCGATCGCCATCGAGGCCTGGGTGCGGTCGTTGCTGGATTTCGAGAACAGCGTGGTCGCGGCGCTGGCGAACGCCACCTGGTCCTTGATCGGATACGCGGTGCTCATGCGGAGGCTCCGGACTGCGGCAGACGTTGAAACACCGGCACCGGATTGGTGCCACGATCGATCCAGGTCAGCGCCACGCGCTGGCCGATCTTCAGCGCCGCATTCGGTGTGCCGATGACGGTGCTGGTGAAACGCAGGCCCGGCTGCTCGTCGAACTCCACCGTCGCCACCGGATGCGGCGTGTCGTAGCTGACGCCGGGTGCGGCAGGCCCCTGATGCAGGAAGATCAGCAGGTGAATCGTGCCCTCGCCACGCACCGCCGTCGGGCGAATATCGCGCGACCAGCATTTCGGACAGATCGGGCGCGGCGGATGAAACCAGTGACCGCAATCGTGGCAGCGGTCGATCAATAGCTGCTGATCGAGCAGGCCGCGATAGAAGGCCTTGTTGTCATGATCGATGCGTACGCCGGGGAAACGCTGCAGCAGCTGCTCGTCGCTGATCTCGCTACCGATCTCGCTCATGCCGTGAACTCCACATAGCCGTTGTTGAGGACCACCAGGTCGCGTTCGACCACTTTGCAGCGGAAGGCGGCACGGCCGTCATCTTCCTTCCAGACTTCGGCGCGGATCGTTTCGCCGGGGAAAACCGGCATCGCGAAGCGGCAGTTCATCTTGCGCAGGCGGCCGGGATCGTTGTCGCACAGCAGCTTCAGCAGTGCACGTCCGGCAACACCGTAAGTACCAAGGCCGTGGAAGATCGGCTGCGGGAAGCCGGCTGCTGCCGCGACCTCGGGATCGATATGCAGCGGGTTGTAGTCGCCGGACAGCCGATAGATCGCCGCCAGCTCCGGACGCGTGGCCAGATCGAGTACCGCATCCGCCGCGCGCGCCGGCACCGGGTGCGGTTTCGGTGCGCCGTCGCTGCTGCCGCCGAAACCGCCGTTGCCACGCAGGAACACCGCCGCCACCAGCGTCGCCAGCGGCTCGTTGCTGGCGGCATCGACGATCTCGCGGCGCGCATACAGCACCGCGCCCTTGTCGGCGCCCTTGTCGTAGATCTCGTCGATGCTGGCATGTGCGACGATGGTGCCGCTGACCGGCAGCGGCCGATGCAGCGTCAGATACTGCTCGCCGTGCAGGATCTTCTTCCAGTCGATGCCGGCTTCCGGGTCCATCATCCAGAACGGGCCAACCCCGAGGTTCACCGCCATCATCGGCAGCGCCTGCAGCTCGCCACCGCGCACCCCTTCATAGACGTACCGCAGATCGTCCGCCGCTGGCGGATTGCTCATCGCCGTACCCAGGCCCAGAGCATAGAGAATGGTGTCGCGCTCAGTATAGGTCTGCGTCAGTGCCGGCTGCGGCCAGTTCTTGATTCGGTCGTAGTTCAAACCCATGTCACAGCACCTCGAACAGTGCGGCCGCGCCCATGCCACCGCCGACGCACATGCCGGCGACCACATACCGCACACCGCGACGCTTGCCTTCGATCAGCGCATGCGCCGCAACCCGCGCGCCGGTCATGCCGTAGGGATGCCCCACCGAGATGCCGCCGCCGTTGACGTTATAGCGTTCGGGATCGATACCGAGATGATCGCGCACGTACAGCACCTGCACCGCGAACGCTTCATTGATTTCCCACAGGCCGATGTCGTCGATCCTGAGGCCATGCTGCTTCAGCAACTTCGGGATCGCATGGATCGGGCCGATGCCCATTTCCTCTGGCGCACAGCCGGCGACCGCCATGCCGCGATACAACCCCAGCGGCTGCAACCCGCGACGCGCTGCCAACCCCGCTTCCATCAACACTGAAGCCGATGCACCGTCCGACAGCTGCGAAGCGTTGCCGGCGGTGATGCAGCCGCCATCGACAATCGTCTTCAGGCCCGTGAGGCTGGCCAGTGTGGTGTCGGTACGATTGCCTTCGTCCTGCGCCAGCGTCACTTCGCGGTAGCTGGTCTCCCGGGTCTGCTTGTCGGTCACCGCCATGGTCGCGGTGATCGGCACGATCTCGGCATCGAAGCGCCCGGCCGCCTGCGCCGCCGCGGTGCGCTGCTGCGACAGCAGCGCGTACTCGTCCTGCCGCTCGCGCGAGATGCCGTATTTCTTCGCCACGAACTCGGCGGTCTGCAGCATCGGCAGGTAGGCGTGCTCGGCACAGCGGATGACCTTGTCGTCCTTCTCGCGCGCCACCCACTCGTTGTAGGGCGTGTTCAGCGCCGAGATGTTCTCCTGCCCACCGGCGACCACGATGTCCATGCCATCGACGATCACCTGCTTGGCGGCCGTGGCGATCGCCATCAGGCCGGAAGCGCACTGGCGATCCATGGTCTGCCCCGAGGCGCCATGGCCCAGGCCGGCCGCCAGCGCCGCGTTGCGCGCCAGGTTCTGCCCGGCGGTTCCGGCCGTCAGGCAGGACCCCAGCACCACATCCTCGACTTCGGCGCCTTCGATGCCGGCGCGCTGCACCGCATGAGCGATGGCATGGGCCGCCAGGGTCGGCGACTTGATCTGGTTGAGCGCACCGCGAAACGCCTTGCCGATCGGCGAGCGCGCGGTGGAAACGATGACGGCTTCACGCATGATGGGTTCTCGGTTTCATTGACGCTTCTACCCCCTCTCCCCGCAAGCGGGGAGAGGGAAACAGTGGCGTGGCAATCGAATGGCTCATCGGCACTTTCAGGCCGCGAACTGTGCTTCCAGCTCCGTCACCAGGCGATCGCGCCAGGTGGGGGTGCTGTCGAGCAGACTCGCCAGCGCACGCGCGCGGCGATAGAACAGATGCGGATCGGCTTCCCAGGTCGCACCGATGCCGCCATGCGTCTGGATGCATTCCTTGGCCGCAAACTCGTAAGCCTCGGTCGCAGCCAGACGCGCTGCCGCGGCGGCCAGCGGCAGTTCCGGCGCATCGGCTTCGAGCGCCCACGCGGCGTAGAACGCGTTGGAGCGCGCGATCTCGATCTTGGTGTACATGTCCGCCAGCTTGTGCTTGATGCCCTGGAACGAACCGATCTGCCGACCGAAGGCCTTGCGCACCCTGGCGTAATCGCAGCTCAGTTCCAGCGCCGCGGCGGCGCCGCCGATCTGCTCGAACGCGATATACACCGCCGCACGATCCAGCAGCTTCGGGACCAATGTTTCGACATCGCCGCCGAGGCGGCGCGCTGCGGCACCGTTGAACACGATCTTCGCCTGCGGCTGCCCGGCATCGATGGTGTCCAGCGCGGTGCAGCTGACGCCGTCACCGCGCAGATCCACAGCGTAGAAACCCAGCTCACCCTTCTCGCGCGCGACCACGATTGCCAGATCCGCAATCTGCCCATGCGGCACCGGCAGCTTCTCGCCATGAATGCGGCCGTCGACCACCGTGGTCTGCAACCGCTGCAGCGCATGCTGCGGCAGCAAGCGCTCGCTGAGCGCCAGGGTGTAGGCGCCGGTCTCCAGACCCGAATAGGGGCG
>JBEBWZ010000184.1:0-5395 GCA_040391865.1 Solimonas flava
GGTCGCGCAGCTGTTCGGTTACGAGGACAACGACAGCAACAAGGGCGTAGAGCAGTTCATGCAGCTCTACTACCGCACGATCAAATCGCTGTCCTGCCTCAACGACATGCTGCTGCAGCTGTTCGAGGAAGCGATCGTGCAGCCCCCAAGCGGCGCGCCGGCACCGCTCAATGCCCGCTTCCAGACCCGCAACGGCTACATCGAGGTGCGCGATGAGGCGGTGTTCCAGAAACAGCCCTGGGCGCTGCTCGAGATCTTTCTGCTGCTGCAGCAGCACAGCAAGATCGTCGGCATCCGTGCGCAGACGCTGCGCCTGATCCTGCGCGACGGCAAGCTGCTCACCGACGAGGTCCGCAACAGTGTGCAGGCGCGCTCGCTGTTCATCGAAATGTTCCGCGAGGGACGCGGCCTGACCCGCAACCTGCGGCGCATGAACCGCTATGGCGTGCTCGGGCGTTATCTGCCCGCGTTCGGTCGCATCGTCGGGCTGATGCAGTACGACCTGTTCCATACGCTGACCGTCGACGAACACATCCTGTATGTGGTGCGCAATGCGCGCCGCTTTGCGATGCAGCGCTTCCGCAACGAGCTGCCGTACTGCAGCGAGATCATGGACAGTCTGGCCAAGCCGGAACTGCTCTATCTCGGTGCGTTCTGGCACGACATGGCCAAGGGCCGCGGCGGCGATCATTCCGAACTCGGCGCCAGCGAAGCGGTGCAGTTCTGCCTGAGCCACGGCTTGTCGCATGCCGACTCCGAACTGGTCGGCTGGCTGGTCCAGAACCATCTGCTGATGTCGCTGACCGCGCAGAAGCAGGATCTCAGCGATGCTGCGGTGATCGCCGAATTCGTGCGCAAGGCCGGCAACCGCCAACGACTGAACTACTTGTTCCTGCTCACCTGCGCCGACATCCGCGGCACCAATCCGGCACTCTGGAACAGCTGGCGCGAATCGCTGTTGCGCGATCTGTACAACCTGACCTTGCGGGTCCTGGAACACGGCGATTACGACCCGCTGCGCGCCGAGCAACGCACCGCCGAGGTGCAGGCTGAAGCCCTGGCCCTGCTCGCGCAGGCCGGCGTCGGCGCGCCGCAGGTCGAACTGCAGTGGCAGCGCTTCGACCAGGACTACTTCCTGCGTCACAGCGCCGCGGAACTGGCCTGGCACGTTCCGGCGATCGCCAGCGTCCGCGAAGAAGAGCTGCCGCTGGTGCTGGTCGAAGCGATCGACGGCCGTGGCACTACGGTGCTGGTCTACACCCGCGACCGCGATCATCTGTTCGGCCTCAGCTGCGGTGTGCTCGCGCGTCTGGGCCTCAACATTCTCGATGCGCGCCTGCACACCACCAACGACGGCTTCGTGCTCGATTCCTTCGTGGTGATGGAAAGCGACAACTCGCCCATCACCAATGCCTTGCGTGCCCCGGAAATCCAGGCCGCGTTGCGCAAGGTCCTCAGCGACCCCGAGGTCTCGACCGTCGACGTCAACCGCCGCCCCTCGCAGCGCTTGCGCCATTTCGATACGCCGACCACCGTCTATTTCAGCCAGGACCCGGCGCGCAGCCGCACGATTCTCGAACTGGTGACGGCAGACCAACCCGGCCTGCTGTCGCTGATCGGTCGCGTGTTCCAGAAGCGCGGCATCCTGCTTGATGCGGCAAAGATCGGCACCATCGGCGAACGCGCCGAGGACGTGTTCTACATCACCGATCGCATGCACCGCCCGATCACCGACGAGGACACTCTCGAGGGCCTGCGCGAAGTGCTGGTACGTACGCTGGATCGCCGCGATACCACCTGATCTGTCCCGTCGCCTTTCCCCAAGTTTCTGCAACCGACTCCCGATGACCCACCAAGATCTCAAGACTCAAATCGAAGCCGCATGGGATGCCCGCGACGCGCTGGACAAGACCGATGCGCAGTTGCGCAGCGCGGTCGACGCGACGCTGACGCTGCTGGATCAGGGCGCAGCCCGCGTCGCCGAGCCCGGCGCCAATAGCTGGCAGGTCAATGAATGGCTGAAGAAAGCCGTGCTGTTGTCGTTCCGCCTCAACGACAACCAGCCGATCGAGATGGGCGCCCTGAGCGGCTACGACAAGGTTCCGCTCAAGTACCAGGGCTGGACGGCTGACGATTTCGCCAGGCAGGGCGTCCGCGTGGTGCCGCCAGCCGCCGTGCGCCGCGGTGCGTACATCGCACCCGGCGCGATCCTGATGCCGTCATACGTCAACATCGGCGCCTACGTCGGCGCAGGCACCATGGTCGACACCTGGGCCACCGTCGGCTCCTGCGCACAGATCGGCGCCAATGTGCACCTGTCCGGCGGCGTCGGCATCGGCGGCGTGCTGGAACCGCTGCAGGCCTCGCCCACCATCATCGAGGACGACTGCTTCGTCGGCGCGCGCTCGGAAGTGGTCGAGGGCGTGATCGTCGAGCGCGGTGCGGTGCTGTCGATGGGGGTATTCATCGGCCAGTCGACCCCGATCTATGACCGCGAGGCCGACACCATCAGCTACGGTCGCGTTCCGGCAGGCGCCGTGGTGGTCGCGGGTTCGCTGCCGCGCGACGGTGGCAAGTACCAGCTCAACTGCGCCGTGATCGTGAAGCGCGTGGACGAGAAGACGCGCAAGAAGGTCGGCATCAACGCGCTGCTGCGCGATCTCTGAGCTCGCGAAGTTTCACGGCTGGCCGCGGTCGGTCTTGACGACCACCGTGGCCGGCACTTCCTGCTCCGGCTCCACCTCGCCGATGCGCAGGTAGCGGGTCGCCAGCTGGATCTCGCGCAGGAAGCAGAACAGGCCACAGATCAGCGACAGGATCGAGCCGACGAACAGCGCGGCGATCACGATCGACAGGTTCCAACGCGAGAACGCGCCAATGAACAGCACCACGATGGCACTGCTGATCAGCAGTGCGCAGCCGATGCAGAACGCAATCGCCCAATTGGTCAGCCGCGCACGCCGCGCCTGGGCCCGCAGCCCCTTGTGCAAGGCCGGGGCACGCCCCGGCGCGGCCGTCGCCAGTTCAGCTTCCAGCACCCGGGCGCGATCCACGATCCGTGACAGGCGATTGGTCAGGACGCCCAGCATCGCGCCCACGCCGCCCAGCAGAAAGACCGGTGCCACCGCGACCTGAATGGTGTGCGCAATGGCGGCGACTTGGGTTTCCGGTTCCATGGTGCTCGCAGGTGAAGGGTCTGGAGGTTCGCGACTGAGGCGGCATTATGCCCCGCCCCTGTCCACGGAAAGATAGAATCGGCGCATCGCCCACACCCTGGGCCTCTACCCGCTGCCTGGACTCTGATGGCTGACGACGCTGCCGCTTCCGCGGTGCTGGACCTGGTTTCCGAGTTGATCGCACGTCGCTCGCTGACGCCGGATGACGCCGGTTGTTGCGCCATCATCGGCGCCCGCCTACAGCAGCTTGGCTTCACGCTCGAATACATCGATGCCGGTGGCGTGACCAATCTGTGGGCAACACTCGGCGACAGCGGCCCGCTGTTCATTCTTGCGGGCCACACCGATGTGGTGCCGCCCGGCCCCCGCGAGCAATGGACCAGCGATCCCTTCATCCCGCAAGTGCGCGACGGTGTGCTCTACGGCCGCGGCGCGGCGGACATGAAGAGCGGCATCGCCGCGATGGTGATCGCCACCGAGCGCTTGCTGGCACGGCGCGCACTCAAGGGCCGCCTCGCCTACCTGATCACCAGCGACGAGGAAGGTGTCGCGCGACACGGCACCCGCCATGTGGTCGAGGTGCTGCAGCAGCGCGGCATCAAACCGGACTACGCCATCGTCGGCGAGGCGACCGCCGCCCATCAGCTGGGCGACCGCATCACCATCGGCCGGCGCGGTTCGCTGGGCTGCAACCTCAAGATCGTCGGCCGTCAGGGCCACGTCGCTTACCCGGAAAAGGCCGACAACCCGATCCACCGCCTGGCACCGGCCCTGGCCGAACTGACGGCCACCACCTGGGATCAGGGCAACGCCCATTTTCCGCCGACCTCGTTCCAGATCTCGAACATTCACGGCGGCACCGGCGTCAACAACGTGATTCCGGGCCACCTGGATCTGATCTTCAATTTCCGCTACTGCACCGAATCGACCGCGGAAAATCTGAAGGAGCGCGTCACCGCGATCCTCGATCGCCATGGCCTCTGCTATGAAGCCGACTGGTGGCTCAGCGGCGAACCGTTCCTGACCCGCAGCGGTGCACTGATCGAAGCCGCCAGGGCCAGCATCGCCGACGTCACCGGTATCCAGACCCCCACATTGTTCACCGGCGGCGGCACCTCGGACGCACGCTTCATCTCGCCGTGGGGTGCGGAAACGGTCGAGATCGGTCCGATCAACGACAGCATCCACAAGGTTAACGAACACGTGAAGGTTGACGATCTCGACCGTCTGGCACGGATCTACGAAGGCGTACTCGAGCGCCTGCTATGAGCGCCCAGGACTTCCGGGCGCCCTGGCCGATCCGGCACGCACAGGTGCAATCGATCCTCGCGACCAAGAGTCCGCGACGGCGCCTGTGGCTGAAGCGCGGCTCGCAGATGGAAGCCGTGGCGCAGCATCATCTGCTCGATGGCGGCGATGGCGTGCGCCTCAGCGGCTATCACTCGCAACAGGCAGCGGGCATCGAGGTGCGAGGCCTGGCGGTGTTGATCCACGGCTGGGAAGGCAGCCACGAATCCAGCTACCTGTATTCCATGGCCTGCACGCTGTACGGCGCCGGGTACAACGTCTTCCGCCTCAACCTGCGCGATCACGGCGGCACGCATCACCTGAACCGGGAACTGTTCCACTCGGCGCGCATCGGCGAAGTGCTCAATGCCATTCACGCCGTGCGCCGACTGGACACGACACCCGCATGGTTCGTGCTCGGATTCTCGCTGGGCGGCAACTTCGCACTACGCGTGGGGACCCAGGGGCCGGCGCAGAATCTGCGGCCGAACCTCGCGCTCGGCATCTGCCCGTCGATCAACCCCGGCGCCACCCTGCACGCGATCGATACCGGCCCGAGCCTGTTCCGCTGGTACTTCCAGAAAAAATGGCGCCGCACCGTCGCCATCAAGCAAGCCGCGTTTCCCGACCTGCAGCTCTCGAACCTGCTGCGCCCAAAAAACCTGTACGAGACCACTGCGGTATTCGTGGATGAACACACGGAATTCGACTCGCTGCAGGATTATCTCGAGGCCTACACCCTGACGCATCAACAACTGCAGCAGGCGGCAGCACCGCTGGCGATCCTGACCGCGCGGGATGACCCGGTGGTGCCTTACGACGATTTCCACGGCCTGCGCAGCGGCGGCTCACTGATTTCGCTGCAGACGCCGGAGTGCGGCGGCCACTGCGGCTTTATCGATAACCTGGGCATGATCAGCTGGGCAGAAAAG
>JBEBWZ010000185.1:0-5392 GCA_040391865.1 Solimonas flava
ACTGGGGAGCGATGACGCGCGCCGCGCTCGTGTCGTCGCTGCTCGGGATCGGGGTGGCTCAACAGGTTGTCGACGTTGGCCATCAGCATGAAGCGGTCTTCGAACGGCAGGTCCAGCCAGCGCATGATGATGAAGATCGGCAGCTTCTGCGCCACATCGACCGCAAAGTCGCAGCGCCCCAGTGGCGTGATCTCGTCCATCAGCTCGCGCATGATCAGCTGCGCCTGCTGCTCGAATCTCAGCACCGATTTCGGGCTCATCATCGGTGCCAGCAGACGGCGGTATTTCAGGCTTTCCGGCGCATTCACCTCGGTGAATGGCCGTGGCTCGGGACTGGAGACCGAGCGCGGAATCACGTAGGGAAAGGTCGAGAAGATTTCCGGTTTCTGGAAGATCTCGGTGATCAGCTCGCGTCGCGTCGCGATCCAGTGACCGCCGTTGTGCGGTGTGTAGATCAGGTCCGGGCTGTTGCGCAGCCGCAGATAGGTCTGGCGCGGATCGACCTTGAACTGCGGGTCGTTGACGTAATCGAAATCGACGATGCGGTCGGCGGGGACATGCGCCGGAACCGCGGTTGCGGTGCTGCTGGCAGTGCTCATTTCTCTCCTCGGTCAGCGGGGGCTGTGCGCCGCTGCGGGCGCTCCGTGGATCGGAAATTAAACAGGTGATTAAAAAAATGCAAACCCGCAGCCGCGACGCCCGCGGTGTGACGGCAGGGTTTCGTTAGGGTTCGCCGGCGATGCAGCGCTGGATCGCCTGGGTCAGATAGCGCACACAGCTGTCGCTATCGCCCTCGGCCAGCGCCTTGATGCCGATCACGCGCTGCATCATCGCGAAGCCCAGCAGGTAGGTGGCGATCAGCGCCGCGCGTTCCTGGGCGTGGGCGCCATGCAGGCGTGCGGCGACACGGTCCACGATCTGCTCGCTGATGATGTCGCGCACGGTCAGTCGTGCGGTATCGCTGCCCGCGGAACGCATCAGCAATTGCAGCGCGCGCTTCGAGGCCTGCATGCGTTTGCGATCGCGGCTGATGCCGGTGATGGTGAAGCTGGCCCAGCGCTCGGCCAGCTGATCGAGATCGCCTTCGATCATTTCGGCATGGCTCAACGCGCGATCGACCACCTGCCGGAACAGCGCCGCCTTGCTGCCGAAGTAGATGTTGATCAAGGCCGGATTGACCTTGGCCGCAGCGGCGATGTCGCGCATGCCGGCGGCGTCGTAGCCGCGCGCGGCGAACACCCGGGTGGCGGCTTCGACGATCGTTGCCTGGGTGCGTTCGCTCTTGCGCGACGGGGATGCGCGCGTGGTCTTGCGGGCGACGGCCATCGGCAGTCTTCAGCTGGCGGCGACTGCGGCAGCGGCGGGGCGTGACTCCGGCGTTGCCGACAGTGAGCCGAGGCCGATGTCGAGCACATGACGCAACCAGCCGATGTGCTCCTGTGCGACCTTCTGTGCCGCAGCTTCGTCGCGGGCGCTGACGGTCTGGCTGAGGCGGAGATGACGGTCGCGCAGGGTCTGCGCAATCTCGGCGGGCAGACTGGCCTGCGGCTCTTCGGTCAGCGCAAACAGGATGCGCAGCAGCAGTGACAGCGCGCGGTTGCGCCCCAGGCCGCTGAGCTGTCCGTGCCAGTCGATGGCCAGTGCGATGACCTCGCTGTCGTCGGCTTCGGCGATCAGCACACCGCTGGCCTGCAGTGCGGCCATCGCGCGATCGTCGGCGCGCTCGATCGCGAGATGGATCGCGCCGGATTCCAGCGTGTCGCGCACCGTCAGATAGTCGATGGGGCGCAGCTTGGCGCGTCGCAGATAGCGTTTGGCGGAGGCAATGGTGTGTTCGGCATTGGGCCGCCCGATCATCAGGCCGCCGCCGCGCCCGCGTTGCGGACGCAGGATGCCGTGCAGTTCGAGCAGACGGATCGCTTCGCGCAGGACCGCGCGGCTGATGCCGAAGCGCTGGATCAGTCCGGCCTCGTCGCCGAGGCGGTCGCTGGGCCAGTCGCGGGATGCGAGATCGCGGGCGATCACCAGCGCGATCCGTTGCGCAAGCTTGGCATCGCTGCCGCCGCGTGCGGTGGTCAGCCATTCGTCGATCGACGCACGCTGGCGACGGTCTTCGAGCAGATGTGAAACCTGGAGGCTGCGTTCGGCGAACGCACGCGCGGCCTGACCGGCACCCGGGGTATCGCCGTTGGCAATGGCGTCGACCAGCGACCGCAGGATGTCGTTGACGCGGCGCATCTCACGGTCACGCAGTGCGGCCGTGCCGAGTTCTGTCGGCAGGATGTCGACGGTCCACTGATTCAGTGCCTGGGTGAACAACTGCACCACCGGATTGCCGCCGGACTCGGCGATCGCGCTGGGCAGGGCGAGATGACGGCGGGCGATGTCATGCACGGTCTGCGAACCGTGATCGAGCTCATCGCTGAGCTGACGCAGTCTCGCGAGACTCGCGGCATCGACGCTGCGGCTGGCCAGCTCCGCCGCGCGCACATCGATCAGGGCGCGGGCTTCGACGATCTCGGCCCAGCCGATGCTGGAAAACTCCAGATGCGTGGCAATCGCACGCACCGCGGTTTGCGAGGCGGGTGCCGCCACCGACAGACCGCCGCCGCCGCCGCCGCCGCCGCGGCGCATCACCGCGACACCATGGCCTTCGAGTTCACGGACGGCTTTGCGCAGGGTCTCGCGGCTGACGTTGTATTGCGCCATCAGCTGCGTTTCGGTCCCCAGCACGGCGCCCTGCGGCAGTTGGTCGCGCTCGATCCGGTCTTCGATGGCGGCGACCAGTTGGGTTGCGCGCTTAGGCGCAACGACGGCGGGCTTCCTGCGACGCGCAGTAGAGGTCATGGCTGTTTTGTAATTGTCTGAAGGAACGTGTCCAGGGCCGCTGGCACGTGCTCTGCTCCCGGCGCAGTCTACTGGAGCGGGGCAGAAAACAGGGAGAAATGACGGTTTCCGTGTATCCGGGCCTGGGGCTGCGGGGTGGCTTGACGTGCATTTTTAAATAGCACACTATCGAATCCAGCGTACGCGCGGATGCCATCGCGCGGCAAGTGGATTTCAAACCCATCGGGAGGTCTCGCCGACACCCCGCAGGCATGAGCAAGAGGAGAGCAGCATGAGTGATTTCGTTTTCAGCATGGATGCGCACGTGATCGAGCCGCGCACCCTGTGGGCCGAGCGTCTGCCGCAGGCGATGAAGGACCGCGGACCGCGCGGCGAGAAGAAGGACGGCTATCTCAACATCATCTGCGACAACAAGATCGTGCATCGCATGAACATGGGCGACGGCTATCACGGCCAGGAACGCCATGGCGGCGTGCTGCCGGATCTGGGGCCGCGCCTGAAGGACATGGCGCAGGACGGCATCACCGCCGAGGTGATCTATCCGACCTCCGGCGGCGTGCCGCTGCTGATCGAGGATCAGCAGCTGAAGATGGAATGCACCCGGATCTACAACGACTGGTGCATCGAAACCTTCAAGGCGCATCCGCATCGTTTCGTGCCGACCGCGGTGCTGCCGCTGGCCCCGGGCTTCGTCGCCGAAACGGTCGCGGAGCTGGAGCGTTGCATCAAGCTGGGTTATCGCTCGGCACTGGTGCCCTGCGTGCTGCCGGACGGCTTGAAGTACAACAGCCCTGAACTCGATGCCCTGTGGGCGGTGGCGCAGGAAGCGGAGATTCCCATCTCCTGGCACGTCGGCACCGGTTCGTCGCCGGTCTACGAGCGGGGTCCCGGGGCGGCGGTGATCAACTATGTCGAGGTCGGCAATTCGGCGCAGCGCGCGGTATTCCAGATGGTCTGCGGCGGCACCCTGGAGCGCTTCCCGAAACTGCAGATGGTGACGGTGGAAGCCGGTGCGTCGTGGCTGGCCGGTCTCGGCGAGCGCATGGACGAGGTCTACAACGCGCATCAGTTCTACGTGCGCCCGAAGCTGTCGATGATGCCCAGCGAGTTCGTGAAGCGTCAGGTCAACTGCACCTTCCAGTTCGATCGCGCCTGCATCCTGACGCGCAGCATCACTGGCGTGAAGCCGTTGATGTGGGCGGCGGACTATCCGCATCTCGAAGGAACGTTCCCGAATTCGCAGAAGGTCATCGCGGGCATCTTCGACGGCATCGACATCTCGGCCGAAGACCGTGCCGCGATCCTCGGCGGCAATGCGGCCAAGCTGTACAAGCTGGATGTGGCCAAGGCGCAGGCGGCGGCGATCGCCGATGCGGCCCAGTACGCCGCGGCCTGATTCGATCAACAACAGAACCTGCGGGCCTGCGACAGCGCAGGCCCGCGATGCGAAAGGATGATGGAGAGAGACATGAGCATGTCATTTGCAACGCAGATGCCGTCCGCCTACAGCCTGGATCTGCCGGAGGCCAGTGCCGATGTCGAGCAGAACAAGCGCAATCTCGATGAGTATGGTCTGGCGGTGCACCGCGGCCTGTTCAATGCCGAGCAGGTTGCGCAGATGCTGGCGCGACTGAAGGAGCAGGCGCAGCAGGAAGGCGAGCAGGGCGTGGGCCAGTTCAGCGACCAGAGTTCGACCAGCCAGACCTGGATCGGTCGCGAGACCGACGGTCCGGCGCCGCCGTGCTGGCAGGGCATTCCGATGCTGATCAACAAGGGCCGGGTGTTCATCGATCTCGGCGTGATGAATCCGGTGCTGCACGAGTATGCCAAGCACTGCTTCCGCAACTACCCGATGATGCTGTCGAGCATGACCGGCCTGATCGTGAAGAAGGGCGCGACGCCGATGGTGATCCACACCGACCAGCAGTTCGTGCCGTTCCCGACGCCGACGCCGGTCTATCTCAACATGATGGTCTGCCTCACCGACTTCACCGAGGAAATGGGCGCCACCCGCGTGGTGCCGCGCAGCCACAAGTGGGGCGTGTACCCGAAGACCGCGCTGGGCCCGAACGGCACGCCGATCAATCCGGAGCCGATCAACACGGTGCCGGTGGTGTGCAAGGCCGGCGACGTGATCCTGTTCGAGAGCCGTACCTGGCATCAGTCCGGTCATTCGACCTCGGACACGGTGCGCTACTCGTTCACCTTGTTGTGGAACCAGTCGTGGATGCGGCCGATGGACGACATCGTGCAGAGCCTGCATCAGGACGTCTACGAATCGCTGCCGCCGGAAGTGCTGTCGCTGCTGGGCTTCCGCGTGGATTCCGCCGGCCGTTTCGAGCCGCGTCATCCGGGCGACCGGCAGTCACTGAACCGCGGCATGCCGTTCGTGCCGGAGCTGACGCCGGGCGGTAGCAAGAAAGCGGTGGCCTTCGGCGACCTGCAAGCCAAGCGCACTTACGGCTACGAGGAAGACACACACAAGAAGCACGTCTGAACGTCGCGCTCCGGGCGCTCGCAGACCGGCCGGAGCGCGTTCAACTGC
>JBEBWZ010000186.1:0-5320 GCA_040391865.1 Solimonas flava
CGTAGCGCTGCAACGTGCGGCGACTGACCTCCGCGATCCGCACCTCGGTCATCACCTGCGTATCGAGATTCACCGCACTGCGATCGCTGATCTGCCCGGCCTTTGGCGTCTGCGCCGCGAGGTTGGCGTTGCGGTAAGCCATCAGATTCGGCAAGCGGCCTTCGAGACCGCGGCCCTGGTCGATCACGGCACCGGCCAGCTCCGGATCAGGCTGCGCATTGCGCAGGGGATCCTTGACCGCACCGACACGCACCCGATATTCACGCGGCGCGCTCTCGCCCTTGATCCACATCATCAGGCTGGTCACGCCCAGCTGCTTGCCGCTGACCAGCACTTCACGCCGGTTGACGATGGTCACGTCGGCGATGTCGGCACTGCCGACCGCAACGCGCGCCACATCACCGTTGGCACGGTGCAATTTGTGCGTGCCCTGCTCCACCAGTAACACACTGGCCGGTGCCACCGCCGCAGCCTGCGCTGCGCTCGTCTGCGGGGCGTACACGGCGCCGGGCAGCGCAGCATGGGAACGTGTGGCCTGCGCGGAAGCCAGGGTCGGTGCCGTCAACACCACGGCGGCACAGAGCGCACGGATCATCATAGAGTTCATGGAGGGCGCCTTGCTCATTTGGTCGTCACGGTTTCACGCTGGGCACCGCGGATCACTTCCACGGTCGGGCGCGGCGGCGCCCGCTTCACCTGCGCCGGCGGCGGCTTGATCCGCGCCAGCTGCTCCAGCGAAATGGCTTTCTCCGGCACCTTGCGCGCCTCGACGGCGGCCTGCGCCTGCGGCGACAGCGGTAGGCCATCGGCGGTGACCGGCGTTTCGGCTGCCGCTTCCACGGCCTGGCTGTGCAAGGCCAGCCTTAGCTCGCCGAGACTGACACCCAGCATCAGCTTGGTGGTGTCCTTTTCCGGCACCGACAGCACGGCGGTACGGGTCCGCCGCTGCTGCGCCTTCTCTTCATCCTTCAGACCTTCGGGCCGATCGATGATCCGATCCTCATAGGCCAGCAGCCGAACGTTCTCCAGCAGCACCCGCGATTGCGGCTGCTCGACACCGGAACCGCCGCGCAGGAACAGCAGCAGGTCGACGATGTCGCCCGGCCGCACGAAGCTACCGACCGCGACCACATCGTTGATCTCGACCGAGACCGCCTGATGTCCGGCGGGAATGATCCGCGCCAGCATGTTGCCTTCCTTGAAGTAACGCTGGGTCACGGGCGCGCCGGCGTCGATATCGACCAGCGGCACCTTGTTGACCACATCTTCAGGGTTGCTGTAAGGATCGGCGGGCTGGATCGACACCGGCACCAGCGCCACCGCATCCCGGGGAATCGGCTTGTACGCGGCCAGCGGCTTGATCGCGACCACGGCCAGGGTCTGCTTGACCTCCTGCTGGCGCGTCTGTTGCTGCACCACCTCGGCCTTCTTCGCGTAGCCCTTGCTCACCTGATAGCCGACGACCGCAAGGATCACCGCCAACAGGACCGATACCACTGCCACCACCTTGAGCATCGTGCTGCTCATGCTGGACTCCCTAGACCATCACTTGATTCGAACGGCATCTGTACCTTGCCCCACTGACTCAAACTGCCAGTTGCCTGTAGCCTGCCTGATTTCATATGCGCACAACGGCAGAAGCACGCAATACTTCCGGCAACGGTGGCACCGCGCCGACCAGCGGCAGATTCAGCACCGGAAACAGCCAGCTGGGCTCATTGACTTTGAACTCCAGCGTGACCCTGAAGCCGTGACTGTCCGGCGGACACCAGGCGCAGCCCGGTGCCTGCTGCTCCACCCGCACCGCACTGCCGCTGCTGTCACCGATCACCCGCTGTTGCTGATTCGCCGGCATCCAGCGCAACACCCGCGCGGCCGTCAGGCGGGCATGCGACGCACGCAGTGCATCGGCATTGCCGGCATTGTTACTGACCTTGACCGCCGCTTCGGCCGCCTCCTGCGCCGCGTAGTGCAAGCTCTGCTGCACCACGAACACATAGGCGTACACCACGATTCCGTACATCAACATGAACAGGATCGGAAACACCAGCGCGAACTCAACCGCCGCCGCACCCCACTGGCGCCTGCGCGATCCGATCGTCGACTGTGATTTTTCCACCCCGTCCCCCAGCAAACCCACTATCAATCAAGCAGCCATGGGCCGCCCAGCAATGCCGCGATGAAGCCGATCGCCAACGCGGGAACCGCCGGCATCCGCGTACCCTTGCGTCCCAGCGCATAGAACAGCAGCGCCTGTGCTCCCAGAACCAGGAAGCCTATCAGGTTGGCCTCGAAAGCTCGCGTTGCGCCGAGCACCAGACCGATGACCATCGCCAGCTTGACGTCGCCGGCACCGGACCGCTTCAGCACGTAGCCCGGCAACCAGAACACCAGACCGAGGCCCATGCCCAGCAAACCATCCCACAGCGACAGTTCACAACCGGGCCAGCCGCCGGAAATGCGCGCCGCCAATGCGAAGCCCAGCACCGGCAGCAATGCCCAGTTGCGAACCCGTCGATGGCGGATATCGTCCAGCGCCAGCGCCAGGATCCAGCCCACCAATGCGACAATCAGAATAGGATCGAGCTGTTGCGCGCACATGGCAGATTAAAATAGTTGGGGCCAGGGCGACTCACATCGCACCTGACCCCAGTAACTCGATTGTCCTTAGTTGCCGGCCGTGCTGAGCGCAGTCGCCACCCGAGTGAACAGTCCGCCAAGACCATCGTCACCAGCGACCAGCTGAAGTACAACGATCAGCGCGATGGCGATCAGCCCGACAATCAGACCGTACTCAACAGCGCTGGCGCCTTCTTCATCACGCAGAAACTTGGAAATGGAATTCATCATGGGTGACTCCTGACTTTGCTTGAATAAGGCCAACGGTGACCGTGTAGATACTATGGACAGGCGTCAGGAAACCGTCAAAGCTCGCCGCAAGTCTGTTTGCTACCGTTCATCCGTTGACGTTCCGTCGATCCCCTCATTCGCATCCACTCATCCCGATTCACTCATGTCCACCTATGTCGTCGGCGATCTGCAAGGTTGCCTGGAGCCGCTGCAGCGCTTGATGGCCGAGGTCGGTTTCGATCCGGCTCATGATCGCCTGCTGCTGACTGGCGACCTCGTGGCTCGCGGCCCCGATTCACTGGGCTGCTTGCGCTGGATCAAGTCGCTGGGCGCTGCTGCGACCACGGTACTCGGCAATCACGATCTGCATCTGCTGGCGCTGTTCCGTGGTAAGGCGCGCAAGCCTGCCACGGCGGATCTGGCCGAGGTACTGGCCGCACCGGATGCGCGCGAACTGATGCACTGGTTGCGGCAGCAACCGCTGGCCTATCGCGACACCACCAGTAGCGCGCTGCTGATCCACGCCGGCTTGGCACCGCAGTGGAGCGTCGCCGACGCCCTGCGGCTGGCGCACGAAGTCGAGACCGTGTTGCGCGACGACGCATTGCTGGATGCGTTCCTGCCCGAGATGTATGGCAACCAGCCGGACCACTGGTCCGAGTCCCTGCACGGTGCGGAACGGCTGCGGTTCAGTGTCAATTGTTTGACGCGGGCGCGGTACTGCAGCGCCGACGGCTACTTCGAGTTCCGGCAGAAAGGCACGCCCGGCACCCAGCCCGAAGGCTGGCTGCCCTGGTTCACGGTGCCTGGGCGCCGCAGCATCGGCACCACCATCCTGTTCGGCCACTGGTCGAGCATCGGACGTGTGCTCTGGCCCGAGCACGAGGTATTCAGTCTGGACAGCGGCTATGTCTGGGGCGGCGCCATGACCGCACTGCGACTGGAGGATCGGCAGCTGTTCACGGTGGCGGCGACCGCCTGAGGGCTGGCCGCACCCCTTGGTCGGCACCGCGAGGCTGTCAGGCTTCTGTCGGGTAGAAATCCGATTGTTTTGCCACGCAATACTATGTTAGCTATCCCTGTCAGTGCTGCCGCATACATAAGATAAGGTGCCGGCAGGCATAATTCGCCCCCAACTCCGCGCGGGCGGGTCGATGCGCCGGCCACGCCGGACCGCAACCCGTCGCGTCATCCCCAACAGGCTCATGAGCAACCATCTGGTCTACATCATCATGGACAGCTGTCGTTTCGACAGCTATCTGTCGGCAAAACGTCCGAACATGGATCGTATCGGCGAGGGCCAGCGCCGCTACTCGTACGCTTCGTGGACATCGCCCTCGCACTACACCTACCTGATGGGCATGGTGCCGCACGACAACCCGCAGGGGGTGTTTGCGTCCGAGGTCTACAAGAAGGACTTCGCGAAGTGGGTCGACCGCCTCGGCATCGACGGTCTGGCGTTCAAGAGCTTCGTGCCGCAGCTGTCGCTGCCGAAAGTCCTGCAAGACAACGGCTATCGCACCGTGGCGCGGGTCTCGATGCCGGTGCTGAACCCGGCCTCGCACCTGAACAAGCATTTCGACGATTACAAGCTGATGGCGAATCACAGCGATTTCGCCGGCATGGTCGAAGAAATCGAGTTCTACGACGACGAACCGCAGATGTTTTTTCTGAACCTCGGCGAAACGCACTATCCGTACATGCTGGAGCCCAAGAGCCTGCCGCATATCTCCGGGGTCCACGGTGTGTTCAAGCGCATGGACGATGAGTTCGGAAAGCAGACCGATGACCAGTTTTTCGACGACGATCAGATGAAGATGCTGCATCAGCAGCAGAGCAAGTGCGTCGAGTACGTGGACAGCGTGCTGGATGAACTGATCAGCAAGGCGCCGACCGGCACACATTTCATCATTACCGCGGACCACGGTGAGTGCTTCGGCGAGGGTGGCTTCTTCGGCCATGGCCCGATCGTGCACGACAAGGTTCTCGAAGTGCCTTTCCTGGAAGGCCGCAAGAAGTAAGCAGCCAGCGCGGGGGAGACCGCTGCGGTGGCAGGAGTGGGGAACGTGACGAATTTTGAAGTTCTGGGCCTGGCACCGGCAGATCTGCCCCATGCCGGCATTGCCGTGGCCGTCAGCCGCAATGGCGGTACGGGTCTGCTGGATCTGGAGTTTGCACACGACGCCGAGCGCATCGCCGCGAACTTCACGCAGCTGCTCGACGGTGGTGCCGGCGCGATCGGGCTGCGCGTCACCGCAGCACAGGCGGCGACGGCCCGCGAGCTGCTGGCCGGTGCCGGCGAACGTGTGGTCACCCTCATCCTGGCCGGTGCTGCCGATTCACTGCAGGCCCTGCGTCAGCAGCTGGCGCTGCGCCCTCAGGACCGTTGCCTGGCCGAGATCCGCAGTGCGGCAGACGCCCTTGCGGTGCAGGACTGGTGCGATGGCATCGTCGCGCTCGGCCACGAAGC
>JBEBWZ010000187.1:0-5314 GCA_040391865.1 Solimonas flava
AAGGCGGCGAAGACCGGCGAACACAAGTGTGGCGAAGGCCAGTGCGGCGAGAAGAAGCCGGAGTCGAAGGCTGGCGAGCACAAGTGCGGCGAGAAGAAGACCCCGTAAGCCCGAGCACGACCGCCGGCCTTGCCGCGCCGGCGGTCGTGTCGCAGCGGCAGACCTCGCGGCTCAGCCCGCACCTGCGGGGGGCCGGTCTCGGCCTGCGCCGCGAGTTGCTGGCACCGCTGACGGCACAGTTTCCCGACGAGGTCGGTTTTCTCGAGGTGGCCCCCGAAAACTGGATGCGCATCGGCGGGCGCCTGGGGCGGCAGTTCCGCGCACTCAGCGAGCGCCATCCGTTCACCACCCACGGCCTGTCGCTGTCGATCGGCAGCCCGGCGCCGCTGGATCTGGAGTTCGTCCACGAGCTGAAGGCGTTTCTCGATGCGCATGGGATCGCCGATTACAGCGAGCACCTGAGCTACTGCTCGGACGGCGGGCATCTGTACGATCTGATGCCGATGCCGTTCACCGCCGAGGCGGTGGAATACATGGCGGCACGCGTGCGCTGCGTGCAGGACATTCTGGAGCGGCGCATCGCGCTGGAGAATGTCAGCTACTACGCGACGCTGGCGACGGAGCTCAGCGAGCTGCAGTTCATCAATGCGGTGCTGGAGCGGGCCGACTGCGATCTGCTGCTCGACGTCAACAATGTCTACGTCAACAGCATCAACCATCGCTACGATCCGTTGAGCTTCATGGCCGGTCTGCCTGGCGCCCGCATCCGTTACGCGCATATCGCCGGTCATTACGTGGAGGCCGAGGATCTGCGCGTCGATACCCATGGTGCCGCCGTGGCCGATCCGGTGTGGGCCCTGCTCGATCAGGCATACGCGCGCTTCGGGGTGCTGCCGACGCTGCTGGAGCGTGACTTCAACATTCCGGCGCTGCCGGAATTGCTGCACGAGGTACGGGCCATTCGTGGGGCGCAGCAGCGGCACGCGCTGCCGGCGGTGGTACGGCATGGCTGAGGCACGACCGCAGTTTCAGCAGTTGCAGCTGCGGTTTGCCGCGCACCTGCGTGACCCGGAGCGACAGCCGGCGCCGCAGGGGATCGAGCCGCGCCGGTTGAAGATTTATCGCGAGTTGTTCTTCAACAACGTCGAGCAGTGTCTGGCGGCGGCATTTCCGGTGCTGCGGGCCCTGCTGACGGAGGCATCGTGGTCGGCGCTGGTACGCGATTTCTATGCGCATCATCAGGCGCTGGCGCCGCAGTTTCATCGACTGCCGGAAGAATTCCTGCGCTATCTGGAGCAGACGCGCGGCGAGCGAGTCGGCGATGCACCGTTTCTGCAGCAGCTGGCGCATTACGAATGGGTGGAGCTGGCGCTGTCGATCTCGCCGCTGTCGCTGCCGCTGGCGCAGGCCGATGCGGCAGGCGACCTGCTGTGCGGGGTGCCGCTGCTGTCGCCGCTGGCCTGGACGCTGGCCTACGATTTCCCGGTGCAGCGCATCGGACCGTCGTTTCAGCCGCAACAGCCGGATCCGGCACCGACCTATCTGATCGTCAATCGTGATCGCGAGGAGCGGGTGCGCTTTCTCGAGATCAATGCGGTGACCGCGCGGCTGATGGCGCTGATGGCGACGGCGCCCGAGCGCAATGGCACGGCGCTGCTGCGCGCCATCGCCGAGGAAATGCAGCATCCGCAGCCGCAGAGCGTGATCGACGCCGGGGCCGCGATCTTCCGCCAGCTGCGCGAGCGCGACATCGTGCTGGGGACGCGGTGCTGAGCCGGGCACGGAGCCATCCATCGCGCTGAACCCCTGCGCGATCACGGTGGTCTGTAGACTGCCTGCTTCACGCAGGCCCCCCGCCCCCGAGTGCTGTCGTGTACAAGTTTCCTGTGGCTGTGAAATCGATGATCGTGATTGCCGCGTTGGCGGCAAGCGCGTGCACGACCGCGCCAGTGCGCGAGTCCCGGGCCGCATCGGTGGCGAGCGACCGTGGCTGGAATCAGGCGGTGGCGCTGCCGTCGCTGGCGTCGGCCAATCTCAGTGTCGACGGTGCGGTGCCGTTTTTCAGTGACAGCGCAGCGCCGTTGTTTTCCAGCAAGGTGTCGCTGCAGGCACTGGAATCGCTGTTGAGCCTGCACGCCGACTATTCGCTGACGCCCGGCGATGTGCTGAACCCTGCGGACGCCGCGCGCTGGAACCGGAAAACCCTGCCGCAGAGCGTGGGTGCGCAGTCGCTGGGACAGGAAGCGCGCCTGCGCTTGCCGGAGCTGTCCGGTGCGCCGCTGTTGCTGAGCCTGCGCTATCGCCAGCAGGATCGATGGCTGATCGGCAGCGCGACCCAGGAGGTGCAGCAGGCGATGAGGCTGCAATGGGAGCCGTCGTATGCCGCCTTCCAGCTGAACTGGATGCAGCAGGGCAGTCAGCTCGATCCGCGCCTGGCGCTGGACTGTCCGGTCGATGGTGCGGTGAAGGTACCGCTGCGGTCAGTCTCGGAGGGGCTGGCGCTGCGCGTGGGCGGTCGCTCCTGCAGTGTGCGCTTGCCGGATGACGCGCCCATGCCGCTGGATGCCCATACCTGGTCGGCCGCCTTGCAGTGGAGCGACGAACTGCGCCGCGCCGCCCTGCGGGCGCAGGTGATCGAACCGACCCAGGCCGCCGGTTATGAACTAGGCCATGTCGCGCCGTTGTCGTCCGCCTACGAACTGCAGATGCAGCATGAACAAACCCTGGGTGACTGGGATGCCAGGGCCAGCATCGCCTGGCGGCGGCCACCGGCGGTGCCGGGTCTCGACGACGGTGCGGCCTGGGTGGCCGACGCGCGCCTTCGCCGCGAGCTGCGCGCACTGGCGCTGGTGGCGCGCTGGAGCAATGGCGACCGGCTGTGGTTCGTGCCGGAAGCCGGGGTGCGCAGCGATGACCTTGCACTGTCGCTGGATCTGTCGCGCTGGGCAGCCGGACTATGGCCCGGGGCGCTGCCGACGATGGAACTGTCCTACCAGTGGCAGCGTGCACGTGCGGCCTCGGCGGCTTGGTACGAGGACGATACGGCGATCCACTGGCGCATGTCGGTGCCCTGGCGCTGAGGCCGGGCACCGGCATGCATGCGCTCAGCGCATCGGGTGGGCCTTGAAGAAATCCCAGATGCGGTCGTTGGCCTGGAGATCGGTACTGCCGCTGCCGCCGCAGGCCTCGCCACCCGGGTTGGCGCCGGTGCCGGGCCAGACGTGACCGCCACCTTCGATGGTGCACAGCTGCACGTCGGCACCGCCCTGGCACAGTAGACCGTAGTTGGTGCAGGTGGCGGCACCCATCGTTTCACGGGTCGGCAGCAGGGCGCTGCAGCCGTTGTTGCTGCGCCAGAAATCGATGGTTTCGCTGGCCGCCGGGCGTGGCCCGACGTCGACACCGGCACTGGCGCCGCCTTCGTATGGCGTGCAACGGTCGGCGGTGCCGAAGATCGCGAGTACCGGCACCGGGCGGCCGGGCTGGCAGTTGAACACCTGAACCGGCGGTGTGCTGGCGACGTGGTCCATCATCACCGCGGCATTGGACGCGATCGCGGCGATGCGGTCCGACAGCTCGCAGGCCAGGCGGTAAGTCATCATGCCGCCGTTGGAATGGCCCAGGGCAAAGATGCGGTTCTGGTCGACCGAGAACGGGTTGAGAGCGCTGGCGTCATCGAGCATCGCGTTGATCACCTTGACGTGATCGACGCCGGTCACGCAGCAGCTGCCGGCATTCCAGCCGTGGTAGTAGCCATTGGGGGTGAGCACCGCGAAATCGGCCTGCACCGCCTTGACCCGCAGCCGGGTGAGCAATTCCTGTTCGACCGCATTGCTGCCGCCGCCGTGCAGCGACAGCACCAGCGGCACATCGTCGTCGCCGAGCCGGGTCGCCGGCACGTACAGGTAATAGTCGTGGTCGCGACCGTCGACGGTGACGATGCGGTGATATTCGGTGCCGCCGATCACCGGGACCGGCCCGGTGCCACGTCCCTGATCGGAGCCGCCGCAGCCGCTCAAGGTGACCAGGAACAGGATCGCCACAGCTGCGTTGCGCAGCGACGAAAACGCGGAAGGCTTGAGCATTGGGGGGACCGTTGAGGGGCACGCCGGGCGGGCGGTGCGTGAATAGTAACGGCAAGCCCGCCCCGACGGCAGGCGGGTCCGCTAAAATGCGCGCCTTCCGGAGGTTCCCCCATGAGCATCATCGCCGAGCGCGCAGCGCTGCGCCGCACGTTCGCCATCATTTCGCATCCCGACGCGGGCAAGACCACGCTGACGGAGAAGCTGTTGCTGTTCGGCGGTGCGATCCAGCTGGCGGGTACCGTCAAGGGCCGCAAGGCGACGCGTCATGCGACGTCCGACTGGATGGCGCTGGAACAGCAGCGCGGCATCTCGATCACCACCTCGGTGATGCAGTTTCCGTACAACGGCAAGATCGTCAATCTGCTCGATACGCCGGGCCACGAAGACTTTTCCGAGGACACCTATCGCACGCTGACGGCGGTGGACAGTGCGCTGATGGTGATCGACGCGGCCAAGGGCGTCGAACACCGCACGATCAAGCTGATGGAAGTCTGCCGGCTGCGCGACACGCCGATCGTCACCTTCATCAACAAGCTCGACCGCGAGGGCCGACCGCCGCTGGATCTGATCGATGAAGTGGAGAAGGTGCTCGGGCTGCAGTGCACGCCGATCACCTGGCCGCTGGGCATGGGTCGCGACTTCAAGGGCGTCTACCACCTGCTGGAAGACCGCTTCTATCTGTACACCGGCGACAAGCACCGCATTTCCGAGATCGAGACCATCGACGGCCTCGATGCGCCGGGGCTCGAAGCCCGCTTCGGCCAGGTCTATCGCCAGCTGCGTGACGAGATCGATCTGCTGCAGATGGCCGGCAATGAATTCAATATCGAAGACTATCGTGCGGCCAAACTGACGCCGGTGTTCTTCGGTGCAGCGATCAACAACTTCGGCGTGCGTGAGTTGCTGAACGGCTTTACCGAATGGGCACCGCCGCCGCAGTCGCGGCACAGCGACGTGCGCGACGTGCAGCCGACCGAGGAGAAATTCACCGGCTTCGTGTTCAAGATCCAGGCGAACATGGACCCCAAGCACCGCGACCGCGTGGCGTTCCTGCGTGTCTGTTCTGGCATCTATCGCAAGGGCATGAACCTGCACAGCGTCCGTCTCAACGGACCGGTGCGGGTCAGTCACGCGCTGGTGTTCATGGCCGCGGATCGCGAGTCGGTGGAGGAGGCTTTTCCCGGCGACATCATCGGCCTGCACAACCACGGCACCATCGGCATCGGCGA
>JBEBWZ010000188.1:0-5277 GCA_040391865.1 Solimonas flava
GCAGAAGTCTTCCTGGTGGAGCCGGTCCACATGGTGGAGGGGGGCCTCCGGGTGATGGTGGATGCGCAGCTTGCGGTCGTGCCGTTCGATGCAGAAGGCATGCAGCAGCGGCCCGCCGCGAAAGGTGCAGTAGGGCAACAGCTCCACCTCCCGAATGCTGATACCGCAGGCGCGTGCCAGACGCGAGCAGTAGAACTCGTTATAGACAATGCCCTCGAAGCGCTCCTGGCCAGGCTCGTCGCCGAACTTGATGATGTGGGTCGACGCCGCGCCCGTCTTCGGGCGGAAGATGCGGGCATCACCGTGAAAGCGGGCGATCGCGGTCTTGCTCTGCGCACCGGCAAGCGACAGGCGCGTGCGTTCGCCCTTGAACATGGCGTTGGGCGCAGCGAGCAAGGCGCTGATGAACTGACCGAACTCATACTCGTCGGCGATCACCGAGTACCGGTCCCAGAAAGGTGCGTCCTCTGACAACAGCGGCGCCCCCGCAGGCACGACGGCCAGCGCGCCGGCGCACTCGGCACCGATGGCGGTGAGGAAACCGACGTCGTCCGAGTTGTCGACCTTGTAGTGTCGAGCCAGGGCGTCGCGCGCTGCGCCTTCCGGCAGCAGGTTGCCGAAGAAGTTGGCGGCCAATGCGCCGCGATGCAGCCGCGGTTCGAGTGGCAGGGAAGCGGAGATCGGCCGGGGCGGAGGGTCGGCGCTGTCGGGCAGGTATTCAAACTCGACATCGCCGTTGTCGTCGCGCAGTTGGCCCACGAGATCACCATCGCGGTAGACGTCGAGGGTTCTCATGAGGTCACTGCCGTCAGGGCGATGCCGAGGTTGGAAAGAACCCCGAGGACCTTGCCGATCTGGGCGGTTTCCTTGCCGTCCTCCAGCTCGCCGATAAAGCGCCGGCTTGTCCCCACCATGCTGGCGAGATCCTGCTGGGTCATGCGCAGTTCCATCCGTCGCCGGCGCACGAGCGCGCCGATATTGGCGGGACTACGGACAGTGGTCGGTGTGCTCCCGAGCGGGTTCATGGCGGGCTCCTAAAGCCAATTCGAAATAAAATGTAACAGATCGGGATCATGAGTGCATCTTATCGGGATCAAATTTGATTCATTCCGCCGAGCCACATCAAATGATCCCGCTCGGAAACATCACGTGGGTTTCGAGAACCCTTGGCAATAGGAGCCAACACAGACCTCCGGGCAGACACCGGCACCACATAGCGCCCCCCGCACCGGCGCGCACCAATCCCGAATCCCGAATCCCCAATCCCGAATCCCCAATCCCGCGCCCGGCGTATGGTGGGGTTTTCCAGGGTCGCTGCATCTTAATTCTCATAGCACTGAAGGCATCCGGCGCCATCCGGAGACAGCCGCCACAGGCACATGCGAAAGGGAGAGAAGCAGATGAGGAAAGATCCAACGGCCAGTGATGGCCGTCGTACCCGGTTGGCGGCTGCAAGGCAGGCCGGTCAAACCCTGTTGTGGAGTGCGATGGCGGCGTTTGCCGCACAAGCATTGACCTTGCCGCTCACCACGACACCGGCGTGGGCACAGGCAGCAGCCGAGCAAGTTGCCGCCACCGCGCAATTTGAGATCCCCGCCAGCTCCTTGGCCGATGCCATCGAACGCTTCGGCGAACAAAGCGGCTTGCGCATCCTTTACGAACCGTCACTTGCGGAAAACATCCAGACGCCCGCCGTCTCCGGGGCCATGACGCCGGGCGAGGCGCTGACGCAACTGTTGAACGGCACCGGCATCGTCGGCGTCAGCATCAACGAACAGACTTTCGTGCTGCGCCGTGCAGCGGATGCGGCGAGACAAGGCGGGCAAGTGGGCGCGGCACTCACGCCCGCAGAAGCAGCAGCGCTGGCTGCTGCCGAGGGAGGCATCAATGCCGAGACCGATCCCGGGGTCAACCTCACCGGCGAATCCACCACATCCTCGGTGGAAACTACACGCCGCGGCGGCATCGAGGAAATCATCGTCACGGGTCAGAAGCGCGAGGAGCGCATTCAGGACGTGCCGATCGCCATCAGCGCGTTCAGCATGAAAGACCTCGACAACCAGAAGATCGAAGGCGGCTTTGATCTCTTGAAGGCGGTGCCCAACGTCACCTTCAGCAAGACCAACTTCAGCGGCTACAACTTCCAGATTCGCGGCGTCGGTACGCAGGCGATCAGCGCCACCACCGATCCCGGCGTGGCGGTGAGCTTCAACAACACCACGCTGATCGTGAATCGCCTGTTCGAGCAGGAGTACCTGGATATCGAGCGCGTCGAAGTGATGCGCGGTCCGCAGGGCACACTGTTCGGGCGCAACGCCAACGCCGGCGTCATCAACGTGATTCCGTCCAAGCCGGAGTTCGGCGTCCACACCGGCGAGGTCAGGCTGGAGACTGGCAACTACTCATCCCAGCGCATTCGCGGGCATTACAACCTGCCACTCAATGACGATTCGCTCGCGCTGCGTCTCGCTTACGCCAGCACCGTGCGTGATGGCTACGTCACCAACGAATTCGACGGCAAACCCATCGACGGCCGCGATCTGTCCACCAGCCGTATCTCGCTGGGCTGGAGGCCTACCGACAGCTTCGACGTCAATTTCTCCTGGGAGCGGTTCAAGGAAGACGACGACCGCTTGCGCAGTGCCAAGAACCTGTGTCATCGCGACAATGGTCCGGACCGCATCGCGAATCTCGATGTCGATTCCAGAACCGCTCTGCAAGCGCAGTTCATCCGTCGCACGGTACATCAGGGCTGTCTGCCCGGTTCGCTCTACAGCGCGGGCGCGTTTGATACGCCGAATGGCGACGCGGCGCCGTTCATCACCGTGGGGCGGGTTAACAACGAGCTTCTGTTCACCATTCCCGCTGGTGGTGGCTTCACTCCTGGTTTTGGTGGGGGGCCGACACTGCTCACCAACGTTGACGTGTTCTCCAGCGCGCGGCAGTCCACTGACCTGCGCACGGTGTACTCCCCGATCGAGCCGCAGTACCGCGCTGCGGCGGATCTCTACGATCTGACGCTCGGCTTCCAGTGGACCAACGCGCTGCGCCTGACGTCCTACACCGTCTACACCCAGGACGAGGTGTACTCCACGCAGGACTTCACCCGCTACGCCGCATCCCCAGGACTGTTCAGCGACATCGGCGGACCCGCTATGCATCCCATGTATGTGGACTTCGCGCCCGGCGGCGTGTTCTGCGATCCGCAGCTCGGCTGCTCCAGTGCGTTCCTGGCCCAGGATATCTCGCAGTCCAACAGCAACCAGTTCAATCAGCAGTTCGAGCTGGTGTCGGACTTCGATGGCATGTGGAACTTCAGCCTCGGCGTCAACTACACGCGTTTCGAGACCACGGCCGACTATTTCTTCTTCTCCAATGTATTGACCGCGCTGGCGCAGTCGGCGCCCTTCAAGGGACCGAATCATCGCTGCACCACCTTGGGTCTGAGCTGCATCTCGATCCAGCAGGACAGTTTGAGCGAGGTCGCCGCAAATCCCTATGGCCACAACTTCTTCCTCAGCCGCAACCCCTATGAATTGAACTCCGGTGGTGTGTTCGGTGAGAGCTATTGGAAACTCACCCCCAGCCTCAAGCTTACCCTGGGCCTGCGCATGACCTGGGATCGCAAGACGTTCACGCCGACGCCGAGCCAGACGCTGCTGGCGGACTACCGGGAATACATTTTGTCTAGTGTTCCGTCCGTCGGAGACCCCACGGCGGGCCCTGAAGCCTGCATCAGGCTGGTATTACTTTGCGGCGTCCTCGGCAACGCGCCGGGTGGCATCGGCTACCCGACCAGCCCGGATATCGTGCAGACCTGGCGCGAGCCCACCGGACGCTTCGTCATCGACTGGATGCCGGATTTACCGTTCACGGATGAGACCTTGGTCTACGCCTCCTATGCGCGCGGCTATAAGGGTGGCGGCGCCAACCCGCCCGGCATCGCGCCACCAGCCGGCATTTTCATTGCAGCAGCCCAGGGTGCTGTGTCTCCAAAGACCTTTGAAGCGGAATACGTCAATGCCTACGAAGTCGGCACCAAGAACAGTTTTCTGGGCGGTGGCCTCACGGTCAACGCTACCGCGTTCTACTACGACTACGAGAACTATCAGGTTTCCAAGATCGTCGACCGCAGCGCGTCCAACGAGAACTTCGACGCCAAGATTTTCGGCGCGGAACTGGAAGTGGTGGTGGCGCCGACGTTGAACTGGCTGAGCAATGTCGCGATCGGCTACCTGCATACACGCCTCGCCGACGGGGAGCGGTCCATCGACCTGATGGACCGCGCACAGGGTGGCAAGCAGTTCTTTATTACCGAAATGGCGAATCCGGCCTACGATCCCGACGCGACCCCCGTCGCGCAGGAAGACTACGTTGCCGGACTCACCGCACCGGCGGGCCAGGCGTTCCTCGCCTTTGACGACTGGGTGGTGGTCAAACCCAATGCCGCGCAGGCCTCCAATTGCATCGCGCCGGCCGATCTGGTGGCGAAGCAGGTGAGTGCCGGCATTTACGGCAACACACCGTCTGGCATCGTGCAGGGCGTCAGTGGTTTTTGTCCTGCAGGCACGGTGTTGGGAGATCAGCCGTCACCGAACAGCTATCGCGCTGGCTACGCACCCAATGGCGGCGCTGGCTTCTTCGCCGATATCGGTGGCCATGAGTTGCCGAACGCACCGCGCTTCACCGTGTCGCTGGGCACGCAGTACACCTTCCAGTTGCCGGGCGCCTGGGATCTGACCGGCCGCGTGGACTGGTACTGGCAGGACAAGTCCTACGCCCGCGTCTACAACACCGAATACGACCGGTTGCGCGACTGGAGCAGTACCAATTTCTCGCTGTGGGCAGAGAAAGCGGACTGGGATCTGAAGATCGAGCTGTACGTAAAGAACGCCTTCAACGACACACCGATCACCGGTTCTTTCCTCAATTCCGACGACACGGGATTGACCACCAACATCTTCACGCTGGACCCACGCCTGATCGGCCTGTCCATCCTGAAGCGTTTCTGAGGAGGAGACCGTCATGAAAGCCATTACGGAAAAGCTGTCTCGCGCCAAGAACGCAAAGGACGCCACGATTAAAAACAACATCAATGCCCCCCCCCCGCTGGCGGGGAGTGGGACGGTGTCGGGGCGCGACGCTCATCGCACCACTCGATCAAGCAGCCCCTCACTCCAACCCTCTCCCCTCATCGAGTGGCGAGGGAGTACGGCTTTGCGTCCTTTGCGCGAGATTGCGGTTGCGGTGTCGCTGCGGTTCGCTATCCCCGCCCAC
>JBEBWZ010000189.1:0-5212 GCA_040391865.1 Solimonas flava
CATCACCGACAACAGCATCAAGGCGCAGGTGCGTGCCAGCTACTTCGGTGGTACCGACCGCAGCGGTGCCAATGCACGCATGGACGTGGCACTCACCGGCGTCGACAACGCCACGCTGCAGGCGATCACCGATCAGGCCTACGCCAGCTTCCTCGCACAGCTGGCATTGGCCGGTCGCGACGTGGTGCCGCAGTCCGAGCTGCAAGCCTTCCTGTCGCAGGTGGAAGTGGCCTCAGGCGCTCCCTACACCAAGGAAGTGACGCTGGGCTACGGCAAGCAGACAGGTGTGGCGTTCTCGCCCACCGGCATGCCGTTGTGGTTTACCCACGTCGATCCCGTCTGGGGCGACAAGGGGCCATTCAAGCAGCACAACACGCGCAGTTTCGCCACCGCCTCGGAGCAGTTGCAGGCCATTCTGGTGAACCCCCTGATCGTGGTCGACTTCGCGCAGATGAGCAGCAGCGGCAACCGTTCCGGCTTTCTCGCGCGTGAAGCCGAAGTCGGTGCCACGCTGGCGATGAGTGTCGGTGCGTTCTCCAGCAACATCACCCGCGCCGAAAAAGCCCACTCCGGAATCGTCACCAAGGGCGACGACGCTACGGTGTCGCTGCAGCAGCCCATCGTCAGCGAGATCGGGTTCGCCACGCTGGAGAAACTGAAAGAGGAAGACAACTCCGGCGCCAAGGGCATCTTCGATGCGATCGGCAAAGGCATGGGACTCGCCAACGCCGGTGGCCCGGCCAGGAGCAAATCCGCCAACGCCGCCAACACCAACAACCAGGCGTATAGCGAAGCCGCCACCGATGCCCTGGCACGCGCCACCGGCACCTTCGCCGGCTGGTTCCGGAAGTATCCCGCGAACTGATCCACGACGACGCCAGCGCAAGCGACATCCAGGCCCGCCACCGTGCGGGCCTTTTCACAGCCGCCCGCCGACTCCGCGCAGCGACGACAGAACCCGCCACGGGGAAGCTGCGGCAGGCCGGGTCAGGCAACAGGCCCACGCCATTCGCAAACGGCAATCCATCTGTGAGGCCACCACACATAGCGCAATCCCTCCCGCCAACTGCCCGGCCATTGGTCGCCTCGAATCGGCCGTTGGAGCGTTCTGCCCCACCACACGAGGCTCGCAACGCCGTACGGTCTCATCAACCGGAACGACTGCCGTCCGAGCAGCGTCAACACGAGAGGAGCTTCGCCATGATCGACACCCAGCAAACGTATGAAGAGTCGGCCGAAGAGCGCGAAGAGTTTGCCCGTATCGAGCGCCTGTGCGCCGAGCGCTACGCACCGCCCACACCACCGCACATGGATGAACTCGGTTTGCTGAAAGCCCGTGTTGCAGAACTGGAAGCGCAGCTGCTGTCGGCACTCACCGGCAAGCCGGCACCCCGGACCGGCACACACTGACGCCGATCGTCTCGGGCACGGTCGCCGTGAAAGGCCTCGCGCAAAACGAGGCCCTTCTGCACGGTCCCAGTCTGCTTTCCGAGATTCTGCGTCTCGCTTCCAGAACCCGCTTCTGGCTCCGCGTCGCAGGTTTGAGGCCAAACTGCGGACGCCCACTTGCCCGCGCGACGATTGGCACGGGTGCGGAAATGACATCCATCCGGTGCAACTGAGAAGATAGGATCACTGGCTCCGCCGTACGGGTGGAATGACCTGCTGCACAGAGAGAGCCTATCGAAGCGCATGGCATCCCCGGAGCAGGTCGCGACCCTTGCAAGCGCAGTCAACACCCCGTCCCGGACCCTGAGCGAGCTCGAACGCCTGGAACCCTCCCAGATCAACGTGCTGCGGGAAGGCTTTCTCAAGGCGCAAACCCGGCAGCGCGCCGACATGACGCAAGCCATCGATGCGGCACTCAAGCACGTTCCGGCGTTGCTGCGCGGCGCAGTCCTCAAGATCCTGCGCGGATAGGGGCACATCGCATGGGAAAACTCGCCGTTCGTGCCGAGATCCTGAAGCTGGAGCGCCTCTATGGTGTGGCGCCGCAGAGCCTGGCCTTCCTGGAATCCGTGCCGGAAGCCACCATTCGCCATCTGCGCCTTACCGCGCAGGAGCGCCTGTTCGGCGACGATCTGAAACTGTTCCAGCGTCTGGCCGCCGCCAGCGTCCTGCTGCCCCAGAGTCTGATTGCGATGGTGGCGGAGAAGATCTTCGGCCCGGTACTCGGCGCACGCGTCGCCGGCGAGATGAACTGGAAACGCGCGGTGGAGCTTGCCAACCGGCTGCCCATCAAATTTCTCGCCGACATCTCCCTGCAGCTCGATCCAAAGCGTGCCGAAAGCATCATCAGAAACCTGCCGCCCGCGCGCATCCGCGAAGTGGCCGCGGAGCTGATCCAGCGGCGCGAGTTCGTGACCATGGGCAGCTTCGTCGGCTACCTCAGCATCGAGGCCATTCGTGAAGCCATCCGGGCGATAACGCAACCCGCCGATCTGCTGCACGTCGCCTTCTTCATCGACCGCAAGGAGCGCCTGAACGAACTGATCCGGGTTCTGCCCGACGCGCAACTGATGGGGGTGATCGTCGCCGCGCAGGACGAGACGCAGGATCTGTGGTCCGAAGCGGTCGCGCTGATGACCCATGTGGATGCGGACTATAAGCGCAAGCTCGGCGACCTGGTCGCCGGACAGGATCAGGCCGCGCTCAACGGCCTGCTGCACACCGCCCATCGCCAGCAACTCTGGGACGACGTGCTGCCGGTCGTGGCCTGCATGTCCGATGCGGCGCAGCGCAGACTGAGCGGACTCGCGGAACTGGAAAGTATCGACGTGTTGCGCGGCATCCTGCACAGCGTCGAGCAGAATGATCTGTGGCGCGCGCTGTTGCCGCTGGTGGGCACCATGCCGCCGCAGCCACTGGTTCTGCTGGCCGAAATCGCCACCACCGAACTGCAGCCGGCGTCACTGGAGAAAATCCTGCAGGCCGCCGACGAAGCAAACCTGTGGCCCGCGCTGCTGCACCTGACCGAACAGATGACCGAGCCGCAACTGCAACGCATCGGCCAAGCGGCGGGCGTCTTGCCGGAGAAAGCCATCGCCGCCGCCATCCGTGCCGCCGACGAGCGCGGCCTGTGGCATGCCTTGCTGCCGCTGGCCAGCCGCATGGCCGAGAAACAGAAAATGATGCTCGCCAGCCTCGCCGGACAGGTACCCGACGACACCCGAGAACGGATCGTCGAAGCCGCACGGGCCGCGGACCAGCAGCTATGGCCGGCACTGCTCGATGTAATCGCGCACATCCCGCGCGAGGAACGCGCCGGCTTTCGCAGCATCATCGTCCGCCATGCCCGTGACGAACCTCAACTGGTAACGCAGTTGACGCCATTGGCACAGACACGGGGACTGGACGACCTGCTGCAGATAGCGACGGCGGCAGCCTCCAGGATTCCGTAGCGGCGATTGCCCGCAGGTCGGCTCAAGTGCATCGCCCGTTAACCAATGGCATCGCGCAAAATGCAGCTCGCTGTACGAGCAAACCGTCGGCTCCGCGCTACGCGCTTGAGGCCGACCTACGAAACATCGACCTGACTCGCGCACACCACCGCTTACTCCCTCTCCCCGTCTGCAGGGAAAGGGCTGGGGCGAGGGGCGGCCGTCCGCTCCCATTCCCCTGCGTCGGGCAGCGGCGTAAAGTAGGCCCATGAAGAGCAGCATCGCCCCCGTCGTTCAGAAATTCCGTCTCGGGCAAGAACCCAGTGATGTGGCTTTCTGGCGTTCACGCCCACCAGCAGAACGCATCGCGGCACTGGAACAAATTCGACGCACCCATCACGGATGGACCGATGCAACTGAGCCGCGACTTGAAAGAGTTTGTCGCGTCGTTAAACGCTAACGACGTCCGCTACTTGATCGTCGGCGGCTATGCGGTCGCCGTACATGGTCACCCCCGATACACCAAGGATCTCGATGTATGGATCGAGGCCAGCGCGGACAATGCCAAACTGCTGTTGAAAGCACTGCGCGAATTCGGATTCGAAGCCCCCAACCTCAGCGAAAGCGATTTCATCGAGGAGGCGTCCGTCATCCAACTCGGCTATCCGCCGAATCGCATCGACGTGATAACCGCTGCGGATGGCCTGCGCTTCGAGAATTGCTATCAACAACGCATCGTCATCGAACTGGATGGCGTACCGATCAATTTCATCGACCTGGAAAATCTGCTCCGTAACAAACGGGCAACCGGCAGATTGCAGGATCGCGCCGATATCGAGTCGTTGACGGGCATCAGAGAGTAGCGACTCTTTCTCCATCACCATCTGCCGCATCGCTGAAATGATTGGCGCCGTGAGTTGAGTTCCTACGCACACCGCTCGCGAATCAAGGCCTGCGCCTTAGCAATATGCAGCTCCACCATGCGTTGCGAGATACCGCAATGCTGGGCGATCTCGCGCTGACGGACACCACGCAAGCGGCTCATCACGTACATCTGCCGACAACGCGGTGGCAGCGCCTGGATGGCCATGGCGACCTGGGATACTTCTTCTTCGTGCTCCAGCACCATGTCAACGGTCGGTTCTTCGCTGACCAGTTCGCAATCATCCAGCGACACCGCGCGTCGCAGCCCCGCCTGCCGCAGCTGCGTGACGGCCAGGTTCATCGCCACCCGGAACAGCAGGTACTTCAGCGAATCCGGCCCGCAGTGGCGATAGCGCAGCAGGCGCAGGAAGGCTTCCTGCATCACTTCGGCGATGTCGTCTTCGTTGGACAGCCGAGAACGCAGCATGCGCAGAACAGCGTCTTTCTGTTCGCGGTAGAGGGTGTCGAAGCGCAGACGTTCGACGGCGGTGAGGCGCACGGGTGACGGCACGGTTTCGAGTGGATCGGTTTCCAGGAATTCGCTCGTGTCGTTCGTGATGGCCTGCACCGCGTCCCTCTCCACTGTTGGCTGCCTCCTGTGATTCCCTTGCTACCGTATCGTTCGGCCCGGTGAGCTGAAGCCGCCCCTCACCCCGACTCTCCAATCCCCAATCCCGAATCCCGCCTCACCCCACCAGCAACGCGATGACGAGCCCGCTCGTCACGCCCAGGCCAAAGCCCCACAGTCCGTAGGCGTAGCGACGCTTCATGCGTCGCTCGCCCAGCACGGTGAGGTAGTACATCGTCATCTGTCTGAGAAAATGATCGGCGTGCTGGAGACTGCCTATGGCAGACGGTCAATCGCCTTGCCCAGGCCATTCAAGGGAATCTCGAACTGCACCTGTGTG
>JBEBWZ010000190.1:0-5209 GCA_040391865.1 Solimonas flava
CGCTGGCCATTCTCGATGCCCTGCGCAACCACCAGCTCGGCATCGTCGAGCTCGACGACAACGGCCTTGAGGGTGACCCCCAACTCCTTCGCTGCGCGCCAGCGACGATGCCCATAGACGACTTGATAAATCCCCTCGCGCTCGGGATGACGCCGAACTTGAATTGGTACCTTCTGCCCACTCTCTTCAAACGAGCGCTTGAACTCACTGAACTGCTCGTCCGTATCGTCTGCGAGCCGATCGGGAAACGGGGAGGGCTCGATCACGTTGGGCGAGAGCTCAACATTCCCTCCGCTTTCAACGATAGCTTGTAAGCGGTCTCTTTGTTCGATGAGCTCGCTCAGAGATCGTTGCGTCGCCCCAATTACGCCGGCGCCGACGCGGCTGGAAGATCTTGTCTCTCGCGCGCCGGTCTCGGCGTCCCTGCGGTCGCTCTGCTCCTTTGCGTCAGCGAAAGACCCGAAATTCGCCAAGATGGATTTGCCGGCTCGCTTACTCATGCTCGCCCCCAACTCGCAGAAATAAGAGAAACGATCTGCTCATTCACTGCATCGATGGACTCCCGCGCGCGTTTAACCGTCGCTGCTGCGATGTTCCCAGATTCCAACTCATACAAAGTGCGCTTTGCGAGCCCCGCCGTTTCAATTGCCGCGCTCTCGATTGCGGTGGGAACCAAGACGTCCTCGCCAAAGAGATGCCGCAACATCGAAACGACGTGTACCTGCGACTGGTCATTGGGATCATGGCGAGTCACGACGTAATGCAGAAAGTCGTGATGGAGGATGGCACCGGCATCTCTGATTACCGAAATGAGGTCGCCCATCATCAAGAGAAACTGGTTCATTGACATCACATCCAGCATTGCTGGATGTACCGTCACCAACAGCCCCGTCGCTGCGTAAATCGCACCAAGAGTTAGAAAACCCAACGAGGGCGGAGTATCAAGGATAACGACGTCATAGTCATCTTCGACCTCGGCGATTACGCGTCGGAGACGCTCGAAGAAAATGTCCTGTGTTCCAGACTTTCCTTCGGCCAGCAGTCGAGGCGTCTCATGTTCATACTCCATGACCTCAATGTTGCCCGGTATGAGATCGATGCCAGTGAAGTATGTAGGGCGGATGATTTCTTTAATAGGCCGCCGATCTTCATCGTACCGGAGCGCGGCGTAGATCGTCTCATTCTGGTGGACATCCATCTCGGGCTGCGATCCGAACATGGCGGACAACGACGCTTGAGGGTCAAGGTCCACAGCAAGCACTCGATATCCGTGCAGCGCTAGGTAATGAGCGAGGTGGGCGCTAGTAGTTGTCTTCGCACTCCCGCCCTTGAAATTTGCAACTGCGAGTATCTGAAGATGTTCGCCTTCACGACGATGGGGGAGAAAGCGCAGTGCCTCTGCAGGCCTTTGCTCAGCGAACAGCCGCCGCAGGTCGTTGATCTGCGCTAGTGTGTAGGCACGATGATTATTTTCAAGCCGGGCAGGGGCCGGGCCCTTGCCTTCATTCGACATCAGTTTGAGAGTCGACTCCGGAATAGACGTGAGCTTGGATACCTCATTGGTCATGAAAAAGCGTAGAGACTTCTCCGCATTCGGAGGATACATCTGCTCGCGTCGAGCCTGTAGGTGGTCCGACAGCAAAGCCGCATGCCGCACGATCTTGTCGGCGGGGTCCTCGAAAGTTTGAGAGCTGACCATTGTAGCTTGCATTGTCGTTCCGATTCTTCTTTGGCGGCATCGAGCCGTTTTAGCGGCCTTCTCCCGCCAAACTTAGGGCATAATTTGCCCGATGCGTCCAGCGCTTTAAGGTTAACGAGGAGTTAAGGCGAGTCCGGTGTCGAGGCACCTATTTTCGTCCACTGGCGTGCTTTCGCTTGTTTTTCAATAACTTCCCTCTCGTCACGCCTAGCGTAACGGTGCTCTTTGACCCGGCATAAAGGCCGGGTCTGTCCATCTCGACCAAGTTTGTTCTTCCCGACCACTCAGCAACTGGTTCCACGATTCGGGAGGGAATCACGGCGACTCACCGTTGCCTGGCCCGGCATTTATGCCGGGGTGACCCTGAGCAACCCCCATGATCAATACGTCGCAATCACGCGAACGACTTGGATCATGCCTGTGCCAACTATCAAGACGACTGCCGACAGCCTCCGAGCAGCCTTTCAAAGCACCAAGCGCCTGAAAGACTCGCGTTGACTACCGCGCGTTCCCATCCCCGGCTCGTCCGAAAACTGCAGGATGCTCTCGGCGAGACGATCTGCTCGGCGCTGGAAGATCCGTCCGTCGTCGAGATCATGCTGAACCCAGACGGACGCTTGTTTGTCGAGCGCGTGGGGCAGGGGATCGACAGTATGGGCAACCTGCAACCGGGTGCTGCCGAGATCATCATTGGCAGCGTCGCGCACGCGCTGCTGACGGAAGCAGATGAGGACCAACCGATCATTTCCGGCGAGCTGCCGATCGGCGGCCATCGCTTCGAAGGCCTGTTACCGCCCGTAGTGGCTGGCCCAAGCTTCACCATCCGCAAGCGAGCTTCCCGCCTGATCTCACTTGAGGACTACGTCCGCAGCGCAATCATGACGGTCGACCAAGTCGACGTTATACGCAAATCGATCGATGCCCGTCTAAACATCGTCGTGTCTGGAGGCACCGGGTCTGGGAAGACCACATTGGTAAACGCGGTGATTGCCGAGATGGTGCATCGCGCACCAGAGCATCGTCTCGTGATCCTTGAAGACACGGCTGAAATCCAGTGTGCGGCCGAGAACGCGGTCAGTCTTCACACAACGGATTCAGTGGATATGGCCCGGCTCCTGAAATCCACGATGCGCCTGCGTCCCGACAGGATCATCGTTGGCGAGGTTCGTGACGGCGCCGCTTTGACCTTGCTTAAGGCCTGGAACACTGGCCATCCCGGCGGCATCACCACGATTCACGCCAACAGCGCCATTTCCGCATTGCGACGGCTCGAGCAACTCACTGCCGAGGCGAGCCAGCAACCGATGCGTGAAGTCATCGGGGAAGCTGTCGACCTCGTCATTTCGATCGAGCGAACCCCAAGGGGCAGGCGCGTTCGTGAGGTGATCCATGTCGAGAGCTTTTCGGGCGGCCAGTACCAAATTGAGACCTGTTCGGAAGAAAGGACCGTCCATGAGGTTTAACAGACCACAAGCCGTCGCGCTGGCGTTCATTGTGCTAGGATTCACGGCCGCGCCGGCGGTTGCTTCAAGCGGCGGCGGCTTGCCGTGGGAAGGCCCTCTCCAGCAAATACAGCAATCGATCACCGGACCGGTGGCTGGCTTCATCGCACTTGCTGCGGTCGCAGTGGCCGGCGGCATGTTGATCTTCGGTGGTGAACTGAACGATTTCGCGCGGCGGCTGATGTACGTTGTTCTCGTCGCAGGCATCCTTCTCGGCGCCACCCAGATTGTCGGCCTGTTCGGTGCGTCGGGTGCCTCAATCGGCACTGCCGGACCGGCAATTGCGGTTGGGACAGGGGAGGGGACCGTTGGCTGAGTCTGGAACCTCTCTCACCCGATCACGCATCCATCGGGCGCTTTCGCGCCCGAGCCAACTGATGGGAGCGGACCGCGAGCTGGTCCTTTTGACCGGGCTTGCAACGGTTATCCTCATTTTTGTGGTGCTGACCTGGTTCTCCGCTCTGCTCGGGATTGGAATCTGGATCGGTGTCGTCGGAGCACTGCGGATGATGGCCAAGGCTGATCCGATGATGCGACAGGTTTATCTGCGCCACGTTCGTTATCGCCAGGCTTATCCCCCAACCTCCTCGCCATGGCGCAGGTACTGACGCGTCCATGGTTGCACTTCGTCAGTTCCGCAACACACACCCATCCTTTTCCGACCTCGTCCCTTACGCGGGCCTCGTCGACAATGGCGTGATCCTGCTCAAGGACGGGAGCCTGATGGCTGGCTGGTATTTCGCCGGTCCGGATTCGGAAAGCTCGACCAACCAAGAGCGTAACGAGGTATCGCGCCAGATCAACACAATCCTGTCACGGCTCGGTTCCGGCTGGATGATCCAGGTCGAGGCCGTGCGTGTGCCGGCAGTCTCCTATCCGCCTCGCGAACAGAGCTATTTTCCCGACGCTGTTACAGCAGCCATCGATGACGAGCGGCGCGCACATTTCGAAGGTGAGCGTGGTCACTATGAAAGTCAGCACGCACTGATCCTCACCTACCGCCCACCCGAGCGGCGCAGATCAGCCATGACGCGCTATGTTTACTCCGATGTTGAAAGCCGCTCAGAGACCTACGCGGACACCGTGCTCGACAGTTTCCGGACATCGATCCGCGAGGTCGAGCAGTATCTGTCGAACGTGCTGTCCATCCGCCGCATGGTCACGCGGACGGCCATCGATCCCGAGACCGGGCGTGAAGCGCATTATGACGAGCTCTTCCAATTTATCCGCTTTTGCATCGTTGGAGAGAATCATCCAGTCCGCCTGCCTGGGATTCCGATGTATCTCGACTGGCTGGCGACCGCCGAGTTCCATCACGGGCTGTCGCCGATGGTTGATGGTCATTATCTGTCTGTAGTCGGCATTGATGGTTTTCCGGCCGAGAGTTGGCCCGGCATTCTGAATCACCTCGATCTGATGCCGCTGACGTATCGCTGGTCGAGTCGCTTTGTGTTCCTCGATGAGCAGGAAGCGCGGCAAAAGCTCGAGCGCACCCGCAAGAAGTGGCAGCAGAAGGTGCGGCCCTTCGTTGACCAGTTGTTCCAGACTCAGAGTCGGTCCATCGATCAAGACGCCATGCTGATGGTCGCCGAAACAGAAGACGCGATCGCGGAAGCCGCCTCGCAGCTTGTCGCCTACGGTTACTACACGCCGGTCATCGTTATGTTCGATCATGACGATGGTCGCCTGCACGAACAGGCGGAGGCGGTACGCCGGCTCATCCAGGCTGAAGGCTTTGGCGCGCGCATCGAGACGCTCAACGCGACCGAAGCCTATCTCGGTTCACTGCCGGGGAACTGGTACGCCAATATTCGCGAACCGTTGATCAACACGCGCAACCTCGCCGACCTCATTCCAGTGAATTCAGTATGGTCAGGCAGCGCAACCGCGCCTTGTCCCTTCTATCCGCCCGCCTCGCCACCGCTGATGCAGGTCGCCAGCGGCTCCACCCCGTTCCGGTTGAACCTTCATGTCGATGATGTCGGCCACACGCTGGTGTTCGGTCCGA
>JBEBWZ010000191.1:0-5204 GCA_040391865.1 Solimonas flava
GCGATATGGATGACACAAAGAAGCCGTTGCCGCCGGTGCAGGCGGAGCGCTGGTTTGCGCGCCTGCGCGCGCCCGATGGCGATCCGGGGCAGCGGCAGCAGTTCCAGCGCTGGCAGCAGCAGCCGGAGCATGCCGATGCGTACGCGCGTACCGAAGCACTGTGGGACGAACTGGGCGCGCTGGCAGGCAACGCGGAACTGCAACGGCAGGCGCAGCAGTTGCTGCGTGCAACCGAACCGTTGCAGCGGTCGCAGCGACCGCGCTGGCGCGAATGGGCGCTGGCCGCGTCGCTGCTGGTGTCGGTTGCCGTGGGAGCGGCACTCTGGTGGTCGCCCGCGCCGTTGCCGGCAGTGCCGCAGGAGATCCACGCCACGGTTCCCGGCCAGACACGCAGCATCGCGCTGGCCGATGGTTCGCAGCTGACGCTGAACACCGACACCGAGGTCGCGGTCAGCCTGGAGCCGCAATTGCGGCGACTGGAACTGCGGCGCGGCGAAGCGCTGTTCGAGGTTGCCCATGATGCACGGCGACCGTTCGTGGTCACGATCGGCAATGACGAGGTGCGCGCGCTGGGCACCCGCTTCCAGGTCCGTCGCGATCCGGCGGCGGTGACGGTGACCTTGCTGCAGGGCCGCGTTGCGGTGGCGCGCGCCAGCGATGGCGAGCAGGCAACGTTGACGCCGGGCGAGCAACTGCAATACGCCGCGCAAGGCGCGATGCAGCGCCGCATGATCGACCCCGAGATCGCCGCGAGCTGGACGCGGGGGCGCTTGATCTTCCGCGCGACGCCGCTGGCCGAGGCGTTGGCCGAGGTCAATCGCTACGCGACGCCGGCGATCGTGATCCGCGATCCGCAGCTGGCGCAGACGCCCATCAGCGGCTCGGTGAAAGTCGGTGACGGCCGTTCGATGGCGCTGGCCTTGAGTCGCCTGCTGGAACTGCAGGTGCAGGCACAGCAGGATGGTTCCCTGCTGCTGAGTCGTCGTTAACCCGGCCGTGCCGGGGCAGGGCGCCGGGAGCGCCCTGCAACCGATTAATAGTGCACTTAATAATTCCTGCGAAAACAGTTCTTTGACTCCGATCGGGTCGCCGCCAGCGTTTCAGGGGTAGGGGATGTGACGCGGCCGGCATTCCATTGAGTGACGGCGATGCGCAATGACCGCATACCGCAAACCAGTGCGAATCGGAGAGAACGATGCAAATAGCGCAGATGCGCCAGACCACCGGAATGACCGGGTCATGGTCGGCAATTTTCAAGGGAATGCTGTTGTGCGGTTTTGTGGCGCTGCCGCTGTCGGTGAGCGCGACCACCGATGCGGCGCGCGCATTCGATATTCCTGCCGGTAGTCTTGCCGACGCGCTCGATCGCTACAGCGAGCAGGGCGGCGCGCAGCTGCTGTATGCGCCGGACCTGGTCGAGGGCAAGCAGGCACCGGCGCTGAGCGGTGACTACACACCTGCAGCTGCATTGCAGGTACTGCTCGGCGATTCCGGCCTCGCACAGGAAACGGTGACCGACGACGCGGTGATCCTGAAGCGTAACGCTGCTGCAGCGCCGGAGGCGGCTGCGGAAGCTGCGACTCCTGCCGCGGTGGCGCCGGCGCCGATCGCCAGCAGTATCGAGGAGGTGATCGTCACTGCGCGGCGCAAGGAAGAGAAGCAGCAGGAAGTGCCGCTGGCGATCACTGCGCTCAGTGGCGATTTCCTCGAGAAGAATGCAGTGGTGCAGCTGTCGGATCTGAACAGCTATGTACCGGCCCTGCACATCGACAACTTCAACTCGCCGACGACCACCAACATCGGCATCCGCGCGGTGCGCAGCACCGATATCGCGCCGGGCCAGGATTCGGCGGTCGGCGTCTACATGGCGGAATTCAATTACGGCTATACCGTCGGCATCAGCCAGCTGATGTTCGACATGCAATCGGTGGAGGTGCTGAAGGGGCCGCAGGGCACGCTGTTCGGCCGTAACACCACCGGTGGCGCAATGCTGTTCACGCCGACGCGGCCCGATACGGAGACCGGCTACTCCGCGAATATCGGCACCAGTTTTTTCGAAGGGCGACACGGCGTCAATGCCGGCGCGGTGTTCAACGTCGGCGTCAGCGACACCCTGCAGCTGCGCGCCGGCTTCAATGTCATCGATCGTGATGGCTATGTCCGCAATGCTGCCAGCCGGACCAACACCACCGACTACCAGACCGTGCCCAGCGTCGGCATGACCGACTTCGAGCCGCTCAATGACGACCGCTCGGGCGGCTGGCGCCTCGCGGCGCTGTGGACGCCGACGGAGCAGCTGGAGAGCTACACGCTCTATCAGGGCGCGCGGGTCAACACCAATGGCATCGGCTATTCGATCAATGCGCTGAATCCGGCGGGTTATGTGAACGCGGTGTTCAACGGTGTCACACAGCCATCGGCACAGGATGCCTACGATCGCGTGCGCGCCTTGCAGGATGCCGATTTCTGGAGCACGGAATCCAACATCAACACCTTCAGTCGTCTGCAGATGCATGTGCTGTCGAACGCCACCACCTGGCAGTTCAGCGATCGCGTCGCGCTGAAGAACGTGGTGGGCTACCGCTACTTCAAGCGCGACGATTCGATCGATTTCGACGGCCTGCCTCTGCAGATCCTCGAGGTGCGACACCCGGATACCGGGCGTGAATTCTCCGAGGAACTGCAACTGCAGGGTTCGACCGAGAACGGGCTGTTCGATTGGGTGGCCGGCCTGTACTACGCACAGCAGTCGATCGAGCGCCGTACCAGCCAGATCGTGCTCGGTGGTCCTCTGGCGCAGACCCCGGTCGATGCCGACAACCGCAGTTATGCCGCGTTCGTGCAGGGCACCTGGCGCCTGCCGGTGGACGGTCTCTCGGCGACGGCTGGGCTGCGCTACACACGCGATGAGCGCGAGCAGGAAAACCGGCGCTACTACGACATCAGCGGTGCCTGCTTCCTGTCCGCGGGCGGAGTGACTTTGCCCGATGACAACTGCGTGTTCCGCGGCAAGACCAGCTACGAGGAGCCGACGTATTCGCTGAGCCTCGATTACAAGCTGGACCGCGATACCATGCTGTACTTCGCCAATCGTCGCGGCTACCGCTCCGGCGGCTTCGACTACGCGGCGCAGACGCTGGAAACCTTCGGCCCGTTTGCCCCCGAGTTCGTGACCGATTTCGAAATCGGCCTGAAGAAGGACTGGCGTTTCGGCGACAGCTTGCTGCGCAGCAACCTGGCGGCGTACACGCAGGAGTACAAGGATATCCAGCGCTTCGTCAGCCGTCCCGGCATCCCGGGCGTCGGCGTGATCAATGCGGCGACCGCGCGCATCAATGGCGGCGAGATGGAGTTGACCCTGATCCCGTTCGACGGCCTGGCGATCACCGGATTCTATGCGCTGACCTTCGCCGAGTATCGCGATTTCGTCACCGGCGAAGGCGATTTCACCGACAACGAATTTGCACAGGTACCGCGCGAGCAGTTCTCGCTGGCATTCGACTACAAGCTGCCGCTGGACGCCGATCTGGGTGACGTCAATCTGCGTGCCGACTGGTATCACCAGACGCACATCTTCTATGCCGATACCGCGCAGGGACCGGACTACGGCAATCACGACAGTCAGGGGCAGGCGGCTTACAGCATGGTCAACCTGTCGCTGAACTGGAGTTCGGTGGCGCGCAGCAATGTCGACCTGTCGCTGTACGTCCGCAATCTGACCAACGAGGAAGTGAAGCCCTTCGGCGTGCTGATGTACCGCTCGCTGGGCTACAACCTGTCGACCATCGGCGAGCCGCGCGTGATCGGTCTCGGTCTCAGCTACCGCTTCAATATCTGAGGAGCGCAGCGATGAACTTGCGTATCAGTGAAGAGTTGCCGGTGGGTGTGGCGCTGGACCGCGATCTGCGTCTGCCGCTGACAGAGCGTGAACAGCGACAGCTGCGCGCGTTGCTGCACCAGCACGGACTGCTGCTGTTCCGCGGCCAGCAACTGAGCCAGACGCAGCAGATCCAGGTGATGGAGGCCTGCGGTGCGGTGCTGCATGCGCCGGATGGCATCGGCTACATCTCCACCAATGGTGCGAAGGGCAGCCTGGGGACAGGTGAACTGGCGTTTCACTCGGACCTGTCGTTCACCCCGAGTCCGTTCGAGGCGATTTCGCTGCATGCCACCGAGGTGGTCGATGGCGGCAGTTCCACGCGCTTCGCCAGTGGCGCCCGTGCTTACCGGCGACTGACGCCGGAGCTGCGCGAACGGATCGAGTCGCTGCAGGTGCTGTGTGCGATGCCGGTGGATATGGGCACCGACCGTTTGAGTGAGCGGATTCCGGCCGACATGCCGCAGCACTGGCAGCCAGCGGTACTCGCGCATCCGCACACCGGCGAGCCGATCCTGTACGTCAATCAGCAGCATTCGGCGCGGGTGGCCGGGCTCAGCGACGAGGACAGTGTGGCGCTGCTGCGCGAGCTGTTTGCGCAGCTGTACCGGCCGGAGAACGTCTACGAGCACCGCTGGCACAACGGCGATCTGGTGATCTGGGACAACCTGTCGCTGCAGCATGCGCGCGGCGATCTGCAGCACAGTGGCCAACGCACGCTGCAGCGGGTGGTGGTCGCCCGGAAAAGTTTCTTCGAGCTGTGTCCGCAGATCAATGTCGAGGATCCGGATTATCTGCGCTGGATCAAGTCCACCGATCCCGGCGCCGACCGGCATCTGATTGAAGGCGTGGTTGAACGCGGCGCGCAACGATTGCGCGCACAGGCGTCGTCGCGGGCTCTCTAGCCGATCCATCGGCCTCTCTAGCTCCCGGTGCCGGTGCTTGGCCGGGAGACTTTTTAAGGAATTCACCCATGAGTATCGGTGTCAGTTCCGGCCGCGTCAGTGCCGGCGCCTGGACCATGCTGGGCGTGGCAGCGGTGATCTCGCTGATCAACAACGGCTTCCCGTACTACGGCGCCAGCGTGCTCAATGCGGCAATGGCGCAGGACCTGCAGCTGGAACGCAGCCTGCTGGGTCTGGGCTTCACCCTGATGCTGCTGATCCAGGGATTGTGCGGACCATTGATCAGTCGCGCGATGCGGCTCTGGGGGATCCGCGTCACCATCGTTGTCGGCTCGCTGATCCTCGCTGCCGGGGCGGCGCTGATGGCCAGCTGGGTCGATACCGGATGGCAGTACCTCCTTGCATTCGGACTGGTGGTGGGC
>JBEBWZ010000192.1:0-5202 GCA_040391865.1 Solimonas flava
TCTTTTGCTTTTCAGGCATGGCATCGCCGCCGCTCACTCTTATACTGATGCCATGGAGCAGTTCTCGGTCATTCAGCGGTTGGGCAACGCCATTCGCACGCAGCGCGCAGAGCGCGAATACGGCGTCGAGGCGCTGGCGCGCACGCTCGAAGGTTATCTACCCGACGATCAGATCGCGCAGGTGCGCAAGGCCGCTGAATTCGCCACCAACGTTCACACCGGACAGCGCCGCAGTTCCGGCGAACCCTACGTCTACCATCCGCTGGCGGTGGCGCGGATCCTGGCTGAGATGCGGCTCGATCACACCACGCTGATCGCCGCGATCCTGCATGACGTGATCGAGGATACCGGCGTCTCGCGCGAGTCGCTGGCGCTGGAGTTCGGCGAGGACGTCGCGACCCTGGTCGATGGCGTCAGCAAGGTCACCAAGATCGAAGGGCGCACGCGCGCCGAGATGCAGGCGGAAAGTTTCCGCAAGCTGTTGCTGGCGATGACCCAGGACATCCGCGTGATCCTGGTCAAGCTCGCCGACCGGCTGCACAACATGCGTACGCTGGGGCATGCCGCATCCGACAAGCGCCGCCGCATTGCGCGCGAGACCCTGGAAATCTACGCGCCGATCGCGCAGCGTCTGGGCATCTATTTCATCCGCACCGAGCTGGAAGATCTCGGCTTCGAGCATCTGTATCCGAAGCGCCACAACGTACTGATGCAGGCGGTGAAGGCGCAGCTGGGCGATACCCGCAAGCTGATCCGCGAAGTCGAGCAGAAGCTGTCGACGACGCTGCGCGAGGAAGGCATCGGCGCCACCGTGGTCGGCCGCGAAAAGAACGTCGACAGCGTCTATCAGAAGATGCGGCGCAAGAAGCTGAAGCTGCTGAAGGTCATGGACCTGCTCGGCTTCCGCGTGATCGTGTCGAAGGTCGATGACTGCTATCGCGCGCTCGGCGTGGTGCATCACGTGTACAAGCCGGTGCCGGGCGAGTTCGACGATTACATCGCCAACGCCAAGTCCAACGGTTACCAGTCGCTGCACACCGCCAGCATCGGGCCGGGCGGGCACAAGATCGAGATCCAGATCCGCACGCGCGACATGCACCATGTCGCCGAGGCAGGCATTGCCGCGCACTGGCAGTACAAGCAGGGCGCGCGTGACGGCGGTGCGGCGTCGCAGGTGCGCGCGCGCGAATGGGTCAGCACCCTGTTCGACGATTTCGGCGGCACCAGTCCGATGGACTTCATCGAGAACGTCAAGGTCGACCTGTTTCCGGACGAGGTCTACGTGTTCTCGCCCAAGGGCGAGATCCGGCGGCTGCCGCGTGGCGCGACGCCGGTCGACTTCGCCTACGCGGTGCATTCCGAACTCGGCGATCACTGCGTCGCGGCGCGTCTCGATGGGCAGCTCGAACCGCTGCACAGCCACCTGCGCAACGGCCAGACCGTGGAGATCATCACCGCGCGTCACGCACGGCCGAACGCGGCCTGGCTGAACTTCGTCAAGACCGCCAAGGCGCGCACCGCGGTGCGCAACTACCTGCGTCTGCAGCGCGAGGATGAAGCGGTGCGGCTCGGGCGTCGCTTGCTGGAAATCGCGCTGCGTGAGCTGGGCGTGGCGGCATCGGTGCTCAAGAAGGAAGAAAGGCTGGCGCCGGTGCTGGAGGCGCACAAGCTCAAGGACATCGAGGAGCTGTATGCGGTGATCGGGACCGGTCAGCGCCTGGCGCCGCTGGTGGCGCGACACTTCCTGCCCGAAGGTTCGACGCCGGAGCAGCGGCCCGGTGGCAGCGCGGTGGCGCTGGCGATCGAAGGTACCGAAGGACTGGTACTCGATTACGCACGCTGCTGCTTCCCGCTGCCCGGCGACGAGATCCGCGGCCATGTCAGCGTCGGCCGCGGCATCGTCGTGCATCGCCTCGACTGCCGTCAGGTCAAGGGGCGGCCGCAGGACTGGGTGCCGCTGACCTGGAGCGACAAGATCCAGAACGATTTTCTCGCCGAGATCCGGATCAAGGCCCAGAACAAGCGCGGCACCCTGGCGCAGGTCACCGCGGAGATTGCCAGTGCCGAGTCGTCGATCGAGAACGTGCAGATGCCGGACCGCGCCGGCAGCGAAGCGATCGAGATGCGCTTCGTGATCACGGTCAAGAGCCGTGTGCATCTGGCGCGGGTGCTGCGCCGATTGCGCCGGCTGGAGTGGGTGGAGCGCGTGGCGCGCGGCTGAGACGCGGCCATTTTTCCGATCAGGACAGACAGCAGGCACATGGCAAAAGAAATCATTCAGACCGATGCGGCACCAGCGGCGATCGGCACCTATTCGCAAGCGGTGAAGTGCGGCGACACGGTGTACCTGTCGGGACAGATTCCCCTGGACCCGAAGACCATGTCGATGGTCAACGCCAGCATCGACGACGAGATCCATCAGGTGTTCCGCAACCTCGCGGCGGTGGCGCAGGCCGCGGGCGGCAGCCTGCAGGATCTGGTCAAGCTCAATGTGTACCTGACCGATCTCGTCCATTTCGCCAAGGTCAACGAGATCATGGCGCAGTACTTCAGTGCGCCGTATCCGGCGCGGGCGGCGATCGGCGTCGCCAGCCTGCCGCGTGGGGCGCGCGTCGAAGCCGACGGCGTGCTGGTGCTTGGCCACTAAGGCATCGGGTAGCGCGGCGCGTCCGCCGCTGACGCTGGATACTGACGTCACTTATCTGAAGGGCGCAGGCCCGGCGGTGGCACAGCGCCTGCGTGCGCTGGACCTGCTGCGGGTGCGCGATCTGCTGTTTCATCTGCCGCTGCGCTATGAAGACCGGCGCGCGCATGTGCCGCTGGCGCGGCTGCGTCCCGGCGAGGATGCCCTGGTGCGTGGCTGCGTCACCGCAGCCGATGTGCGCTTCGGCCCCAGGCGCATGTTGCGGGTGGCGATCGACGACGGTACCGGCAGCCTGCTGCTGCGCTTCTTCCACTTCAATGAACCGCAGAAGCAGAACCTGAGCGTGGGGCGCTGGGTACAGGCTTATGGTGCGATCCGTGCCGGCACGCAGGGGCCGGAAATCGTGCACCCGCAGTACCGGGTGGCCGACAGTGCGGAAGGTCTGCTGCCGGAAGACGGCCTGTCGCCGCTGTATCCCCTGACCACCGGCATCACCCAGACGCGGTTGCGCGGCTTGATTGCGCTGGCGCTGGAGCTCGCGGCGCGCGATGCGGAATTGAACGCGGCTATCCCGGGCCTGGACGGCCTGTCGACGATCGCGGCCCTGCAGGTGATCCATCGTCCGCCCGGCGATCAGGATGCCAGGCAGTTGCTGGCGCTGGGCCACCCCGCGCAGCAACGCTTGATTCGCGAAGAACTGCTGGCGCAGCAACTCAGTCTGCGCCTGCTGCGCAATCGCATGAAGGAGCGTCCGGCGCCGCGGCTGCTGGCGGCCGCGGACGCGACGCAGGAGCTGCAGACGGTGCTGCCGTTCCGGCCGACAGCGGCACAGCAGCGGGTCCTGCTGGAAGTGGCCGAGGATCTGACCACCCCGCGACCGATGCTGCGGCTGGTGCAGGGCGATGTCGGCAGTGGCAAGACCGTGATTGCCGCCGCGGCCTTGCTGGCGGCGGTGCGCGCCGGGCAGCAGGGGGCACTGGTTGCGCCGACTGAATTGCTGGCCGAGCAGCATCATCGCAATCTGACGCGCTGGTTCGAACCCTTGCAGCTGGCGCCGCTGTTCCTCGCGCATCGCCTGAAGAAATCGGAACGCACGCGCGTGCTGGCGGCGCTGGCCGACGGTAGTGCGCCGCTGGTGATCGGTACCCATGCCCTGTTTCAGGACGCCGTGCTGTTCGCGCGACTGGCGGTGGTGGTGGTCGATGAGCAGCATCGTTTCGGCGTGCAGCAGCGACTGGCTTTGCGCGACAAGGGTGGGGCGCAGGCGCCGCATCAGCTGATCATGTCGGCGACCCCGATCCCGCGCACGCTGGCGCAGACGGTCTACGCCGATCTCGATGTGTCGGTGATCGACGAACTACCGCCGGGGCGCACGCCGGTGGTGACGGTGGTGCTGTCGAACGAACGTCGCGACGATGTGCTGGCGCGTATCGGGGAAGCCTGTCGTCAGGGACGGCAGGCGTACTGGGTTTGCACCCTGATCGAGGAATCGGAAGAGCTCGACGCCGAGGCCGCCGAAGCGACCGCCGCACGCCTGCGGCTGGAGCTGCCGGAGCTGCGCGTGGGCCTGGTGCACGGGCGCATGAAGAGTGATGAGAAGGACGCGCAGATGCGTGCGTTCCAGGATGGCGTGACGCAACTGCTGGTGGCGACCACGGTGATCGAGGTCGGCGTCGACGTGCCGAATGCCAGCATCATGATCATCGAGAACGCCGAGCGGCTGGGTTTGTCGCAACTGCATCAGCTGCGTGGCCGTGTCGGGCGTGGCGAGCAGGTCAGCCAGTGCGTGCTGCTGTATCAGCCGCCCTTGGGCGACACGGCGCGTGCGCGCCTGGAAACCATGCGTGCCACCACCGATGGCTTCGTGATCGCGCAGCGCGATCTGGAATTGCGGGGTCCGGGCGAGTTGCTGGGGCGGCGTCAGACCGGCGAGATCGGGATGAAGCTGGCGGATCCGATACGCGATGCGGCACTGGTGCCGCCGTTGCAGCGGCTCGCCGATCGCTTGCTGATCGACGATGCGGCACTGGCGCAGCGATTGATTGCACGCTGGATCGGCGATCCTGAGTTGTATGCGCGCGTCTGAAGGCATTGCCAGCGGCCGTTGCGGCTCTTGAATCTGGCCTGGTGCTTTGCTTTGGCTGTGTTCGCAAAGGCTGCGGTAGCGGTCTTGACGACCTGTGTTTTCCGGTCCTGTCGGACCGTCTCACTTTTCTTGTCTTGCCAAGAAAAGTAAGCAAAAGAAGGCGCTTTTACAGCGCATTGCCTTCGCGGGAACGAGACCACCGCGAATACGCTTTGGCTGTCGCCAACGGACAAAGCAATAACGAGAGGCGTCTTTGCTGCCACTCGTTCTTCAGTATCCGGGTCAACGGGATATCCAGCTGACCCTGCACCGACAGGATGAGAGACCGCAAAAGCGTTTCTCGGAGCGGTTCTGTTTCTGGCGGTGCGGAGAGGCGTATTCGCGGTGCTCCGCTTCCAGGGAAAGCACCTCGCCTTGAAGGCGACTTCTTTTGCTTACTTTTCTTGGCAAGACAAGAAAAGTGAGACGGTCC
>JBEBWZ010000193.1:0-5170 GCA_040391865.1 Solimonas flava
CCGATCTCGAAGCCGATCTCGGTATCGATTCGATCAAGCGCGTCGAGATCATCGGCGGCTTGCAGAAGGCACTGCCGGAAGTGCTGGCCGCAGGCATCAAACAGCAGATGGAGCGTTACACCAAGGCCAAGACGCTGAGCGCGATCCTCGCCGAGCTGGCAGCGTTGGATCCGGGCGTCGCGGCACCAACCGCAGCCGCTGCTACGACTCCCGACTCCCGCATCCCGAATCCCGCCAGCGGCGAGCCGCTGCCCCGATTCGTGATCAAGTCGCAGCCGGCGACCTTGAGTGCCGAGACCGTCAAGCTGCAAGGCCTGGCGCTGGTCCTCAGTGCCGACAAGGCGATCAGCTCCGCGCTGGCGCAGCAACTGTCGGCGCAGGGGCTGTCGCCCGTGGTCATCGCCAGCACTGAGCCGGCCGAACTGCGTGCCGCCATCAGCGCGGCCCGCGAACGCCACGGCCCGATGCGCGTGCTGCTGCACCTGCATGGCCTGGAGATGGTCGAAGCCGAGAACCTGGAGCAGTGGCGACAGCGCTATCAGCGCGATCTGCTGAGCCTGTTCCATGGCCTGCAGGTCACGCTGTCCGATCTCGATGGCGCGCGCGTCTTCGCCGCCAGCCGGCTCGGCGGCACCTTCGGCCGCGATGCCATCGGTGAAGGCCTGCCGGTCGCCGGTGGCGTCAATGGCATGCTCAACTGCCTGCGGGTCGAGTATCCGCAAAGCCTGTCGCGCACCGTCGATTTCGACGGTCACAGCGATGACGAGATCGTGCGTCTGCTCTGCGCCGAACTGTTCAGTGCCGATCACGCCAGCGAAGCCGGCTACATCCAGGATCAGCGCTACATCGCCGTCACCCGCACGCAAGCACTCGCGGCGAGTCCCTTCCCCTCACAAGTCACTCCGTCCGGCGACTGGGTCTTGCTGGCAACCGGCGGCGCGCGCGGCATCACCGCGCAGATCGTCGAAGAACTGGCGCGCCCCGGCATGCAACTGGTGTTGCTCGGCCGCACCGCCGAACCGGCTGCCGAAGATGCGGCGACCGCGCAACACGGCGACGCCGCTGCGCTGAAAAAAGCCTTGCTCGCGGCCAGCCTCGCCAAGGGTGAACGCCCGAAGCCGGTCGAGATCGATCGTGCGGTCAGCAAACTGCTGGTCGATCGCGAAGTGCGCGCCAACATCACGCGCCTGCGCGCTACCGGCGCGGTGGTCGAATACGTCCCCTGCGATGTGCGCAACGAAGCGGCGCTTGGCGAACTGATCGACAGCCTTTATTCGCGCCATGGCCGCATCGACGCGGTGATTCACGGCGCCGGCGTGATCGAAGACAAACTGCTGGCTGACAAGACCGCCGAATCGTTCGAGCGCGTGCTGGGCACCAAGCTCGATCCGGCATTCGTGTTTTCGCGCAAGCTGCGGCCGGAATCGCTGAAGCTGCTGGCGTTCTTCACCTCGGTCGCCGGCCGTTACGGCAACCGCGGCCAGAGCGATTACGCCGCCGCCAACGAAGCGTTGAACCGCCTCGCCTGGGAGCTGCACCGCCGCTGGCCGCAGACCCGCGTGCTCGCCGTGAACTGGGGCCCCTGGGACGCCGGCATGGCCAGCGAAGGCATCAAGCGCGCGCTGCGTGAACGCGGCATGGAACCGATCCCGGTGCCCGCCGGCCGTCGTTTCTTCAGCGACGAACTGGTCAATGGTCCGCGCAATGACGTGGAGCTGGTTGCCGGCCAGGGGCCCTGGGGCCAGCTCGATACTGCGCTGGACCACGGCAGCATCAGCTTTGCGTTCGTTACCCAGGCGGCCGGCATCGGTGCGGGCGGCGCAGTGACGCTGCAGCATCGTCTGCTGCCGACCGATCTGCCGGTCGGCACATCCACGACGGCAGCCGCGCAGCTCAGCGAACCGCTGGCAGCGCAGTGCATGAGCCAGTTTGTCGCGGCCAACTGGCAGGGCTGGCGCGTTGCGGAATTGCAGGATCTACGGGTCACCGCGCCATTGCAGATCGACGCTCAGGGCTGCGACATCGTGCTGCGCGCACGCGCCGCCACGCATTCACAACCGGGCATGCAGGCGATCAGCGTGGAGCTTGGCGCCGTCGGCAGCAGGAGCGGTGCGCAGTACCGGGCAACGGTGGTGCTGGTGCCGCAGAACGCGCTGACCCCTGTGGCGAAAGCTTAGTTGGCCGCCGTGACGCGTCCTTTGGACATTGCCATCGTCGGGCTCGCCGGGACTTATCCCGGCGCGCGCGATGTGCGTGCGTTCTGGCAGAACATCTGCGCCAAGGTCGATGCCATCAGCGACGCACCGGCGGACTGGACCGGCCCGTACTTCGAAGCCGACACCCACGCCGATGATCGCATCTACACGACCAAGGGCGGCTTCCTGCACGAATTGGCGCACGTCGATCCGATCGAAGTCGGGGTGATGCCCAGCGTCGCGATCGGCAGCGATCCCGATCATCTGCTGGCCTTGAAGATGGCACGCGATGCGCTGGCCGATGCCGGCCATCTCACCAGTGCCGGCGGCCGCGCGTTCGACGGCCGGCGTGCCGGTGTGGTGATCGCACGCGGCACCTATGGCAATCGCGGTCTCGCCAGCATGCTGGCGCGCGGCTTCTTCATGGATCAGATGATGGACGTGGTCCGCGGCCTGCGCCCGGATTTCTCCGACGCCGACATCCGTGCGCTGCAGGGTGATCTCAAGAAACAGCTACCGCCGTACGGCGGCGATTTCGTCGGTGTGCTGACGCCGAACGTGATCGCGGGCCTGATCGCCAACCGCCTCGATCTGATGGGGCCGAGCTATATCGTCGATGCCGCCTGCGCCTCGTCGCTGATCGCAGTCGATCAGGCGGTCCAGGAGCTGGCCAGCGGCCGCTGCGATCTGATGCTCTGCGGCGGCACCCAGGCGCAGACACCGCCGCAACTGTTCATCCAGTTCTGCCAGATCCAGGCACTGTCGCGTGGCCAGTTGCGCCCTTTCCAGAAAGGCGCGGACGGCACCTTGATCGGCGAAGGCAGCGGCATCATGGTGCTGAAGCGCCTCGCCGACGCCGAACGCGATGGCGACCGCATCTACGCGGTGATCAAGGGCGTTGGCACCGCGTCGGACGGCAAGGCCAAGGGCCTGCTGGCGCCGCGTCTCGAAGGTGAAGTGCTGGCGCTGCAGCGTGCCTACGAATCCTGCGGCATCGATCCGCTGACCGTGGATCTGATCGAAGCGCACGGCACCGGCACTGCGGTCGGCGACAAGACCGAGATCGAAGCGCTGCAAGCGATCTTCGGCGGGCGCGGCAGCGGCCCGCAGATCGCGATCTCCGCGGTGAAATCGATGATCGGCCACTGCCTGCCGGCGACCGGCACCGCATCGATGATCAAGACCGCGTTGGCCCTGCACCACAAGGTGCTGCCGCCGATGCTCTGCGACGAACCCGATCCGGCGCTGCATCTCGAACGCACGCCGTTCTACATCAACAACGAAACCCGCCCCTGGATTCATGGGGGCGCCGCTGCGGGTGGCCTGCCGCGCCGCGCTGGCGTCAATGCCTTCGGCTTTGGCGGCATCAACGCGCACGTGGTGATGGAGGAATACACCGGCCCGGCACAGCGCACGCAGGTCGGCGTACTGCAGGTCCCCGGCGGTGGCGAACTGCTGCTGCTCGCAGCCGACCGTCGCGAACGTCTGCTGGAGCTGATGCAAGCCACTGTCGCGCAGTTGCGGGGGCCGAATCCGCCGGCGCTGGCGGAAGTGGTGGCGGCTGCCAGTGTGCACAGCACCGGCGAGTATCGTCTTGCCATCGTCTGCGATTCCGCGGCAGAGCTGCTGAAGAAACTCGAACAGGCATTGGAGCGTCTGAGCGTCGCCGACGCCAAGGTGTTCAAGACCCGCAACGGCATCCATTACGGTCATGGTGCGGCACCGGGCAAGGTCTGCATCCTGTTTCCGGGTGAAGGCTCGCAGTACCCGAACATGCTCTCGGAGCTGTGCCTGCGCTTTCCGCAGGTGCGCGAAAGCTTCGACTTCATCGAAGACAATGCGCGCCGTCGCGGCAGCCGCTCACGCGCCGCGATCCTGTTTCCGGCACCGACGCTGCTTGATGAAGCACAGCGCGCGGAACTCGAAGCACAACTGCATGCGATGGATGTCGGCGCCGAAAGCGTGTTCGCCGCCAGCCTCGCGCTGCAGGCCTTGTACGACGATCTCGGCCTGAAGTTCGATGCGATGCTTGGCCATTCCACTGGCGAGAACACCGCACTCACCGCCTGTGGCGTGCGTCGTTACGCACAGCGCGAAGAGCTTGCCGAAGCCGTGCAGGCGGTGCATGGCCTGTATCAGCAGCTCGAAGCCGAAGGCCGCATCGTGCACGGCAGTCTGCTCAGCATCGGCGGGCTCGATGCCGCCACCCGCGCGCAGTTGCTGGCCGACGGCGAAGGCCTGCAGTTGGCAATGGACAACTGCCCGAATCAGCTGGTGATGTTCGGCACACCGGAAGCCGCGGCGCGGATGAAGCAGAAACTCGCCGACGCCGGCGCGATCTGCCAGGAACTGCCGTTCGGCCGCGCCTACCACACGCCGCTGTTCAAGCCGATGGCCGATGCCTTCCGCGACTATTTCAGCGCGCTGGATTTCGGCCCAGGGCGCGTGCCGCTGTACAGCGCGCGCAGTTGCGCGCCGTTTCCGGATGATGCCGATGCGATCCGCGAACTGACCGCGCAGCAATGGGAAAACCCGGTGCGCTTCACCGAGACCATCGAGCGCCTGTATGCCGATGGCTATCGCGTGTTCGTCGAAGTCGGCCCCAGTGGCAATCTCACTTCATTCGTCTCCGACACGCTGCGCGACAAGCCCGACGCACTGGCGCTGAGCAGCGACAGCCGCCGCCGCTCGAGTCTGACGCAGTTCCATCAGACGCTGGCGCAGCTGTTTGCCGCCGGTGTCGTGTTCGATCCGCGGCGTTTGTATACGCACCGCGAGATCGCGGAACTCGATCTGTTGGCGCCACCGCGTCCGCTCAAGAAGCAGGCGCCGAAACAGGCCTTGCAGATGCCGCAGGTGACGCTGCCGGAGCATTGGAAGGCACGTGCGCTACCGGCCTCCCCTCTCATGCTGGCGGAAGAGGGGACGGTGGAACGGGCCGCGCGTGCAAGCGGGGTATCGTCGGCTGCGCCGAC
>JBEBWZ010000194.1:0-5159 GCA_040391865.1 Solimonas flava
CCGCCGGGCCGGCGCCCGCCGCCCCGGGGGGGGGGGGGGGGGCCGCGGCGCGGCGCCGGGGGGGGGGGGGGGGGGGGGGCGGGGCGCCCCCGGGGCGCCCCGCGACTCCATGCCGTGCGCGACCTCGCCCATCGCCGTCAGTCCCGCCACGCGTGCACTGCCCTTGAAGGTGTGCAGCAGCCGCTTCAGCTCCTGCATCGCCGCGACGTTGCGCACCTCGCGTTCGAGCGTGACCGTGCTCTGGTCCAGACCTTCGAGCAGTTCCTCGGCCTCGGCGATGAAGATGCCCAGCAGTTCGGGATCTTCGGTCGCGCTTGGCGGCAGGAACGCCGCGGCCGCAGCCGCCAGTTCGCTGGCTGCGCTCAGCGGTGCCGCATCCGACAGATGCGCAGACACCGCAGGCAGCTCGAACTCCGGCAGCTGCTCGTCGTCGCTGGCCACCGGCGGCATGTCGATGATCTGCTCGTCGGCACTCGCGCTCTCGGTCGCAGCCGCGGTCGCCGGCTCATCGGCAACAGCCGCGGCAGCATCGGCCAATACCGGTGCGTCCGCAGCGACCTTCGGGCTCGGGTCGCTGCGCCAGCGCAACGCCTGGATGCGTGCCACCAGTTCGGCGCCATCGTCGTCGAGCTTGCCGTCGCGATAGGCATCGAGTTGTTGGTACAGCGCTTCGGAGAATGCCATCAGCTCGGCAAATGCCGCCGCATCCGGCGCGACGAAGTCGAGCAGGCTTTGATCCATGCGCTCGTGCAGGGCACGCGCGCTGTTGCCGATCGCCTGGCACTCGGCCATCAGCGCCGCGCCTTTCAGCGTATGGCTGATGACCTTCAATTCCTGCGGCGCGCGCTGATTGTCGGGCGTCTGCGCCCAGCCGCGCAGCACGTCCTCCATCTTCTGCACCAGATCGAAGGCTTCGCCGGCAAAGATCTCCGCGAGTTCGCGATCGACGCCACCGGCCTCCGGCGCCGCCGTCGGGAAATGCTGTTGCAAGCCCTGGATGCGCTGCAGCCACGGCGCCGCATCCTGCTGCGCCTGCAAGGCGCGCGCGCCCACCTGGGCAGTCCAGGTGCGCAGCGTGGCCGTCGCATCATCCAGCAGTTGCACGCCATCGGTGCTGATCGGCGCACGCGCTTCGACCAGCGCATCGAGATAGGCTTCGAGCGCGCCCGCGACCTCGCTGATCGCCGGCGCTTCGACCACCCGGGCCGCGCCACGCAGGGTGTGGAATGCGCGCTTGACCTCGCTGTCGATCCGCTGGCCGGGGAAGCTGCGATCCAGGCCGGAGAGCCACTGCGACACCAGATCGAGTTTCTCCTGGGCGTCGTCGCGGAAGATCGCGGCCATGTCGCCATCCGCCGACGCCGCCGGATCGCGCCCTGCAGCGTATTCACCCGCACGCTCGACCAGTTCCGCCATCGGCACGGTCGCCACCCGCCGCTCACGGAAGGCGGTAATCAATTCCGGCAGTTGTGCCACCGCATCGACCACCGTCGCCACCACACCGGCGGAGGTCGGAACCGAACCGTCAATGCAACGGTTCAGCATGTTCTCGATCGCCCAGCCGAATTCGCCGAGCTCGCGCGCGCCAACGGTGCGGCCACTGCCCTTAAGGGTATGGAAGGCGCGACGCAAGGTGGTCAGCGCCTGCTGGTTCTGCGGATCTCGTGTCCACGACGGCAGCACGCCTTCCAGCGTCGCGCGCACTTCTTCGGCTTCCTCGAGGAAGATGTCGCGGATCTCGGGGTCATCGTCACCGGCCGCGGCACTGGCCGCGCTGTCGGCCACCGGCGGCATTTCGATCACCGCAGCGGGTTCGGCGGCGGGTTCGACTTCGCCGGCGATGTCTGGTGCAAGCGCTGCCGGCTCCTCGGTCGGCGACAACGACCGTTCCGGCTCCGGCTCCTCGACCGCGCGGTCATAGGCTTCGAGCTGGTCGAGGTGATGGCGCAGCGGCTGCAGCGCCTGCGCCGCTTCCGGCAGCGCATCGCGCACCGCTTCGATATAGAACTCGACGCAGGTCACGGTATCGGCAAACCGCGCGGCACGGTCCGGACGCTCGCGCAGGCTCGGGAACGTGCTGCCGCAGATGAACTGGCGCAGGCGCTGCAACAGCTGCGCGGCCTCGGCACTGCCGAGGATGTCGAAGCCCGACGCGATCTCGTCGACCAGCAGCGCCGCTTCCGGCAGCTCGGCCGAGCTGCCGCTCTTCAGATAGACATCGACCGCGACCTTGACCCGCGCCAGATTCACCAGTGATTCGCGGTACAACGCGCCGACGCCTTCGGAGAGGTCGCGCGAAGCCGGAATCTCCACCTCCAGCTCGTCGCGCTGATCGACCGCACGCGGACGCCGCAACTGGAAGAACAGCGCGTTCTCGAGACTGTTCTCGACCCGCAGGATCGAGGTCGCGATCTCCATCCAGGCCGAGGGCGGTGGATTCTCCCCCAGGTTCTCCAGCGCCGCCGCCTGATTGCCGACGACCCGCTGCAATACCGTCAGCCCCAGCACCGACAAGGTATCGGCGATGCGCTTGAGGCTGGCGCGGGTATCGGCAAATCCGGGGTCGGTGCTGGCAGCCGCGCCGCCGGTGCGCACGGCAAGATCGATCCGGTCCTTGACCTTGGCGAACTCGCTGCGGATCTCCTCCGATACCCGGTTCAGCAGCGAGGTGCTGGGCCCGTGGATCTTGCGCCGGTTCTCGTCGATCTGGGCCACGGTGGGCAGATAGGACGACAGCAGGAACGCCTGACGCAGCGCCTGCACCCGCAGGCCCTGTGCGCGGGAGCGCCCGAGCAGGAACAGCAGTTGCAGGCTCAGTTCCTGCGACGAGGCCGCTGCCGCGTCTTCGCCCTGCTCGGCCAGCAGCTTGATCTGCGCGCTGGCGCGTCCCAGCAGGCGCTTGAAGTCCATGCTTTCGTCGATCGCGCGCGTCAGCAGGGCTTCAACCGCGGCAGCCACCACCCGCCACAGCTGATGCACCTCGACGGACTGCGCGTGCAGCGCCAGCTGCTCGGCGATCTTGCCCAGCCTCCCCGCCGCCTTGCTGGCATCCGGGGCGCTGCGGATCCACGACAGCAGCGACACCTGGAACAGCGACAGCAATTGCTGCGCCTGCTGCTGCGCGGTGACATCCGCCGCCGCGCGCCGCTCCGGCAGTGGCAGCGCCAGCTGCAAGCCCTGCAGCTGTGCCACGAACAGTTCGGATTCGGTCAGTACCGGCTGACCCCGGGTCAGGCGCAGTTCATTGATCGCCGGCTGCAGCACCAGCACACAATCCTCGCTGCCATCGGCCAGCGCCAGCAGATAGTCATTGAGCTGGATGGTGCAACCGAGCAGCGCCGCATACAGCGGCTCGCTGTCCTGGACGCGGCCGTGCATCAGATCCTGCAGGCCCGCCTTCATCTCTTCCGACAATGCCACCGCGCCGTGGCACTGGATCATTGCCGCGGTGCCGCGGACCTGGTGCAGTTCGTTCAGCGCCTGCTGCAGCGGCAGCGGATCGTCGCCGTTCTCGACATGCTGTTCGATCAGCCCGCGGGCGCGACCGATGCTCTGTTCGAGTTCACCGCGGACCCAGCGCAGGCCGTTGGCCAGTTGCGGTCGGGGGGGGGTATTCATAGCGCCGCCGCGCGGAACACCGCGCTCTGCACTACCCGCTGCAGACTGAAGGCCAGCCACGGCTGGCCATCGCGCACGAAGGCCCCGAGCAGGAACGGCGAAAACGGCACTGCCTCCGCCTTCATCTCGTTGCGCTGCTCCACTGGCGAGAACTGGCGGTAGCCGGCCACTTCATCGACCAGGAACCCGGCCGGCGTATGCGCGTCGTTCAGCACCAGTACCCGGCGGCTGCGTTGAAATTCCTGCGGGGGCAGGCCCAGCAACTGCGGCAGATCAATGATGGTCAAGAGTTCGCCACGGACATTGGCAACCCCGGCGAGCCAGGGTTGCGCATTCGGCACGCGCGTCACGCGTGGGGGGGGAATGACTTCGCGAACATCTTCACGAGGCGTCGCCAGCCAGCGCTGGCCCATCCGGAAACCGAGCCCGGTCCACAACTGGGTCTGACCGGCGGTGACATCCATACGCGCCGCACGCAGCCGCTCTTCCAGCAGTAGTAACTGCCCGAATGGATCGTGGCGTAGGGCTCGCAATTCGGCGCTCATCGCTTCCCGTGATTCCGGATCCGCTTACTTGCGGACATGCGCGCGCACGGCGCCCAGCAACTCATCGCGCGTGAACGGTTTGGTCAGATATTCGTCAGAACCGACGATGCGCCCGCGCGCACGGTCGAACAGACCGTCCTTGGACGAGAGCATGATCACCGGCGTTTTCGCGAAACGCGGGTTGCCCTTGATCAGGGCACAGGCCTGATAGCCGTCGAGCCGCGGCATCATGATGTCGACAAAGATGATCTGCGGCTGCTGATCGGCGATCTTGGACAGCGCTTCGAAGCCGTCCTGGGCGGTAAAAACCTGATAGCCCTCACGCGCCAGCAGCGTCTCCGCGGTACGTCGGATGGTCTGACTGTCATCGATGACCATCACCTTGGCCGAAGCCGTCGGCTGCGTGGGCACTCACGCTCTCCCTGAATTTGATTTTGTCTGCGAATGCCGAGTTTTTAGCACAGTCCTTGAAGACTGCCTATCCGCCCCCAATCGTGGAGGCAGGCCCACCGCATCCCGCGCCGGCCAAACTTTGCAGCCACCGTCCGTCCTGCCCTGGTTAACGGCGCGACAGCCTCTGGCGCTACCATTCGCCCATGAACACACCTGCGCTGCACTCCCCCGTCCCGCGCCTGCTCACTGCACAGACCGGCCCGCTGCTGCAACTCGAATCGACGATGCTGGCGCGTGCCGCCGACATCGAAGCCTGGTTCCGCGCCGAGTGGCAGAAAACCCCGCCCCCGTTCTACAGCTCGGTCGACCTGCGCAATGCCGGGTTCAAGCTGTCGCCGGTGGACACCAACCTGTTCCCGGGCGGCTTCAACAATCTCAACCCGGCGTTCGAGCCCCTGTGTATCCAGGCGGTGCAGGCGGCGATGCAGCGGGTCTGTCCCGACGCCTGCGGCGTGCTGCTGATTCCGGAGAATCACACCCGCAACAAGTTCTACCTGGAAAACGTCGCCACGCTGTTCAGCCTGATCCAGAAGGCTGGCTACA
>JBEBWZ010000195.1:0-5133 GCA_040391865.1 Solimonas flava
TTTCAGCATCGACGCGCTAGCGAATGACCAAGGGCGGGCGACGCTGGCCGTGCCGTTCATCGATGGCCTGTAGCAGCCCGGCCAGTAACTGGCTCAGCTGCTGGCGCTGCTCTGCCGGCAGGTCCATCAGCGCGTAGTACTCCGGCGGCTGATGATGCGCGACCAGTTCCTGCAAGGTTTCCAGGCCCTTGGCGGTGAGGCTCAGCCGCACGCTGCGGCCATCGTCCGGGTCGGACTTGCGCTTGAGCAGCCCCAGGGTTTCGAGCCGCGCCAGCCGTTTGGTCATGCCCGGCAAGGTGATCCAAAAGGTGCGCGACAGTTCCGTCGGCGTGCTTTCGTAGGGTGGGCCGAGTCGCCGCAGGGCACCGAGCACGGCGATATCGCTGAAGCGCAGACCGGCGGCGGCGGCCACCTCTTCATTGGAACTGAGTACGTACTGACCGATCTGCGTGAAGTACATCAGCAAGGCCAGCGCGCCATGGTCGATATGCGGCGCCTGCTGCTGCCACTTGGCCAGCTCGGTGGCAACGCCATCTGCTGCCGCTGGCGCAGGTGAGTGCGGGCGCTGGGCATAGGCCACCAGTGCCTGCAGCCGCTCCGGCCGTACCCGGTAGATGCGGCGACGTCCGCTGGGCTCGACATCGACCAGCCCGGCTTGCAGCAGGACCTTGAGATGCTGCGAGACCGCGCCGCGCGTGACCGGCAGCCGTGCTGCCAGTTCATTGACCGACGCCGGCTGCTGCGCCAGCGTTTCGTACAAGCCGCGGCGCGTGGGATCGGCGAGCGCCACAAAAATCGCGTCAACGCTCATGGTTCAAATGAAAATGTTGGCAGCGGCATCGGCGGACATCCCTCGGGGCACATCATGATGCGCTGGGCTGGAACAGCGGCTCGGGCAATCCGCGTACGCCGGGCTCGCAGCTGAAGATCGCCCCCGCCAGCGGCTGCTGCGTGCGCTCGGTCTCGCTGAGCCGATGGGAGGCGGTGGTGATGTACAGCGTCCGCAAATCAGGGCCACCGAACGCGACCATGGTCGGACACGAGACCGGCAGCATGATCTCGCGATCGAGCTGGCCACTGGGCAGATAGCGCGCCACTTTTCCGGCCTTGTATAGCGCGATCCAGTAGCCGCCCTCCTCGTCCACGGCAGCCCCATCGGGGACGATGCCCTCGGGAAATTGCAGAAAGACGCGCGGCTCGCCGGGTTCACCACGCTCGGTATCGTAATCGCAGGCGTAAACACGCCATTGCAGGACATCGGCGTAGTACAGGGTACGGCCATCGGGGCTGAACGCCAGACCATTGGAGACGGTGAGGCCACCCAAACGGGTTTCCAGCGTGCGGCCGTCATAGCGCGTCAGCGCACCGAGACCGCGCGCGATGCCCGGACCGATCTGCTGCGCCTGCCCGCTCCAGAAGCGGCCCTGCCGATCGCAACGGCCGTCATTGAAGCGCAGTAAGGGTGAGGAAAAATTCGAGGGCGCCAGCAATTGCAACTGGTCTCGCGCAAAGTCGAAGTCGTGAATGCCGCTCTGCAGGGCGAGGACTGCCCCGCCCTCGCGCAGCGCAAAGCACCCGATGGCTTCCGGCAGCGGCCATCGGCGATTGTCGCCCGTAGCCGGATCAAACCGATTCAACGTTGGTGCAACACCACGCTCTTCCCAGGCACCCATGTCGATCCAGTACAGCGCCTGTTCCTGCACCGACCACACCGGCGATTCGCCCAGCGCCGCCCCTGCCGCGAGCGCACAGCGCACAGTGCTCATTGCGCGCTATTCGTGGCCAGTGCTTGCGCCTGTACGCGATCGCTGACGCGAACGTTGTACGAATGCGGATAGATCGGTGTCGGTGCGGTATAACGATCCAGCGCGGCGAGATCGTCCGCCGCCAGACGCAAGGCAGCGGCGGCCAGATTGGCATCCAGCTGCGCCGGCTTCGACGCACCGACGAGGATGCTGCCGACCACCGGCTTGGACAGCAGCCAGGCCAGCGCCACATCGGCCACCGTGGCGGCATGACGGGCGGCGACCGCGCGCATCTGTTCCACCAGCGCAAAACCGTGCTCGTGATCGAACGGCACGATATCGAAGGCCGAGTGCCTATTGTCCGGGTCCTTCATGTTGTCGCGGGTGTACTTGCCGCTGAGGAAGCCGCCGGCCAGCGGACTCCACACGTTCATGCTGAGGCCGGCGTGGCGCATGAACGGCACCAGATCATGCTCGACCTCGCGATTGAGCAGCGAGTAATGCAGTTGTCCACACTGGAACTGCGCCCAGCGTTCCGATTTCTGCATCTGCAGCGCCGTCGCCGCGCGCCAGGCCGACCAGTTCGAAAAGCCGAGATAACGCACCTTGCCGGCACGTACCAGATCGTTGAGCGCCTCCAGGGTTTCTTCGAGCGGCGTATACGGATCTTCCTTGTGCAGGTGGTAGACGTCGATGTAATCGGTCCCCAGCCGTTGCAGGCTGGCGTCGCAGGCCGCGAGGATGTGCCGTCGTGACAAGCCCGCCTGGGTCAACGGCGCACCGGTACGAAAACCGACCTTGCTCGAGATCACCACGTCGTGACGACGTGCGGCCAGCAAGCGGCCGAGCATGATCTCGGACTCGCCGTTGCCATAGCCGTCTGCGGTGTCGAAGAAATTGATACCGGCGGCCAGCGCCTGATCGATCATCTTCTGCGCGGGTTCAGTATCGACCTTGTTCAACGCGGGATTGCCGACGCCCACACCAAAGGTCATCGAGCCGAAGCACAGACGGGAGACGATCAGGCCGGTGTTGCCAAGCTGGGTGTATTGCATGGAATCCTCAACCGGCGAGCGCGCCGGCAGTTTGGTAGACCGACGGCAGTCCCGTCGTGCTGATGCGGTACAGCAAGCGGCGCTTGCCGTCCTCGTCGGAGTATTCGAGTGGTGATGCGCTGTGCAAGGTCGCGAGGTTGTCCCACAGCAGCAGGTCACCCTGCTCTGCCTTGCACTGTGTTTGCAGAAACTGCGGTTGCACGGCGTGCGTCTTCAGTCGCACCAACAATTCGATGGCGGCATCCTGCGCCATACCATCGATTCCGCAGGCGGTACCGGAGATCGCGTACAACGCCTTGCGTCCGGTGATCGGATGCACGCGCACCAACGGGTGCATCGGCATTTCCTTCTGCAGCTGACGCTGTACTTCTTCGGCGTGGCCGGCGGCGCCGAGCTTTTCGCCCTGCATCGCCAGTGCCTGCCCGCCCTTCACCGCGTGACGGACCTGCAGTCCGTCGATCAAGCATTGGTCCGCATCCGACAGCGCGTCATACGCGGCCACCATATCGGCGAACCAGGTTTCGCCGCCGTGCCGCGGTGACTCGATGCAATACAGCATGGTCACACTCGCCGGCACCGTCTCGTAAGAGCTGTCGGTATGCCAGTGCGCCGCGCCACCGCGTTGCGACGGGGGGATCGACGCCGAATTGCTGATCCGGATCAGATCCGGCTGTTCCGGATCGCGATGGCTTGCAATGAAGAATGGCAAGGGATCGCCCCAATGCCGCCCAAAGTGCGCGAACTGCGCCTTGCTCAATGACTGACGACGAATCACCAATACCCGATGCTCGAACAGCAGCGCCAGCAAAGGCTGGAGCTGCTGTTCGCTCTGCGGGCTTGCAACATCGACCTCGTGGACTTCGACTCCGAACGCACCCGCAAGTCGGTGAATCTTCATGGTCGAGCTCCGCGCTTCAGCCTTCGTCGTTGACCCAACGGACGAAGCGATGCAGCGGCATGAAGCCGTCGTGCGGCAAGCCGGCTTCGACCGCGCCCGCCGAGCCCAGCTCGACGATCCGCTGCACACCCATCGCCGCCAGTGCGTTGCGTAGCTCGGTCTTGCGCGCCGGTGGGTAGACGCCGACCGTCTGCGTCGCCACGTTGGCGTGACGCACGCCTTCGTCCAGCGACTGCACCGGAATCACGTTGACCATGCGCCCGTCCGGATGGAATTCCACCGGATCTTCGGAACGGATCACCACGCCCTGGCCACGATAGTCGCCCCAGATGCGGTAGTAGTCGTCCATGCCGCGCAGGCCTTCAACTTCCTCGCGCAGATCCTGTGGCAACGGCCGACCTTCGGCGGTCGCCATCGGACGCTCGGTGCCCATCTTTTCCTGCAGCAAGGCACAGTAACGATCGACCTGCTCCTGCGTGCCTTCGACAAACTGGAAGCGACTGGACACGCAGGCCTGCTGCTCGACCATCGTCGAGTCGGCCGCCGCGCGATCCGCCACCTGCGCCAGAATCTCGTCGGACTCGAACGCTTCCTTGCCGATCAGCGAAATCGAAGTCTTGGGATCAAACGCCACCAGTTCGAAACCAGGGCCAATGTACTTCTGCGCGTTCATGATCGTGCTGCCGCCACCCCAGGCGACCAGCTTGTCGAAGAACTGCGGGCGGAACAGCATGCCTTCGACCTGCGCATCGCCACCGCGCCAGTAAGCCGCGGAGAACGAGCGCGCCAGCGGATGCCCCGGTGCTACGGCCGAGAGCGCACGCAACAACGCGGTGGCGGTGAACAGATCGTTGGACGGGATCTTGATCAGATGCAGACCTTTGATCAGCGCGCCGCGCACGATGGTGCCCGCAGCAACGCCCGGTGAGTTGCCGGCAATGACATGTACCAGTCGTGGCGGAAATGCGCGACTGCGATGCTTGCGTCCGGTGAAACTGTCTTGAACCTCGCGCCAGCCGTCCACGACTTCCGGGCCACCCAGTTCCGCGCGCAGCTGGAACTCCATGCTCTTGCGATCGAACAGGCGCGGCAGACCGGCATACGAGCGCTCCATGATCCGCGCCGGCAGCGGGCTGCTACGGATCGAATATTCCAGCGCCTGTGCGATCAGGCCTTCGGGATCGCGACCGATCCACTTACCGGTTTCTTCGAGAATGTCCATGATCTCGGCGACCGGCGTATCGAACGCCGGGCCGGGTTCGCTGCGCGACCACACCAGCGAATTGAGATCGAGCTTGGGCGTTGTGAAGCGCGCGTGCGCCGGGCCGAACTCATGATCGGCACCTTCGACCACCTGCCCCTTGACGACATGGCACAGCGGTACGGCATTGGGATTGGCTGGGGCGTTCATGCGTTGATGGCTCCGCGGATGTAA
>JBEBWZ010000196.1:0-5120 GCA_040391865.1 Solimonas flava
TGTCGTTCGCGGTCGCGAGCCTGCGGGCGAGCGGTCCGATCGAAATCCGCGACGTTGATCACCACATGGCCGAGCCGCTCGATCTTGGCGACCGTCGGGATGTAGGCCTGGGATAGATGCATCATCTGCACGAAGAATTCGAAGCACAGGCCATTGCCGGGCAGGCGGAAGCGGAAGGCGGCAACGGTGCGCAGCCGCTGCAGTTCCTCCGCGTCGAGCTCTTCGATCGCCAGACCCAGGCTGGCGACGTGGGCGCGCGCTGCCTGCAGGTCGGCACCGCTTTCCAGCTCGAAGCCGATCCGCTTCAGGCCCGGCGTTTCCGCCGGATACAGCATCAGGTTGTGGTGATCCTGCGAGCAACGCAGGGCCACCACGTCGTCTGCCGCATCGGTCACCGCCAGGCCGACCAGATCGCGGTAGAACGCGGTACTGCGCGCGAGATCGGTGACATTCAGCGCGACATAGCCGAGACGGCGATAGCGGAACGGGACGCTCATCGGTGGGCGCTCACAGGATGATGCTGATGCGGCCATTCGGCTTGAGCCCGTCCATGTCGAGCACACAGCGCTTCTCGCGGATGCGCAGACCGTCGGGTGTCAGCACCAGACGATTGCGGTAGCTGCCGATGTAGGTTTCGGTCAGCCCGGACTTGGTGCGGTAAGTGACGACGGCGGCGCCGACCAGCAATTCATCTTCACGACGTTCGCGGATGCGGACGTTGCTGACCAGGTGCCGGGTCTTCGATTTCGGATACTCGGCGTGCGCGGTACGCTTCAGCAGACGCTCGACGCGCTGCTCGAGACGGAAACGGTCGTCGGCAACATAGAACAGATCGTTATCGGGCGAGGCATCGGGCGCGATGTCGGTGGCGGGCACGTGGTAGCTGGCATCGTCGGTGAACAGTTGCAGCCATTCCTTCAGCCGCCACTCGTCGAGCAGTTCGGCCTCCAGGTACATGAAATCTTCGACCTGATCACGGGTCACGTTGGCGAGTGTGGTCATGTTGCTGTCCTCAGATGCCGGCGCTGGCTTGCACGCGCTGCTGCCATTGGGTCCAGAACGCACGCATCTGCAGTTCGTCGTCGTAGTTGACGCGTTCCTTGTTCAGGCCCTTGGAGATATCGTTCCAGGGCGCTTCGAGCATGTTTTCGTAACCGCGCTGGCATTGCTCCAGCGCTTCGACGTCATCCGGCGTGGCGAAACCGCCGGGGCCGAGAAACTCGAGAAAGTTCGACAGCCGGTACTTGCGTGCCCAGGCGCTTTCCTCTTGCGGCGCCAGCGCCCAGCCGGAGACCTGCATCGCGTCGGGTGCGGTCGGGTGATAGGTGCGGATGGTGATCGCCATGATGTCGTTGATCACCAGGTTCGGAAAAATGAACATGTTGCGGTTGTACAGCGCGATGCGATCGGCGCGCTCCTTGCCGAAGCGCTCGATCAGGCGCTGGTGCACACGCTCCAGTTCGACCTTGCCTTCCTCGCCCCACAGTGGAATCCATTGCGCCACCGGGCGTCCCCACGGTGCGCGGTACTCGATCACCGCATGACCGTTGCCGAGGTCGTAGCCGGTGCCGTCGAACGGGACCGGCGACATGCTGCCCTGGGAGTTCTTCAGGTAGTCGATGTAGGTCGCGTGGGTGTTGATCGCGTGATAGCCGTCGACGCTGTTTTCGGTCAGCAGCTTCCAGTTGGCGCGAATCTGGTATTCCTGCGTGCCGCCGACCAGCGTCATCCCGGCTTCGGATTGATCGGCGACGATATCGATCCATTCCTTGGCGCCGGCCAGATAATCGGGAAGGCTTTCGACCTTGCTGTCGAAGCAGATGAACCAGAAGCCGCGATAGCTGTCGAGCCGTGGCACCGGTACCAGATTGGCACCGCCTTCGCTGTTGAAATCCTCGGGATAGCATTCCTGGCCGGGTTGGCTTTTCAGCTTGCCGTCGGCGCCGAACACCCAGCCGTGATAGAAGCATTGGAACGACTTGGCGTTGCCCTTGCGTTCGCGGCAGACCTGCGCACCGCGATGCGGACAGACGTTGAAGAAGGCGTTGATCTTGTTCTGCGCATCGCGCGTGAACAGGATGCTGCGCTTGGCGACGATGCGGCTGACGAAATCGCCGGCCTTCTGCAGTTCCGATTCATGTCCGAGATACAGCCAGCAGCGGTCGAAGATCGTGCGGTATTCATCACGCAGGATCTGCGGATCGACAAAGCTGCGGCGCGCGACCTTGAAGGTCTTGCGCTCGGTGTCGATCATGACGGCGGGCTGTGCGGGTGTTGCGGGCATATTCATCTTGATGATCCTGATAGCGGTGGTCAGGTGATGACCAGCGAAGCGGAAGCGGGGATGTCGAATTCTTCGGAACAGGCGTCACAGACGATGCCGCTCTGACCACGCGGATCGCTGTCGAAGCCCTCGAGCGAGATGCCGCAGCGCGGGCAGTCGAACCAGACCTGAGCCGGCTCGACATGAACCTTCATCACGCTGAGGCGGCGCTCGGTCGAGGGCGGGAGCGGCTTGCTCATGTCGGTCTCCTGGTCTCGAGCAGTTCGGGGAAATCCTCTTCGCGGAATTCCAGCGGGCTGCTGGCCGTGCCATCGCGGCGCTGTGCTTCGACGGCACGCAGCTCCGCGCGACGGATCTTTCCGGAGACGGTCTTGGGCAGATCCGAGAACTCGACGATGCGGATCTTCTGATACGGCGCCAGCCGCTCGCGGGTGAACTGCAGGATCGACAGCGCGGTTTCGCGAGACGGTGCCACACCCGGCTTCAGAATCACGAAGGCCTTGGGCACGCACATGCGCTTGGCGCAGGGGCTTTCGACCACGGCGGCTTCGGCAATCGCCGCGTGCTCGAGCAGCGCGCTTTCCAGCTCGAACGGGGAAATGCGGTAATCGGAACTCTTGAACACGTCATCGGTGCGGCCGACATACCAGAAGTAGCCATCGGCATCGCGCGCTGCGACATCGGCGGTGCCGTAATGGCCGCCACCCAGTGCCTGTTGCGTGCGTACGGTGTCGCCGTGATAGCCGGCCATGACCCCGGCAGGACGCGGGTCCAGACGCACCGAGATTTCACCTTCCTGCGCGGGCTGTCCGTCGGCATCGAGCAGATCGATGGTGAACCCCGGCAGCTGCCGGCCCATCGAGCCCTGACGAATCGGCTGTCCGGGCGGATTGCCGAGCAGGGCGACGGTTTCGGTCTGTCCGAAGCCTTCGCGGATGGTCAGGTTCCACGCGGCCTTGACGCGTTCGATCACTTCCGGATTCAGCGGCTCGCCGGCGCTGGTCAACTCGCGCAAGCGCAGCGGGTACTTCGACAGGTCTTCGAGAATGATGGAGCGCCATGCGGTGGGTGGCGCGCATAGCGTGGTCACGCCGCAACGGGCCATCATTGCCAGCGTGCGGTCGGCGTCGAAGCGACCCTGGTTATAGATGAAGATGGTGGCGCCCACATTCCACGGTGCGAAGAAGCAGCTCCATGCATGCTTGGCCCATCCCGGCGTGCTGATGTTCAGATGCACGTCGTCCGCGCGCAGGCCGAGCCAGTAGCTGGTGCTCAGATGCCCGACCGGATAGCTGCGCTGCGTGTGCAGCACCATCTTCGGCTGGCTGGTGGTGCCGGAGGTGAAATACAGCACGAAGGGATCATCGGCACGGGTGACCCCGTCTGCGACAAACTCCGCGGCCGCGTCGGCGCTGCCGGTGTAGTCCAGCCAGCCTTCGGCAGCGCCGCCGCAGACGATGCGGGTGATCGAAGCATCGATGGCCGAAAACTTGTCGATGCCGCCGCGATCGGTGATCACATGGCGCATCTCGCCGCGTGCCAGACGGTCCGCAAGATCGGCACTCGACAGCAGGGTGGTCGCCGGGCTCAGCACCGCACCGAGTTTCAGCGCCGCGAGCATGATCTCCCAGAGTTCCACCGTGTTCGGCAGCATGATCAGGATGCGATCGCCGCGGCGGACGCCTTGTGCACGCAGCCAGTTGGCAGTGCGGTCCGAGGCGCAACGCAAGTCGTCGAAGCTGCGCTTCAGCTCCTTGCCATCCTCATCGACGATCCATAGCGCAGCACGATGGTTGTCGCGTGCGATGACGTCGAAATGATCCAGGGCCCAGTTGAACAGCGGCAGTTCCGGCCAGCGGAATTCCGCATAGGCACGGTCATAGTCCTCGCGATGCTGCAGCAGGAAATCGCGTGCGGCGTGGACTGCCTGGGTGGCGGTACGGGTCATGACGAGTCTCCGTCACGTGTGCGCAGCCATTGGCCGATCTTGATGCTCGACATACTCTCCTCCTGCTGGGTTCCGTCTTGATGTCCGTAGTGGACATCCGCGGGTTTGGTACGGCGGTTCGCGCGATGCAGCGGTTACACGATTGCGTTGGCGTTGGTGCGAGCCAGATCGATGGCGACGTCCTCGATCATGTCCTCCTGACCGCCGACGGTCTTGCGTCGTCCCATCTCGACCAGGATGTCGCGTGCGGAAACGCCGTACTTCGCGGCGGCGCGCTTGGCGAACAGCAGGAATGACGAGTAGGCACCGGCATAGCCGAGCGTCAGCGAGTTGCGGTCGATGCGGACCGGGAAATCGAGAATGGGGGTGACCAGGTCTTCGGCGACATCGGTGATCTTGTACAGATCGACGCCGGTGACGATGCCCATGCGTTCGGCAACGGCGATGAACACTTCCATCGGCGTATTGCCGGCACCGGCACCCATGCCGCCGCAGGCGCAGTCGATGCGGTTGGCACCGGCTTCGATGGCGGCGATCGAGTTGGCTACGCCCATCGCCAGATTGTGATGGCCGTGGAAGCCCAGCTCGGTGTCGGAGCTCAGCTTTTCACGCAGCAGCTCCAGTCGCGCGCGTACCTGGTCCGGCAGCATGTAGCCGGCAGAGTCGGTGACATAGATGCAGTTGGCGCCGTAGCTTTCCATCAGACGCGCCTGCTCGAGAATCTTCTCGGGCTCGGCCATGTGCGACATCATCAGGAAGCCGACGGTATCCAGCCCCATCTTGCGGCCGAGCAGGATGTGCTGCTCGGACACGTCGGCCTCGGTGCAGTGCGTCGCGACGCGGATCGTGGAAATGCCGCAATCGGCTGCCATGCGCAGTTCGTCGACC
>JBEBWZ010000197.1:0-4950 GCA_040391865.1 Solimonas flava
CAGCTCCGCGCCAAGCGCCTGATACCGACCTGCTGCGCCGCACAGCCACCCGATCCGGGGCAAGTCGGTTCAAGCCGCAGGCGGAACCGACGCCGCACTCATTGAAACCCGGGGCGCCGCTCAGCCCCAGTCGATCAGCCCGTGCGACAAGGCCATCGCCACCGCCTGCGAACGATTGTTGGCATTGAGCTTGTGCATCGCGTTTTCGAGGTGATACTTCACCCCGCGCTCGCCGATGCCCATCTGCACCGAAATATCGCCATTGGTCCTGCCGAACTTGGCCCAGTTCAGCACTTCGATCTCACGCGGTGTCAGCAGCGGCTGCTCTTTCAGCAATCCGAGATAGACCTTTGACAAGGCCGCATGCAGATGCGGGACCAGATACTGAACGATGGTGACGTGACGCTGATGCCGCGTCAGCTCCGCGCCGGCGCACGAGAAAAAACTGGCGGACGAGGATTTGATGAACCGCGCGCCGAACGAGAACCCGTCGCGCAAGCCAAACTCGCGTGCACTGGCGTAGAAACGGCGATCACTGGCGCTGCGATTCACCTCACGCAAACGTCCCCAGAACAGGGGCTTGTCGTCGACAAACAGCAGCTTGGCCGCTGGATCGACCTGCACCAGGCCCTGTTCACGATACGTCTGCAGCCAGTTGACCGGGAAATTGACGTTGATCTGGTGGCTGGTGCGCACAATCGCACGCTGCGCATCGAGTTCGGCAACGCTGACATGGGAGCGTTCCAGCGGCACCACCCGGCTGACCGTCGTCATCAGATGACAGAACTGCTGCTGCGACCCGGTATTCAGGGCGAGATCGATCAAGTCCAGCGTGGTGACCAGATCGCTTTTCGACAAATATTTGACCAGATCCGCTGCCGTCATCCCCGTCCCGCCTCACACCCCGCCGCAGTATGCGTGTACGACACCCACCGCTGCCAGCCAGATGGCCGAAGCTCGGGCTGGCGCCTCTCTAAAGAAAGACGTATTCGCAGCGGATATTGGAGTCAAAAACCAGAAAGTTTCTTGTCAGCCCCCGATCGGTATCGATTGCAGAACAATGGTGGGGCCGCATTCAGACTCGGCCGCGGACCTTGGGACAGCCGCCGGGTGCGTGGTTGCGTCGCCAACACAGACTCGCCACCGCTGTGGCGATCAACCCCATCGGCACCGAGCCGACGCGCACGCCGATGGGGTCCATTTCGCCGACTGCTCAGAACTGCCAGTTGAAGCCGACGCCGAAATTGCTCGCGTCGAAGGTATGGCCTTGGATCTTGTAATCGATGTCGGTGTAAACCGCCTTGATCCAGCGCCAGCCCACCTCGATCGTGTAGCCGGTGGCGTCGTCGAACTCCATGTTGTCGCCAAAGCCATCGGCATTGAGCTTGATGCTCATATGCCGCACCGGCCCGGTACCGATCCAGGTGCCGCCCGCAAACCGGTAGCCGCCCGTCAATTCACCGACGTAGCGGGTCAGACGGATATCCGCGTTCGATGCCGCGGTAAAGACAAACTTGTAGCCAAGCGTGCCACGCAACTCGAAACCCTGCTCGGCGTACTGCCGCCAGTACACGCCGCCGCCCAGCGTCACGCCCTGGCCGGCGTCCACATCCTGATCATCGCCATCGGTAAACAGAACCTTGGCGACACTGTCGCCACCGAATTCCATGTCCGCCGCCAGCATGAACCCCAGCTTCGGCCCTCCCGACGACGGCGCCCCCTGTTCACCGGCCTTTGCCGGAACGGCCTGTGGCGGTGGCGGCGGCGCGTAATCCTGCGGCGCGGCCATCGCTGCAGGCGCAGGCGCGGCGACGGGCGTAATGGCTGCGGGCTGCACCGGCATCGGGCTGCTCACCTGCGGTGCAGGCAGTGGCTGATCGGCCGCGCCAGCCACTCTTGGCGGTGGCGGAGCAGCGACGGCAGCGTTCGCCCATACTGCAAAACCGCCGAGCAGCAGCGCTGCGATGCGGATATCCGACATGTCATGTCCCCCAAAGATTAATGGTTGATACCACCCGGCAAGCGCCAGTACCCCTCCGGCGTCCCACCGCTCCCCCTGACCGCACCGCAGGCTAGCAAACGCCGCCGCGCAGCCTCAACCGGGGCCTGTCGTCTGCCGTGGCGAAAAAACCGACGGAAGGACTTATTACCGCCGCCAACATACGGTACAGTACGGCCCGCACTTTTGGAGCGCCCGCAAGGCGCACATCCCTTATTCATCTTTCCTTATTGGAGTTCACCATGGGTCAGTACACCGCACCGCTGCGCGACATGCAGTTTGTCCTGCACGAACTGCTGGGCCTCGAATCCGAACTGAAGGCACTGCCGCCGCACGCAGATCTCGACGCCGACACGATCAACTCCATCGCTGAGGAAGCCGCCAAGTTCACGCAGGGCGTGACCTTCCCGCTGAATCAATCCGGCGATCTCGAAGGCTGCCATCACGACAAGACCAGCGGCGACGTCACCGCGCCCAAGGGCTTCAAGGAAGCCTACGCACAGTTCGTGGAAGCCGGCTGGCCGGCGCTGTCCTGCTCGCCGGAGTTCGGCGGCCAGGGCCTGCCGGAAGTCATCAACAACGTGCTGTATGAAATGCTCAACAGCGCCAACCAGGCCTGGACCATGTACCCCGGCCTCACCCACGGCGCCTACGCCGCGCTGATCGCGCACGGCACCCCGGAGCTGAAGGCGACCTACCTGCCGAAGATCGTCTCCGGCCACTGGACCGGCACCATGTGCCTGACCGAGTCGCATTGCGGCACCGACCTCGGCCTGCTGCGTACCAAGGCCGAGCCCAAGGGTGACGGCAGCTACGCGATCAGCGGCCAGAAGATCTTCATCTCCGCCGGCGAACATGACCTCGCCGAGAACATCATTCACCTGGTGCTCGCGCGCCTGCCGGACGCGCCGGCCGGCACCAAGGGCATCAGCCTGTTCGTGGTGCCCAAATTCATCCCGAATGCCGACAACACGCCCGGCGCGCGCAACGGCGTGAAGTGCGGCGCCATCGAACACAAGATGGGCATCCACGGCAATGCCACCTGCGTGATCAACCTCGACAGCGCCAGCGGCTGGATGGTGGGCGAGCCGAACAAGGGCCTCAACGCCATGTTCGTGATGATGAACGGCGCGCGTCTTGGCGTCGGCATGCAGTCGCTGGGCCTCGCCGAAGTGGCGTACCAGAACTCGCTGGCCTATGCGAAGGATCGTCTGCAGATGCGCTCGCTGTCCGGCCCCAAGGCCAAGGACAAGCCGGCCGACCCGATCATCGTGCACCCGGACGTGCGTCGCATGCTGCTGACGCAGAAGGCGCATGTGGAAGGCGCACGCGCCTTCACCTACTGGTCGGGCCTGATGCTCGACAAGGAACATCACCACCCGGACGAGAAAGTGCGCAAGGAGGCCGGCGAGCTGATGGCGCTGCTGACCCCGATCGTCAAGGGCTTCATCACCGAACAGAGCTACGTCTCGACCACGCTCGGCATGCAGGTCTTCGGCGGCCACGGCTACATCAAGGAATGGGGCATGGAGCAGTACGTCCGTGACGCCCGCATCAACATGATCTACGAGGGCACCAACGGCATCGATGCGCTCGACCTGCTCGGCCGCAAGGTGCTGTCCGACGGCGGCGCCAAGCTGATGAAGTTCGGCAAGATCGTCACCGATTTCATCAAGGCCGAGAGCGGCAACGAAGCGATGAAGGAATTCATCGCACCGCTCGCCGAACTGGGTCAGGAAGTGCAGAAGGTCACGATGGAAGTGGGCCAGAAAGCGATGAAGAACCCCGAGGAAGTCGGCGCCGCATCGGTGCCGTACATGCACCTCGTCGGCCACTTCGTCTACGGCTACTTCTGGGCACGCATGGCCAAGATCGCGCTGGAGAAGCAGGCCGAAGGCGATTTCTACAAGAGCAAGCTGCTGACCGCGCGCTTCTACTTCGCCAAGCTGCTGCCGGAAACGGCGATGAACCTGAAGCAGATCCGCGCCGGCGCGCAGACGCTGATGGAAATGGACGAAGCGCTGTTCTAAAGAACGCCGCAATCGTAAAAGAAAAAAGGCCGGAGGAAACTCCGGCCTTTTTTGTGTCGAAAAAGCGCCGCGTCACACTACTCGCTTGAGCTCGACCCACGAAGCACCTGTCGACCACTCCCTCTCCCCGCCTGCGGGGAGAGGGCCGGGGTGAGGGGCCGCTTCAACATCGCAGGCCAGACCAAGCCCCAAACAAGTCCGACATCAGCGCCCTCCAGCTGCGCCGCAACCCCTACGCACACCGCTCCCGAATCAAGGCCTGCGCCTTGGCAATATGCAGCTCCACCATGCGCTGTGAGACCCCGCAGTGCTGTGCAATTTCACGTTGCCGGAAGCCACGCAAGCGACTCATCACATACGCCTGCCGGCACCGCGGCGGCAAGGCCTGGATCGCCAGCACCACCTGCGTCACCTGCTCTTCCTGCACCAGGACCTGATCAACCGGCAGCTCGTCACTGGCGAACTCGCGGTTATCCAGCGACACCAACTGTCGAATCCCCGCCTGCCGCAGATGGCTCACGGCCAGATTCTGCGCTACCCGGTACAGCAGATACTTGAGCGAGTCCGCACCACAGTGGCGGTAGCGCAGCAAGCGCAGGAAGGACTCCTGCATCACTTCGGTCACATCGTCTTCGTTGGATAGCCGTGCGCGCAGCATGCGGATCACGGCGTCCTTCTGTTCGCGGTAGAGCACGTCGAAACGGGCGCGCTCCGCCACCGTCAGCCGCGGGCTTTCCGTCTCCTCAATCGGCTCGATCTCCAGCAGCTCGGCCGTGATCTCCTGCGGCGCGTCCCTCTCCACCTTCATCGTCTCCCGCAGGTTGAGTCGGCGATCCCGACAGCACGGCGGAATCACGCGAGAGGCAAGGCTGGAAATCCAGCCGCGATCCCGTATTCCACGCAAGGAAGTAATCCTCCCTC
>JBEBWZ010000198.1:0-4940 GCA_040391865.1 Solimonas flava
TCAGCGGCACGCGCAGTCCGCCCTCCGAGGTATAGAACTTGAAATTGTCGTGCGGTGAGGCGGCAGCGCTGGCGAACTCGGGGCCGATGTAGGCATAGGTGCCTTTCTCGCCGAGGTTTTCCACCGCGCGCGAATAGCCGACGTAATCCAGCCACTGCTTCATGCCGGGCGTATCGAGCGGGTCGTTGTACTCCGGGCCGTTGTCCGACAGGAACAGGAACACGGTGTTGTCGTACTGGCCGCTGGCTTTCAGATGCTCGACCAGCCGGCCGAGGTGATGGTCCATCGCCTCGATCATGCCGGCATTGACCTGCATGTTCTTGGCGAGGCGCTTGCGCTCCAGTTCCGGCAGCGCGTTCCAGTCGCGCAGGCCGGCAGGTATCGGCCGGATGCCGGCATCCGCGGGGACCAGGCCCAGCTCGACGGCGCGCTGGTGGCGCGCGGCGCGCATCGCGTCCCAGCCGCCGTCGTACACACCGTTGTAGCGCTCGACGTACTCGCGCGGTGCCTGCACCGGGATGTGCGCCGCCTGGAAGGCGAGATACGCGAAGAACGGGCGCGTATCGTCGCGGCCGCCATCGACGTACTCGATCAGCTTGTCGACCAGGAAGCGCGATGAATAGAAATCCTCCGGCAGCGTTGCCGGCTTGCCGTCCTCGAACCAGGGCGCGGTGTCGTAGATCGGCAGGTAGGAGCGCTGTTCCCAGTTGTCGGCGCCCGACGCCTCCAGCGCAAACGAGCGCTCGAAGCCGCGCGCGTGCGGCAGCGATTTCTCGTCCTTGCCGAGATGCCACTTGCCGGTCATGTAGGTGCGATAGCCGCCCTGGTTCAGCAAGGTGGCGACCGTGACCACCCGGTCATCGAGGCGGCCGAGATAACCCGGCTTGCCCTGATGGCGGATCGGTGTGGTCTCCGGCAGGTTGCCGATGCCGGCGACGTGATTGTCGACACCCGTCATCAGCATGGCGCGCGAGGGTGAGCACAGCGGCGCGGCATGGAAGTTGGTGAACTGCACGCCGGCGGCGGCCAGCGCGTCGAGATTTGGGGTGCGGATCTCGCTGCCGTAGGCGCCGACATCGGTGTAGCCAAGATCGTCGGCGATCACCAGCACGATGTTCGGTGCGCCTGCCGGTGCCGCGACGGCGAATGGCGTCGCGGTCAGTGCCAACAGGGCGGGCAGCCACCACACCGCGGTTCGGATCTTCATCGTGTTCTCCCCATTTCCATCGGCCACTTGCGGCCTTGTTCTGCGCGCCAGTATGCAGCGGTCACCCGGGCGATGTCGCACGCGACTCGGACTTGGCAGTTTCGCCACTTATATACATACTGTAAACAATAGCTCGACGAGATGCTGATGTCGACGCCATCGTTGGTTGATGCGAGGTCGGTGCGATGGTGCCGTTGCCCTCTGTTGGAGGTGCGGGCTGCAAGCGACATGAAGAACGACAAGAGGAGAGAGGCTCATGCGTAAGAAGCTGCTGATCGGGGTTGCCGCGGTTGCCGCCTTGCTGCTCGCCGTCGCCGTGCTGTTCGGCGACAAGCTGCTGCTCAGGGTGATGCAGGGGCAGGTGGAGTCGATGCTGTCTGGCGCCTCCTTTGAGCCGTACACCGAGGGCCTCAACGTGGTGCTCTGCGGCTCCGGCTCACCGATGCCGGACCCGGCGCGTGCCGGCCCCTGCGTCGCGGTCATCGCCGGCCAGCGCGTGGTGATTGTCGATGTCGGCAGCGGCAGCGTGCGCAACCTTGCCAAGGCCGGCATCCCGGTGGGGCGTGTCGAGGATGTCTTCCTCACCCATTTCCATTCCGATCACATCGACGGCCTCGGTGAGCTGATGATGCAGCGCTGGGCCGCCGGTGGGCATTCGGCGCCGCTGCCGATACATGGCCCCGAGGGCGTGGAGAGTGTGGTCTCCGGCTTCAATACCGCCTATACGCACGACTTCGGCTATCGCGTCGCGCATCACGGTGCGACGACCGTCCGGCCCAGCGGCGCCGGCGGCACCGCGATGCCGTTTGCGGTACCGGCACCGGGCGAGGGGCGCGTGGTGTTAGACACCGATGGCCTGCGCGTCACCGCGTTCGTGGTGGACCATGCACCGGTGACGCCGGCCGTGGGCTACCGCTTCGACTATCGCGGCCGCAGCGTGGTGATCTCGGGTGATACGGTGAAGTCCGACAACGTCGCGCAGTTCGCCAAGGGCGTGGACCTGCTGGTGCACGAGGCACTGGCGATCCAGCTCGTCGACGTCATTACCGCGGGTGCGCATCAGGTTGCCGCCGCCGGTATGGAGAAGATCACGGTCGATATCCACGACTACCACACCACGCCGGTACAGGCCGCGGAGATTGCGCAGGCGGCTGGCGTACGTCACCTGCTGTACTACCACCTGGTGCCGGCACTGCCGGTGCGCCGCCTGGAAAAGCTGTTCGTCGAGGGCGTCGATGCGGTCTACAAAGGCCCCTATACGGTCGGCCGCGACGGCACCTGGATCCAGTTGCCGGAAGGCAGCAGCGAGGTCCTGGTGCGCCGTCGCGGCTGAAGCACTAGGCTGATCCAACACGCCCCACCTTATCGAGCACCGCCATGATCGAGCTATACACCGCCGCCACGCCCAACGGCCACAAGGTCTCCATCGCGCTGGAAGAGCTGGCACTGCCGTACACCGTGCACGCAGTAGACTTGATGCGCGGCGAGCAGAAGCGGCCGGACTACCTGAAGCTGAATCCCAACGGCCGCATCCCGACCATCGTCGATACCGACAACGACAACTTCGCCGTGTTCGAGTCCGGTGCGATCCTGGTCTATCTCGCCGAGAAGACCGGCAAGCTGATGCCCAGTGACGTGAAAGGCCGTTCGCAGGTGATGCAGTGGCTGATGTTCCAGATGGGTGGTGTCGGTCCGATGATGGGGCAGGCCAACGTGTTCCACCGCTATTTTCCCGAGAAGATCCAGCCGGCCATCGACCGCTACCAGAACGAATGCCGGCGCCTGTTCGAGGTGCTGGACCGTCGCCTGGGCGAGAGCGAATGGTTGGCCGGCGACTATTCGATTGCCGACATCGCCAACTGGGCCTGGGTACGCACCTACAAGTGGTCGGGCGTCAACGTGGAAGGCTTGCAGCATCTCAAGCGCTGGCGCGATGCGCTGGCCGCACGTCCGGCGTGCCAGAAGGGCATCGAGATCCCGGTGAAGCTGCCGTCGCTGGACAAGGAAACCGACGCCAGCAAGGCCTTCGTGAAGGGCGCACAGACGATGCTGCAGCGATGAACATGCACGTCATGCAGCAACGGCTTGCTTCCGGCGCCGCCAATACCCGTGGAGGCCTGAAGTGAGCGTAGACAGCTATCGCCTCTACGGCTGGGAGCTGTCACTCTACAGCGGCAAGACCCGCGCCTACCTGCGCCACAAGGGCATCCCGTTCTCGGAGAAGCGCATCAACCTCTGGGACATGCGCGAGATCAAGCGCCGTACCGGCGCGCAGGTGATGCCGGTACTGGTGACGCCGGAAGGGCAGTGGCTACAGGACACCTCGCACATCATCGATGTGCTGGAGTCGCGTTATCCGCAGGCGCCGGCGGTGCCGGACACGCCGCGCCAGCGCCTCGCCGCCTATTTGCTCGAAGCCTGGGGCGACGAATTCTGGCTGCCGAGTGCAATGCACTACCGCTGGAACTTCCCCGAAAACTTCAGCGCTGTGTTCCAGCCGGAAGGCGGCGACAACCTGCTACCCTGGGCGCCGCGCTTTCTCAAGAACAAGGTGATCGCCACCGCCGCAAATGCCATGCGCAGCTTTCTGCCGGGCCTCGGCGTGAACCCGGCGCAGAATCCGGCCATCGAGTCCTGGACGGTCGCGATGTGCAATGTGCTGGACGCGCATTTCTCGCGCCACCCGTACCTGCTGGGTTCGCGCCCCAGCATTGGTGACTACGGCCTGATCGCACCGCTGTACGCGCATCTGGGCCGCGACCCGTATCCGGCGCGCACGCTGATCGCGCCACGCCGGCACCTCGCATCCTGGGTACAGCGCATGCAGCAACCGCAAGCGCCGCTGAGCGGCGAATTTCTGGCGGACGATGCGGTGCCCGACACGCTTCAGCCGGTATTCGATTCGATCTTCGGCGAGTTCTGGCCCTACCTCAGCGCAACGCTCGCAGCGATGGCGCAGACGAGACCCACGCTGAAGCCAGGCCGTGGCTATCCACGCGCGCTCGGCATGGTCGAGATTCCGCTGGCGGGCCAGCCTTATCGGTTGATGGCGCGCCCCTACAGCCTGTGGATGGCGCAACGTGCGCTCGACGCCCGTGCCGCCATGGACGCGCGCGAGTGCGCCACCGCCGATGCCTGGCTGGCGGAGGTGGGCGGCACGGCGGCGATGCAATTGCAGATCCCGCGACTCAAGCGCATGGCGCTGCGCGTGGCACCGGAGTAATTCCGTGTACACCGCCTACGTCTCCGACGTCTCCTACTACAGCGGCAAGCTCGAAGCCTTCCTGCGCTACAAGGAGATTCTGCACCGGCGCGTCGAGATCGACACCCGCCTGCTGCGTGAGGTCATCCTGCCCGCCACCGGCTACATGAAGGTGCCGGTCATGCAGTGTCCGGACGGCCGCTGGCTCAAGGACAGCACGCCGATGCTGCAATGGCTGGATCGTGAGCATCCGCGAGCCACGATCTACCCGGAGGATCCGGCGCAGCGCTTTCTCGCGCTGCTGGTGGAGGACTACGCCGACGAATGGCTGTGGCGACCGGCGATGTATTTCCGCTGGAACTTCGCAGACTCGCACCAGTTGCTGCGCCACCGCCTCGGCCGTGAGTTGTCGCGCAATACCCGTTATCCCGCCGCGCTGCTCGGCTGGTACATGCGCTGGCGCCAGTACTGGGTCTACGTTCGCGGCGACGGCGTGCGCGCTCACAACGAGGCGGAAGTGCAGGCGTTGTA
>JBEBWZ010000199.1:0-4890 GCA_040391865.1 Solimonas flava
GGGATTCGGGATTCGTAACGGCAGCAGGGATCGCCGCTTGCGGATTCGGAATGGGGGGAGCCGTGGGTGGGGTGCCGACCTCGGGTGCGGGCAGCAGGGATGCGGCTTCAGCGAATCCCGAATCCCGAATCCCGATTCCCGGCTGCAGGAACTGCTGTACCACGCGCTCCTGCAGCGCCAGGAACTGGCGCATGGTCTGCTGGTAGGCGATCAGCGCTTCGCTGTTGAGCGCGGTGCTGGCGGCGTTCGGCAGGGCGGTGTTGCCGGAGGCCGTTGGTATCGCGGCCGGAAGGCGCGCGCGGATCGCGGCTTCCATCTGTGCTTCGATGGTTTTGCGTGCGGTGTCGCTGCTGGCCCTGGTCAGCGCCGGCAGCTTGCCAGTGCGGCGCTGCGGATCGTCCTGCGGGCGTGCGCAACCGCCGCTGAGCATCCACAGGTGCTTGGCCAGGGCTTGCGGCTGTGCCAGTGCCGGCAACTGCGCCGCGTCCAGCAGTGCGAGGTCGCGCCCGGCGTAGAGCGCCGAGGCTTCGAACGGCACGCCGGCGATGAACAATTCCGCGAGACCCAGCAGCAGGCCGCGGATGCCATGACCGTTGGCGTCCAGCGAGGTGGCAACGGCGTCACTGCGCTCCGCGAGAATCTGCCGCGTGAGTGTCGAGCAGATGCCGCGTGGCCCCAGTTCGAGGAACACGCGACAGCCGGCGGCGTACATCGCTTCGATCTCGGCGACGAATTCGACGCTGCTGAGCAGATGTTCGTCGAGCTGCCGGCGCATCGCGTCTGCGCTGTTCGGATACGGCTGCGCCGTCTGGTTGGCGTAGACGGTGCACCGTGGTTCGGCGAAGTCGGTGGCATGTATCGCCTGCGACAAGGCGGTCTTGGCGGGTGCCACCAGATCGGTATGGAATGCGCCGGAGACTGCGAGCGGTACCGCGCGCAGGCCGGCGGCGCCGAGTTTTTCGACCGCAAGATCGAGCTGCGCGCGCGGTCCGGAGATCACGCTTTGTTCCGGCGCGTTGTGATTGGCGACGCGGACTTCGCCGAACTCGGCGATCAGCGCTTCGACCTGCTCGCGTCGCGCCTGCACGGCGGCCATGCCGCCCGGCACCGAGACGCGCGCGGCTTCGGCCATGGCGCGGCCGCGCTCGGCCGACAGCTTCAGGAAATCGGTCGGCGCCAGTGTTCCGGCCGCCATCAGCGCCGAGTACTCGCCGTAGCTGTGACCGGCGGTGGCGACCGCGCTGATGCCAAGGCGCCGTGCAAAGCGCAGGTAACCGAGCGACAGTGCGCCGATCGCCGGTTGCGCATAGCGGGTATCGGTGATGGCCGCAGCCTGTGCGGTTTCGGTGGCGGCATCGAACGCCGCCGGCGGATACATGCGCGTGCTGAGGCGCTCCGGCAGTTCGTGCTGCAGGGTGGTTTCGGTCAACGCCAGCGCAGAGCGCACTTCGTCGAGGTAGATCGCGGCTTCGCGACCCATGTCCACATATTGCGCGCCCTGCCCGGGGAACAGGAACGCGAGCTTCGGTGCCTGTGCCGGCACCGCGCGGTTGAGACGGATATGCGGTGGCAGCGGCTTGCTGTCGCCGCGCAGATGCGCCAACGCCAGCGTCAGGTCCTTGGCCAGTTTCTGCAGCGAGGTGGCGACAACCGCCAGCGCCAGCGGTTGTCCGCGGCGCAGGTCGGCCTGCCGTGCCAGCGCCAGTGCCAGTTCGCCGGCCTTCAGGCGGCTGCCATCGGCGACGCAGGTCTGGATGCGTTCGAGTTCGCGGATCAGGCTGTCGCTGTCGGCGGCGCGGAGCAGGAACAGTTCCGCCGGCCAGCGGCGGCCACCGGCGCTGCCGGTATTGCCGCGGTATTCCTCGAGCACCGCATGGAAATTGGTGCCGCCGAAACCGAAGGCCGATGCTGCGCCACGGCGCGGGTGATCGGGTGCAGCCAGCCACGGCCGCGCGTTCTTCAGCAGATAGACCGGCGAGACCGGATCGGCGATCACGTCGATCGGGTTGCTGACGCCGTAATGGCCCGGCAATACGCGGTGATACAGCGACAGGGCGACCTTGATCATGCCGGCGGCGCCGGCCGCGGCCTTGGTGTGGCCGAGCAGCGTTTTCACCGAACCGATCGCGGCGGTCCTGGGCGCGGCGCCAGCGTCGTTGAGCGCGCGGGCCACGGTCTGTGCCTCGGTGCGGTCGCCGACCGGCGTGCCGGTGCCATGCGCTTCGACCAGGCCCAGCGTGGCCGGCGAGAAGCCGGCCTTGCGGTAGGCGCGCTGCAGTGCACGCACCTGACCTTCGCTGCGCGGTGCGGTCAGGCCCAGGGCCTTGCCGTCGCTGGAACCGGCGGTGGCCTTGATCACCGCATAGATACGGTCGCCATCGCGTTCGGCATCGGCGAGGCGCTTCAGCGCCACCATCGCCACGCCCTCGGAAATGGCGATGCCATCGGCGGCCTGGTCGAAGGTGCGCGGCTGGCCGCTGGCGGACAGCGCCTGGGTCTTGGCGAACGCGGTGAATGCGAACGCTGATTGTGTGGTGTCGAAACCGCCGGCGAGCACCAGATTGCTGCGCCCGGTTTCGAGTTCATGCACGGCGAGGCTGATCGCCGCCAGCGACGAGCCGCAGGCGGCATCGACGGTGTAGTTCACGCCGCCGAAATCGAGGCGGTTGGCCACGCGGCCGGCGGCAACGTTGAGCAGGGTGCCGGCGAACGATTCCTCGGTCCATTCCGGCAGCCGTTCCCAGACCTCGGGCGACAGGTTCTCGACGAAGCGCGGCAGTTCCGCGCGCATCGCGTACTGCTGCCCCAGATCGCCGGCGCCGCCACCGGCACCGAGAATCACCGAGCTGTTCTCGCGGTCGAACTGGCCGTCGGCATAGCCGGCATCGGCGAGCGTGCGCGCCGCCGTTTCCAGCGTCAGCAACTGCAATGGGTCGATCGATTTCATCGACTTCGGCGGGATACCGAACTTCAGCGGATCGAACGGAATCTCATCGAGGAAGCCGCCGCGGCGCGAATAGATCTTGTCGCGCGCCTTGGGATCGGCGTCGAAATAGATATCGGTGTCCCAGCGGTCCGTGGGCGCATCGCGCAGCACCGGCGTCTGGTCGACGATCAACTGCCAGTAGTCGTCCGCGTCATTGACCTTGGGCAGGGTCACGCCGATGCCGACGATCGCGATGTCGGCCGGCCGTGCTTCGGCGGCACGCGCGTCGCGCGCCGCGCACTGCTCCTGCAGCCACTGCTGTGCGCCGGCACAGACTTCTTCGTGCAGCTGCGCGAGCGGCTGCGCCTGCGCGCGCAGCGTCGCCACCTGGCCGATCATGTACATGCCGTCGCTGCGCTGTTGCGCATCGGCAATGCTCACCACCTGGCCGCTGGCATCGCGGTCGACGCCCTTGGACGCGATCCTCAGGCGGCCGAGATTGAGCTCCTCGAGCGCGTCGCGGATCTCTTCGCTGCTGCGCCCCTCGCGGATCAGACGGCGGCGCGTGTCGTAGAAGTCACGTGCGAACTGGGTATCGACACAGCGCGAGGCGTGGCCGGGGCCGGATTCGAGATTCAGCGTGCGCTCGCAGCGCAGCGCTTCCTCCTGGAAACCCGCCACCACCGCGCCGGAGCTGACGATCTCCTGGGTGAACAGGTAGGCGGTGCCCATCAGCGCGCCGACCTTCATGCCACGCTCGGCCAGCGGCGCGGTCATGGCCGCAACCATCGCTGCCGACACGGCATCGTGGATGCCGCCGGCAAACAGCACATGGATCTGTTTTTCCGCGCCCGCAGGGACCTGCGTCAGCAGCACTTCGATCATCTGCTCCCACAACGGGAAGCTGCCGATCGGGCCGACGTGGCCACCGCACTCGCGGCCTTCGAACACGAAACGGCGCGCACCCTGCTCGAGATACAGCTTCAGCAGGGAGGGTGCCGGGGCGTGGATGTAAGTGGGAATGCCGCGGCTTTCGAATTCCGCCGCCTGATCAGGACGGCCGCCGGCGATCAGCGCATAGCTGGGCTTGCAGGCCCAGACCTCGGCGCATTGTTCGTCGCGCAGCGCCTGCGGCACGAAACCGAGCATGCCCACGCCCCAGGGCAGATCGCCGATCTGTGCGCGGGTCTGCTGCAGCATCTCGCGCACCTGAGTGCCGCGCGTCAGCGCCAGAGCGAGAAAGGGCAGGGCGCCGGCTTTCGCAACCTCGACGGCAAAGGCCGGCGAGTCGGAGACGCGGGTCATCGGACCCTGCGCCAGCGGATAGCGCGTGCCATGCGACTGCGCCAGCGGCGCCGCTTCCGCCAGCGGGCTCAGTGCCGCGGCGCGTTCAATCTGTTGCAGCGAGGTGCGGCGTACCGCCTGAACCAGGTGACCGACACTGCGATAGCGCTCGCGGTAGATCGCGGCAAGACCGATGCCTTGGCCCAGGGGCAGCAGTGCGTCCGTCTGCCAGCCGAGCTGCGACCGCAACTGCTGGGCCCAGTCGGCGGGCGCGATGCTGCCGCCTTCGGCGTTGCGGGTCGCTTCCTCGGCGGTCTTCATTGCCGGGTTCGAGGGGCGTGCATAGACGCGGCAGGGCGCGCCGAGCAATTCCCCCAGAGGTTTGCACTCCGCGCCGTTCAGGCGCGCGAGTTCGGTCTGCAGGCTCACCGGCAGCGCCGACTCCGCCATCAGCAGCAGGCAGTCGTCGAGAATCACCCCGGCGGCGCCGGCACTGCGACAGGCCGCGGCCGCACGCAAGCCGATGCCGCCTTGCAGGAACAAAGGCTTTTCGAGCTTGCCCTGCAGCTTCTGCAGCAGGATGTAGCTGCTGTCTTCACCGACCCAGCCGCCGGCTTCGTGGCCGCGCGCGACGATGCCATCGCACCAGTCCTGCACCGCAAGGGCGTCTGCCGCACTGC
>JBEBWZ010000200.1:0-4858 GCA_040391865.1 Solimonas flava
TGCTGAACGATGGGTTCGGCATTCCCGACGGCGGCTTCGTCGAAGACGGCAAGGACGGCCAGCGCTGGCGCTACGCCTAAGACGGCAGAGATCGATCGTCTGCGCGAGCGTAATCGGCGAGACCATCACAGCTCCCTCTCCCCGTATGCGGGGAGAGGGTCGGGGTGAGGGGCGGCTCGCCGAAGACAACCGAGCTTTGCGGGGTACAGCCAGAGCGATCCTCACGTTTTGCGTCTCAGCGGCTAAGCTCGCCGTGCCACGTTTCACTGCGTGCTCTCCCTCTGAAGGACGCCAGCGCCACTGTCACCCAACCGTCATCCTTGCGTATCCCGACGGTAACCTGGTGATACAAGAATCAGCGGCTCTTGCAACAGGAGCCCCCCATGAAATTCTTGAAGCCGGCAGCGCTGGCCTGTGTCGTGACGCTAGGCCTTTCCGCCTGTAGCGACAACGACAACGCAACCCTCACGCCACCGCCTGCAGCGCCGCAGAAGAACGTGCTGTTCTTTCTCGGCGACGGCATGGGTATCACCACCATGACCGCGATGCGCATCTACAAGGTGGGCGAGGACGGTGAACTGACCGTCGACACGCTGCCGGAGAGCGCATTCGTGCGTACCTATTCCGCAGACGCGCAGGTGACCGACAGTGCGCCGTCGATGGCGGCGTACATGACCGGCGTCAAGATGAAGAACGAAGTCATCTCGATGAGCACCGGCACCAATGCCTATGCCGCGGATGGCAGCCAGTACATCAACGGCGCCGACACCACCTGCCCGAGCGGCAACGGCACGCCGGTCGATACGCTGCTGGAGATCATGAAGGCGAAGGGCTACGGCACCGGGGTGGTCTCGACCACGCGCATTACCCACGCAACGCCGGCGACCACCTACGCACACCTGTGCAACCGCAACGGCGAAAACACGATTGCGGCACAGATGGTGCCCGGCGGCGCCGGCTACAACGCCAGGCTCGGCGATGGCATCGACGTGGTGCTCGGCGGCGGTCGTCGCCACTTCCTGCCGGCCGGTAGCGGCAGCAGCCGCAGCGACAGCCGCAACCTGATCGACGAGATGAAGGCCAGGGGCTACGTCTATGCCGCCAACCAGGCCGAGCTGAATGCGGTCGGCAACAGCTCGGAGAAGGTCCTGGGCTTGTTCCATGCCAGCGACATGAGCTACGAACTGGATCGTGATCCCGGCGTTGAGCCGAGCCTGTCGCAGATGACCGCGAAAGCGATCGATCTGCTGGCGGCCAAGAACAAGGGCTTCTTCCTGATGGTCGAAGGCGGTCGCATCGATCATGCCCTGCATGCCGCCAACGCGCAGCGCGCACTGGGTGACGGCATCGCCTTCGACGACGCCATCGAGGTTGCACTCGACAAGATGCGCGCGCTCGATCCGGGTCTGAAGAACACGCTGATCGTGGTCACCGCCGATCACGATCACACGCTGGTGCTGAACGGTTATGCACAGCGCACCGGCCCGACAACGGCCACCCATCCCGGCGTGCTGGGCGTGGTCAGGAGCTACGTCAACGGTCCGGGGCAGGGCCAGCCGCTGAAGGATATCGACGGCAACGCGTATACCAACATCGGCTTCGGCAACGGTCCCAACCGCCAGGCCGTGCGCTCGCCGCTGGTTGAAGCGACCACCGCCGACAAGGCCTATCTGCAGGAATCGACGATCCGTCTCAGCAGTGAAACCCATGGCGGCGCCGACGTGTTCCTCGGTGCGATCGGCCTCGGTGCCGATCACTTCCACGGCGTCATCGACAACACCGAAGTGTTCGGCAAGATCAAGCTCGCGCTTGGCCTCTGAAGCCCCACGACCATTCAGGATTCCGACATGAAACATTCGATTATTGCCAGCGTCATTGCCGGTGCGGCATCGCTGTTCGCGGCGCAGGCCAGTGCCGCAGAGGCCAAGAACGTGATCTTCTTTCTCGGCGACGGCATGGGCCCCGTGACCGTCACTTCCGCGCGCATCTATGGTGGTGAGAAGGCCGGGCTCGCGGTTCCCGAGACCTACAAGCTGAGTATGGAGCAGCTCAAGTACGCCGCGCGGGTGCGCACCTACTCGCAGGATGCGCAGACCACCGACAGTGCGCCCGGCATGTCCGGCTACATCACCGGCGTCAAATCGAAGAACGAAGTGATTTCGATGACGCCCGAGACCAACCCGAATGATCCGGCCACCGGCTCGCCGTATCTGTCCAATGGCAACAGCACCTGCCCGGGCAACAATGGCGCACCGGTCGAGACCCTGTTGGAGATCATGAAGGCGAAGGGCTACGGCACCGGGGTGGTCTCGACCACGCGCATTACCCATGCGACGCCGGCCACGGCCTATGCCCACGTCTGCAACCGCAATGCCGAGAACACGATCGCGGCGCAGATGGTCCCGGGCGGCGCCGGCTACAACGCCAAGCTGGGCGCCGATGGCATGGACGTGGTGCTCGGTGGCGGGCGCCGTCACTTCCTGCCGAACACGGTGGGTGGCAATCGCAGCGATGCGCGTGATCTGGTCGCGGAGATGCAGGCGGCCGGCTATCGCTACGTCAGCACCGGCACCACGCTGTCGGCGGTCAATACCGCGTCCACCGACAAGTTGCTCGGCCTGTTCAACAACAGCGATCTCAACTACGAGCTGGATCGGGTGAAGAACGCGATCGACGAGCCGAGCCTGGCGCAGATGACCGAGAAGGCGATCGAAGTGCTGTCGCGCAACCAGAAGGGTTACTTCCTGCTGGTCGAAGGCGGCCGCATCGACCATGCCCTGCACGGCACCAATGCCAAGCGCGCGCTGGAAGACACGCTGGCCTTTGACGCGGCGATCAAGAAAGCGCTGGAGAAGGTGGATCTCGAAGACACGCTGATCGTGGTCACAGCGGATCATGACCACGTGATGGCGTTCAACGGCTATCCGCGCATCGGCAACCCGATGCTGGGTCTGGTGCGTGACTACCAGGGCGACACGCTGGTCAAGGATGCCGACGGCAAGCCGTACACCACGCTGGTCTTCGGCAACGGCGGTGGCCCGCGTCTGGCCTCGCGCGAGGACCTGACCGATGTCGACACCTATGCCGACGACTACCTGCAGGAAGTCGGCATCAAGCTCGGCAGCCCGGGCTCGGAAACGCACGGCAGCGGCGACGTGATGCTGTTCGCCGATGGCGCCGGCAGTCAGCGCATGAAGGGCACGATCAACAACATCGACGTGTTCGGCAAGCTGAAGGCAGCGCTGGGTCTGTAAGCCATTTGTGTTCCCACAGGGTGGGCGCCGCGATGCGCTCACCCTGCGACTGTTTTCGGAAATCCCATGCAATTGAAGAATTTGATGATGGCTGCGGTGCTGGCAACGACCGCGACCACGACGCTTTCGGCAGCACCGGTGGCCGATCTGCCCGATCTGCGCGTCGAGTATCGCGGCTGGAGCATCGGCAGCGACGGCGCGCGCCAGGAAATTTCCTATGCCGAGCGGCTGTACCGCGCGCAGGATCAGGCCTGGATCGAGCGTGAAGTGCCGGCTGCGGCGCAGAAGACGCATGCGCACCACAAGCACGGCGGACTTGGCCACAAACATGCCGACGTCGCCGGTGCACCGCTGTGGGTGCAACGTGCGGCCGATGGACGCCTGACGGTGCAACTGGTCGATCGCCACGAGCGGCGCCTGATCGGCATCGAAGCGGCCAACTACGGCAATGTCGGATTCAGCGGCAGCTGGCCGGAAAGCTATTACCTGCTCGATCCCGCGGATCTGCCGCGTCTGAACGCGGTGGGGACGGCGCGGGCCGGCGTGCAGCGTTATGAAACCCGGCAGGGGGAGCGGACCATTCGCGTGACCTGGGATATCGCCGGACAGTACGCGCGCGAGATCGTGTCGGAAGATCCGAACGGTCTGCATGGACGCACGATCAAGGCGACGCGTATCACCGCGCCGACGCCCGCACCATGGGCACAACTCGGCGGTTACAGCCCGCGCGACTATTCCGATCTGCTGGATTGATCGCGGTACCCGCGTGCCGGCGAGTTGCGTCCAGCTTCAGTGGCTGGTGCCGCTGCCTGACAAGGTGTTCAGGATCGGGCATTCCGTCGCTGCGCCGTGACCGGGGCAGGCCTCGACCAGGGCTTGCAGGCCGTTGCGGATGCCCTGCAGTTCGACGATGCGCGCTTCGACCAGTTGCAGCTTTGTCAGGGCCGCGGCCTTGACGCCGGGCACGCCGCGTTCGTTCTGCTCGGACAAGCTCAGCAGGCTGCGGATTTCCTCGAGCGTGAAGCCGAGATCCTTGGCACGGCGGATGAAACGCAAGCGGCTCAGATCGCGCTCGCCATACTCCCGGTAGCCGGAGGCGCGGCGTGCGGGCGGTGGCAGCAGGCCGTTGCGCGCGTAGTAACGCACGGTGTCGATGCCTACGTCGGCGGCACGCGCCAGGCGGCCGATGGTCATGCTCATGAACGGGGCACTCCTGTGGCCGGCCGATGGAGCGACCATGCTAATGCCTGGACCCCGGTCCAGGGTCAAGCGTTCTGCACGCCGCGGTGACGAGGGCAACTCAGCAGGTGATCGTTGATCAGGCCCATGGCCTGCAGATAGGAATAGACGATGGTGCTGCCGACGAACTTGAAACCACGCTGCAGCAGATCCTTGCTCAAGCGGTCCGACAGCTCGTCGCGGGGCGGCACCTGGTTCAGTGCCGTCGCGCGCCGATCGATCGGCCGGCCGTTCACGAAGCCCCACAGATAGCTGTCGAAGCTGCCGAATTCCTGCTGCACCTTGATGAACGCCAGCGCGTTGCCGCGCGTCGACCAGACCTTGAGCCGGTTGCGCACGATGCCGGGATCGAGCATCAGCTTCTC
>JBEBWZ010000201.1:0-4800 GCA_040391865.1 Solimonas flava
AACGGCTGGATCGCGGTCTGCGACTCGGCCAGCGGGATGCCCAACTGCGCGGCGCCAGCGCGGAAGCGCTGGATGCGCGCCTGCAACTGCGCGCGCCGCTGCGGCTCTTCGCGCACGATATTCAGGGCCGCGCGCGCGGCGGCGGCCAGCGCCGGCGGCGGCGCCGTCGAGAACACCCAGCTGCGCGCGCGCTGGATCAGATATTCGATCAGGGCATCGGAGCCGGCGATGAACGCTCCCGCACAGCCCAGGGATTTCCCCAGCGTCGCCGCATAAATCTCCGGCGCTGTCGGCAACAGCTCCAGGGCGCCACGTCCCTGTGCGCCGAGCACGCCGAAGCCATGGGCGTCATCGACCATCAGCGACGCACCATGCGCCGCGCTCAGCGCCGACAACTCCGCCAGCGGTGCGAGATCGCCGTCCATGCTGAACACGCTGTCGGTCACGCACAGTCGCAGGCGCGTGTGGCTCCCCTCGTCGGATTGCCGCAAAGCCTCGCGCCAGGCCTCGGGCCGCGCATGCGCAATGCGCCGATACTCGGCGCCTGACAGGCGGCCGCCGTCGATCAGCGACGCATGGTTCAGCTCATCGGCAAGCAGCAGATCCTGCCTCCCGAGCAGGGCGCGCAACACGCCAAGATTGGCAGCCCAGCCGGAGGAGAACAGCAACACCCGCGGCCGCTGCAGAAACGCCGCAAGCTCCTCTTCCAGCGCGCAATGCTCGCGGTTGTAACCGGAGACCAGCGCAGCGGCGCCGCTGCCGGTACCGGCCGCCAGCGCCGCGCGTGCCGCCGCCGCCACACGCGGATCGGTGGCCAGGCCCAGGTAGTCGTTGCTGCAGAAGCTGATGCAGGCGCGACCATTCACCATCAGGTCCGCGCCGTGCCCGCCTGCGACCACGCGCCGCACGCGGTAGAGATCCGCGGCGCGAATCCGTTCGAGTTCCGCGGTCAATCTCTGGTCCAGCGGCGATTGCACCGGGCTTGCTGCGTCCATCGTCATCTCGGATCCGAAACCGCCGTGAGGCACCGCGGCAGCACGGTGGTGAGCGTCCGTCTGCGGCCTCAGCCGCAGCAGGACGCCGCCGCAGCCTGCGCTGCAGTTGCCGGCGAGGCACATTGAATGGCGGCGGGCTCGCCACCTGCAGCGCTTTCGATGCGCATGCCGAGACGCGTCAGCAGTGCGCGATCGCGCAGGTTCTGCGGGTTCTCGGTGGTCAGCAGCTTTTCGCCGTAGAAGATCGAATTGGCGCCCGCGAAGAAACACAGCGCCTGCATCTCGTCGCTCATCTCGGTGCGGCCTGCGGACAGGCGCACGTAGGATTTCGGCATCAGCACGCGCGCCACCGCGATGGTGCGCACGAACTCGATCGCGTTCAGGGCTTCGCCACCGTGCAGCGGCGTGCCCTGCACCTGCACCAGGTTATTGATCGGCACCGATTCCGGGTGCTGCGGCAAGGTCGCGAGCTGGCGCAGCAGTTCGGCGCGATCCTCGGGCTGTTCACCCATGCCGACAATGCCGCCGCAGCAGGTTTTCATGCCGGCCTTGCGCACATGCGCCAGCGTGTTCAGGCGATCTTCGTAGGTGCGCGTGGTGATGATCTTGCCGTAGAACTCCGGCGAGGTATCGAGATTGTGGTTGTAGTAATCGAGCCCGGCGTCGGCCAGGCGCTGCGCCTGATCTTCCTTCAGCATGCCCAGCGTCAGGCAGGTTTCCAGGCCCAGTGCCTTGACCTCTTTCACCATCGCTTCGACTTTTTCCAGATCACGATCCTTGGGCGCACGCCAGGCGGCCCCCATGCAGAACCGTGTCGCGCCATTGGCCTTGGCATCCTGCGCGGCGGTGATCACCGCATCGACGTCCAGCAAGGGCTCCTTCGGCAGCCCAGTGTCGTAACGCACGGACTGCGGGCAGTAGCCGCAATCCTCCGGACAGGCGCCGGTCTTGATCGACAGCAGCGTGGACAGCTGCACCGTGTTCGGCTCAAAGTGCTGGCGGTGCAGGGTGTGGGCGCGGAACAGTAAATCGTTGAACGGCAACGCAAACAAGGCCTGCACCTGTTCACGGGTCCAGTCGTGGCGGATTTCAGCTTCGATCATGACAACTCCCGGTACGGCGTGAACCGCGGCAGGCTCGCAAGCGCAAGCGTTTCGCCGTGATTAAATGTTTAATTAAGTTGGGAACTGTCATTCAAATGAACAAACAGTCCTGCTGCGCGCTGCGTTTCCCGGCTGTCGATCAGCCTCGAAAGCATCTGTTAAACATAGTGTTGGGCGGCGACGCCCCGGCTGTCAACTGAATCGTTGTCACCATGGTTTACAACTTTTCGCAGCGCCTGCTCGATCACCTGCTGCCACCGCAATGCCAGTATTGCGGCGCGCCCGCGGGGGCGCTGCCGATCTGTGCCCCCTGCACCCAGGCATTGCCCTGGAACCTCTGCGCTTGCCCACGTTGCGCCTTGCCGCAAGGACAGGCGCACGAATGTGCGCAATGCCTGTCGCGACCGCCCGCCTTCGACTGCGCCTGGGCGCCATTCCGCCTCGAAGCCCCGATCCAGCAAAGCATTCACGGTCTGAAATATCACGCGCGCTTCCTGCAGGCACGGATGCTCGGCACCCTGATGGCACACGCCTTGAGCACGCGCGACGATCTGCCGCAATGGCTGATCCCGGTGCCGCTGCATCGCGGCCGCTTGTTCCGGCGCGGCTACAACCAGGCGCTGGAAGTGGCGCGCGGCATCGCACAGCAAACCTCGATCCGGCTGCTGCCCGATGCGGCGCGGCGCTTGCGTGCCACCGCCGACCAGATCGGTATGAGCGCGGTGCAGCGGCGGCGCAATGTCCGCAACGCGTTCGCGATCGATACCCGGATTGCCGGCAGCAGCGTCGCACTGCTCGATGACGTGATGACCACCGGCGCCACGCTCGATGCTCTTGCGCAAGCCTGCAAGCGCGCCGGCGCGGTGCGTGTCGAAGCCTGGGCGGTGGCGCGCGTGGCCTGACAAGCCGGCCGTCGCTCGCAATCCGCGTTTATGCCGCCAGCATGCGGTCGAGTGCCAAGCCGAGAAATATCACGGCACCAAAATAATGGTTGTTCAGGAATGCGCGCAGGCAGGCCGCCGGATCACGCGTGCGTGTCGCACGCTGCTGCAGCAGCGCAATCACCGCCGCCACGGCGAGGCCTGCACCGTAAGCGATACCAAAGCCGCGGCTGATCCCGAGCCCCAGCAGAATCAGCAGCGTCGCCGCCTGCAGCAGCAGAATGATCAAGCGGTCATGCCGACCAAACAGGATCGCGGTCGAGCGCACGCCGATCTTCAGGTCGTCCTCGCGGTCCGCCATCGCATAGTAGGTGTCGTACGCGATCACCCAGCAGACATTGGCCAGCATCAGGATACCGGCCTCGGCGATATCGACCCGGTGCAGTACCGCGGCATACGCCATCGGAATGCCCCACGAGAACGCGACACCCAGTACCGCCTGCGGCATCGAGATCCAGCGCTTCATGAACGGATAGAGGACCGTCAGCACCACCGCCGGCACCGCCAGTGCCAGCGCCAGCGTGTTCTTCAGCGACGTCAGCAGACCGAAGGCCAGCAGCGAGACCACCACGAACAGGCGCAGCGTCTCTTCGGCGGTGATCCGGCCGGCAGCCAGCGGCCGGTTGCGGGTGCGGCTGACATGCGGATCGAAGTTGCGATCGGCGTAATCGTTGATCGCGCAGCCGGCGGAACGCATCAGCACCGTACCCAGCACGAACACCAGCAGCACATGCAGGCTCGGAACCCCGTCGGCAGCGAACCACAGCGCCCACAGCGTCGGCCACAACAGCAGATAGATGCCGACCGGACGGTCCAGACGCAGCAGCAGCAGATAATCGCGAAGTCTCTGGCGCATGAGAAGGGAGGATCAGAACCCGCAGGAATGCGGCGCGAGAATACCGCAGCGCAGCCGAGGTCGGAGAGTCGCCGGGAACGCGAACCGCCCGAAGCCTCAGTTATCATCCCTCCATGAGCAAGCCCAGAACGCCGTCACCGAGCAAGGCGCGCACGCCGTCTCCGACCGCGAAAGCGGAGTATTCGATCGACGAACTGGCCCGCGCCGCGGACGCCACGGTGCGCAACGTGCGCGCCTATCAGGATCGCGGCCTGCTGCCGCCGCCAACCCGCCGCGGCCGGGCCGGCATCTACACCGAAGCACATCTGGCACGCCTGCGCGTGATCGGCCAGATGCTCGACCGCGGCTACACGCTCGCCAACATCGGCGAACTGATGTCGGCCTGGGAACAGGGCCAGGACATCGGCCATCTGCTCGGGCTCGAATCGGCCCTGACCCAACCCTGGTCGGAAGATCTGCCGGCGTACTTCACCATGCCGGCACTGGTCCGGATGTTCGGCAAGAAACTGTCGGTGGCGGATACCGCACGCGTCATCGGCCGCGCCGTCGAGCTCGACATCCTGCGCACCGAAGGCCTGCGCTTCCGTGCGCCGCGGCCGCAGCTGATCCATGTCGCACACCAGCTGGTCGAGATGGGCATCCCGCTGCAGGATCTGCTCGACATTCTGCGGATGCTGCGCGGCAACGTGGAACGGGTTGCCGACGGCGTGGTGCAGCTGGTGGTGCAGCATGTGTTCGACCCTTACCTCAAAGGCAAGCTGCCCTCCGCGCAGGAAGTGCCGCAGCTCGCCGACACCATCTGGCGCTTGCGCCCGCTCGCCGATCTCGCGGTCGATGCCGAGGTCTCGAGGGCGATGGAAAAGGCCGTCAACCGCTATCTCGGCGATGTGCTCAGCCTGGTCTAC
>JBEBWZ010000202.1:0-4746 GCA_040391865.1 Solimonas flava
GCCGATCGCCAACTGCGCCGACGCCACGCTCGACACCTCGCAAAAGAATCTGCATGAACTGCGCGAGGACATCCTCGGGCAGGTGCCGGGCGGCGGCAACGGCGCGCTGTCGGTGCTGCTGATGTCGTTCGGCTTCAAGAACGGGGTGCCGGAAGACGCCGACTATGTGTTCGACGTGCGCTGCCTGCCGAATCCGCACTGGGAACCGACGCTGCGGAAACTCAGCGGCCGCGACAGCGCTGTCGCCGAGTGGCTCGAAGCGCAGGCGGCGGTGACGCGGATGCTGCGCGATATCCGTCAGTTCCTCGAAGGCTGGCTGCCGGAATACCAGAAGCAGGACCGCGCCTACCTGACGATCACCATCGGCTGCACCGGCGGCCAGCATCGCAGCGTCTACCTGGTGGAGCGCCTGGCAGAGGCCTTCCGCGGGCGCTTCGACAATGTCGCGGTCCGTCATCGCGAAGCACGGCCGGAAGACGGCCAGCACGGCACCAGGGGCAAAGGATGAGTGTGGGGATCCTGCTGGTAACGCACGGCAAGCTCGGCCATCACCTGCTCGACACGATGCGCGAAATGATCGGCGAGCTGCCGCTGGCGGCGGATGTGCTGGAAGTGCGGCGGGTCTCGGCCCATGAAGTGCTGATCAGCCAGGGGCGCAAGATGATCGAGCGTCTCGATGGCGGCGGCGGTGTGCTGCTGCTCACCGACGCCTTCGGCTCGACGCCCAGCAACATCGCCAACAAGCTGGCCGACAACCACCGCGTTGCGGTCGTGGCGGGCGTCAACCTGCCGATGCTGGTCCGCATCTTCAACTATCCGCGCCTGGGCCTCGACGAGATCGCAAAGAATGCGGTCGAGGGCGGCAGTCGCGGCATCATCCTGTGTCCGCGCAACCCGCCGGCGGCTGCACAAGAACCATAATCCGGAGAACCCCGTGGAGCGCACCGTCGATATCGTCAACCTGCTCGGCCTGCACGCACGCGCCGCCGCCAAGCTGGTCACCCTGGCGAGCAAGTTCGAATCCGAAATCCAGATCCGCAAGGACGGCCGCGAGGTCAGCGGCAAATCGATCATGGGCGTGATGATGCTCGCCGCGGCACGCGGCTCGCAGGTCACCCTGATCGCGGACGGTGCCGACGCACAGCAGGCGCTGGACGAGATGGCGGCACTGGTCGCCGATCGCTTCGGAGAGGAAGCGTGATGACGCTCGGGATTGGGGATTGGGGATTGGGGACTCGTGAAGGCGGGTGCGCCTGGCGGCAGGATGTTCCCAATCCCCAATCCCGAATCCCGAATCCCGTGGCGCGGAGCGCCGCATGAGCCTCTGGCTCTCCGGCATCGGGGTTTCGCGCGGCATTGCCATCGCCCGCGTGCAGAAGGTGCATGCGGGCGATCTTGATATCCCCGAATACACGCTGGAAGCGGGCGATATCGACAGTGAAGTCACCCGCTTCCGCGATGCCCAGCATCGTGCGCGCGAACAGCTGCGCGAGGTCCGTGCGCAGATCCCGCTGGGCACGCCCGGCGACATCGCGGCCTTCATCGACACCCATCTGTTGATGATGGATGACCGCTCGATCACCGACACCACGATCGCGCACATCCGCACGCAGCAGATCAATGCCGAAGCCGCGCTACGGCGCACGCGCGACAGTCTGGTGGCGGTGTTCGAGCAGATGGACGATCCCTATCTGCGCACGCGCCGCGATGATGTCGAACACGTCTGTGCCCGCATCCTGCGGATCCTGACCCGCTCCGAGCGCCAGTTGCCGGCGCGCGGAGAAGGCGGCGAAGCCTTCGTGATCGTGGCCGACGACATCACCCCGGCCGACATCATCCTGCTGGCGCAGCAACAGGTCGCGGCATTCGTCACCGAATACGGTGGCCCGCTGTCGCATACCGCGATTCTCGCGCGCAGCCTCGGCATTCCCGCCGTGGTCGGCTTGCGTGAGGCACGGCGTCTGTTGCGCGACGGCGAGACCGTCGTCGTCGATGCCGAAGCCGGCCATGTGCTGGCCGACCCGGATCAGCTGGCGCTGAATTTCTACCGCGACAAGCAGGCCGAGCAGGCGCGCTATCGCGCCGAGCTGGTCAAGCTCAAGGGCAAGGCGGCGATCTCGCGCGACGGCGTTGCGATCCGTCTGCTGGCCAACATCGAATTGCAGGAAGATGCCCGCGTTGCCGCCGAAAACGGGGCCGAAGGCGTCGGGCTGTACCGCACCGAATTCCTGTACATGAACCGCAAGGGTCTGCCCAGCGAGGACGAGCAGTACCAGGCCTATGCCCGCATCGTCGCCGCGGTCAGCGGTCCGATCACCATGCGTACCCTGGACCTCGGCGCCGACAAGCAGGTCGACAGCGGCCGCAGCCAGGGGCCGACGCCCAACAATCCGGCGCTGGGCCTGCGTGCGATCCGTCTCTGCCTGAAAGAACCGGAGCTGTTCCGCGTGCAGGTGCGCGCGCTGCTGCGCGCCTCGGCGCATGGCCACATGCAGATCATGCTGCCGATGATCTCCAACCTGCAGGAATTCCGGCAGGCCAGTGCGTTGATCGATGCCGCACGCGAAGAGCTGCGACGCGAGGGTCACGAGGTGGCCGAAGACGTGCCGGTCGGAGCGATGATCGAAGTGCCCGCCGCCGCGATCGCCGCACCGATGCTGGCGCAGAACGCCCACTTTTTCTCGATCGGCACCAACGACCTGATCCAGTACACGCTGGCGATCGACCGCGTCGACGATGAGGTCAACTACCTCTACGACCCCTTGCACCCGGCCGTGCTGCATCTGATCCAGCGCACCATCGAATCCGGTCGCAAGGCCGGCATCCCGGTGGCGATGTGCGGCGAAATGGCCGGCGACCCCAAGTACACCCGGCTGCTGCTGGGCCTCGGTCTCACCGACTTCTCGATGCATCCGGCCAGCGTGCTGGAGATCAAGCGGATCATCATCGACTCGGATGTCGACGCCTTGCGCCGGGCCGCGGCCGGACTCGCCGAACTGACCGATCCGCAGCAGCTGCGCGACCAGATAGCCGCTCTGGATCACCTTTGACGCGGGGCGCTCACCGTGTCACCGGCGTACGTTCATTTTGCGGTGCTATCCTCGCGCCCATTCTGAAAACGCCCTCCTGAAACTGCCGACCCTCACCCGCCCCCGATGAGCGAGCGCCAAAAATCCAGAGCGGTGCTAGCGCATCTGCGAGAGCGTCTGGCCGAAGGCCAGCTGCTGCGGGTGCGGCGTGCCTTGCACGCCTTGAACCCGGCGGAAATCGCCGACCTGCTGGAGTCGCTGCCGCCGCGCGAGCGCAACGTCGTCTGGGAGATGGTCAGCCCCGAGGACGACGGCGAAGTGCTGCTGCACGTCGCCGAAGGCGTGCGCGAACAGCTGATGCAGCAGATGGACACCGCGGAGCTGATCGCCGCGGCCGAAGAGCTGGAAATCGACGACCTTGCCGACTTCGTCGAGCATCTGCCGGAAACCGTCACGCAGCAGGTCCTGAAGGCGCTGGACGCCAACGACCGCACCCGTCTCGAGCAGGTGCTGGCGCACGAGTCGGATACCGCTGGCGGCCTGATGAACACCGACGCCGTGACCGTCCGCCCCGACGTCACGCTCGATGTGGTGCAGCGCTATCTGCGCCTGCGCGGCGAACTGCCGGCCCATACCGACGCGCTGTTCGTGGTCGATCGCTACGGTGCCTATCTCGGGGCGTTGTCGCTGGACAAGATCCTGACCCGCCCGGCCGATGCGCTGGTCGCGAGCATCATGGCGCGCGACCTCGACGCGATCGCGGTCGAGGACTCGGATCGTGACGTTGCGCGGCGTTTCGAAAACGCCGACCTGGTGTCGGCGCCGGTGATCAACACCCGCGGCGAACTGGTCGGGCGCATCACCATCGACGACGTGGTCGACGTGATCCGCGCCGAGGCCGAGCACAACATGATGTCGATGGCCGGCCTCACCGAGACCGAAGACCTGTTCGCTGCGGTTCCGACCGCCGCCCGGCGGCGCGCAATCTGGCTCGGACTGAACCTGTTCACCGCCTTCATCGCCGCATCCGTGGTCGGCTCGTTTCAGGACACCATCGGCCAGTTCGTGGCATTGGCCGTGCTGATGCCGATCGTCGCCAGCATGGGCGGCATCACCGCCAACCAGATCGTGGCCCTGATGGTGCGCGGCCTGGCGCTGAATCAGCTTGGCGAGGGCAATACCGGCGTGCTGTTCCGCAAGGAGCTAGCGGTGGCGCTGATCAATGGCCTGCTCTGGGGTCTGACCGTGGCAGGCATCACCTGGCTGTGGTTCGACAGCTTCGCCCTGGCTTTCGTGATCGGTCTGGCACTGATGCTGAATCTGGGCTTTGCCGCCACGGTGGGCGTCTTGGTTCCACTGATGCTGCGTCGCTCGAATCTCGATCCGGCCCTCGCCGGCAGCGTGATTGTCACGACCTGCACCGACGTGATGGGCTTTTTCCTGTTCCTGGGGTTGGGGACGCTGATTCTGCTGTGATGCGTGGAGCCGCAAGGATCGTGCGTTATCGATCTTGGCTCTGTCTATGATTTCACGACCAGTACCTTCCGCGCCTGTCGGCGCGGGCGTACTTTTCTTTGCTTGTGCAAAGAAAAGTAGCCAAAAGAAAGCACACCCTGATGTCGCGCCGCCGCTGCGCGGCGGTGCCTTGCGGTGCTCGGCCCAAACGGGCCGCGAGCAAAACTCGCCCGGCTGCGCCGGACTCAGACAGTTGCTCGCT
>JBEBWZ010000203.1:0-4664 GCA_040391865.1 Solimonas flava
TGCTTGTTCAGCGCCGTTTGCGTGGTGGCCGAGATCTCGCCCGGTGGGCGACGCGCGGGGCCGGCGGTTTCGATCAGCACGTAAGGTTTGCCGCGATGGGTGATGTACGCCTGACCTTCGCGTGGCTTTCTGGCGATGCCGATCAGGTAGTGCCTGGGTACATGCACGCCGATGATCGGCGTGTTGGTGAGGTTCTGCAGGATGGCGGTCAGCAGGGCGGCCTTGGTATCGCAATCGCCATAGCCTTGCTCCAGCGCGCGTGGCGGCGGATAGAAACCCAGAATCTTGCGTCCGTCTTCCCAGGTTGAAGGTTGCCGATAGCGGAGTCCGTCCTGGACCAGCGCGATGGCGGTTTCGATCATCCATTCCTGATCGTGGCCGTGCTCCTGTGCCAGGCGGCGGATCGCTGCGGCCACCGGCCGCACGTGCTCGCGATTGCGCTGCACCACTTTGGGAACGTCGACGTACAGGCGGGGTGCCTGACCTTTCTGGTAGTTGAGGCGCAGCGCCTTGGCCTGGTAGTAGCGCGTGGTGTGGCGGTCGTATTCCTGCTGATCGCAGTGTTTGCCGGCGCGGCAGGTTTCCAGCAGCGCATCGAGTTCGGCAACGGAGACACCGAACTCCTGCACGGAGTGGCGGCTGGCGGCGGGCGACAACTTGAAGCCGAGGCTGAGCGGATCGCCGCTGAGGCTCAGAAAGTCGGCGGTGATCTGATAGTGACCTTGTGCGGTCAGCGTGCTGTGGTAGCGGTTGCGGGGGCTGCTGGCGCGTGTACTGAACGCTCTGGATGCGGGCGTGAGGCTGGCGTCTTCCTGGTCGCGCGTCGGTGTGGCGGCGGTTGCAGGCTGTATCGCAGCGAGTGCGAGTGCCAGGCCCAGCGACAGTCCCGGCCATGGCCCAAACCGGCTGGGGGCGCGCCTCGCCAACGGACCAGCGCAGCGGGCGGATGACGGCAGTTCGATGACCATGACGATCCTCGCGTAGGCAGGGCGTACGCGCAGACCCGTTCAAGTGACGTGCGAAGCGGATGATGGGTTGTCGGGGGAATCCTGTAGGGTTTTGTCTGAATCAAGGTGGGTGACGGCCGCTCCGGCCCGCAATGGCTTTAGCACCCTGGGTTTGCCTGCGGGTGTTTGAACCCGACGCCATGGGGAGCGAGGAGCAGCGCTTACCAGCGGTCGTCGGGCGGCGACGAACGTGCGTCGTTACAGGGCCGGCGTCGCGATGGCGACCTGCGCGCCTGTCGATTTATTGACGAAAAGTGCCGCTTTATTGGCGCAAGCCGCCGGGTATCGGTCATCAGGGACCACCACACTCCATTCGCCTCGAGTGCCTTGCGCGCAGCGCAAGGTGTATCGAGAGGCCGCCACGGCAGTGCGTGTGTCTCGATACACCGCGCTGCGCGCGGCAGTGCGAGGCCTCCCGTGGAACGGGGCTTATGCAGAGGCACCTTGGCGGCTGCCACGGCCGCGGTAACGGATATTCCTCTTGAAATGATTGCTTGTGAAAGACATGCTTGCCAGGGCTTTCATTTGCAGCATATGACTGCAACAACACGGATTACTGATCCAGAGGTTTTTCGATGAAAACGGTTCGTATCGGCTGTGCGTCGGCGTTCTGGGGTGATACCAACACCGCGGCGGCGCAACTCGTCGACCAGGGCGAGATCGATTATCTGGTGTTCGACTACCTGGCCGAGATCACGATGTCGATCCTTGCTGCCAAGCGCATGCGCGATGTCAACGACGGCTACGCCACCGATTTTGTCGAGCACGTGATGGCGGCCCTGCTGCCGCGGATCAAGGAAAAACGGATCAAGGTGGTGGCCAATGCGGGCGGCGTGAATCCGCTGGCCTGCAAGCAGGCGCTCGAGGCGGTGGCCGCGAAGGCCGGGATCGCGCTGAAGGTGGCGGTGGTGCTGGGTGACGACCTGTTGCCGCGCAAGAAGGAGTTTGCCGATTGCGTGGAGCTCGAAGCGCCGTCTGCGGATCGCCTGCCCGCAGTGGATGGCAAGCCACAGCCGCCGATGTTCGTCTCGATGAATGCCTATCTCGGTGCAATTCCGATTGCACGGGCGCTGGATGCGGGCGCCGAGGTGGTGATTACCGGCCGCTGTGTGGACTCCGCGGTGGTGCTCGGGCCGCTGATGCACGAGTTCGGCTGGAAGGAGGACGAATACGACAAGCTTGCGGCCGGTTCGGTCGCGGGGCACGTCATTGAATGCGGCGCGCAGTGCACCGGCGGCAACTTCACCGATTGGGAGTTGGTGAAGGACGGTTATGCCGACATGGGATTCCCGATCGTGGAAGTCGAGCCCTCGGGCGCATTCACGGTCAGCAAGCCGGCCGGCACCGGCGGGTTGGTGTCCACGCACACGGTGCTGGAACAGCTGCTGTACGAGATCGGCGATCCGCGCGCCTATCTGCTGCCGGATGTCAGCTGCGATTTCACTGGCATCCAGCTGGAACAGGTCGGAGAGGATCGTGTGCGCGTGACCGGCTGCAAGGGCTCTGCGCCGACGGCCACGTACAAGGTCAGCGCGACCTATCCGGCGGGCATGCGTTGCGCCGCGCTGTTCATGATTGGCGGCATCGATGCGGCGCGCAAAGGACGCGCTTCCGCGAGCGCAGTGGTCGAGAAGGTGCGACGGCAATTGCTGGCACAGAAGCTTGGCGACTTCACCGGGGTGGATATCCACTGCATCGGCGCCGAGGAGAGCTATGGGTCGCATGCGCGCGCAGCCGCGGCAGCGACCCGTGAGGTGGTGGTGAAAATCGCCGTGCAGCACCCGAACCCCAAGGCGCTGAAGCTGTTTGCACGCGAGATTGCGCAGGCGGCGACTGGCATGGCGCCGGGATTCACCGGGTATTTCGGCGGCGGACGTCCGGAACCGCACATGATCCCGAAACTGTTTTCGACGCTGGTGGCCAAGGAGCGGGTGCCGATCGAGGTGGTGCTCGGAGAGCAGCGGTTTGCGGTGTCCGTGCCGACCGCGGGTGGTTATCAGGCGCCTGCGGCGGAGGTCCGTGATGTATCGCCGCCGCTGGAAATGGCCAGCGCGGTCCCGGTGCCGCTGATCAAGCTGGCGCTGGCACGTTCCGGCGACAAGGGCGATCACGCCAATATCGGAGTGATTGCACGCAAGGCGGAATACCTGCCGTACATCGAGGCGGCGTTGTCGGTGGCAGCGGTGCGCCGCTACTTTGCGCACGTGCTGGCTGGTGGCGAGGCTGGCAAGGTGGAGCGCTGGGCGTTGCCGGGGACGCTGTCGCTGAATTTCCTGCTGCACCACGCCTTGGGCAATGGCGGCGCGGCGTCGTTGCGCACCGATCCGCAAGGCAAGGCATTTGGCCAGATGCTGCTGGATTTTCCGGTGCCGGTTCCGGCCGCACTAGCGGCAGGCCTTTAGTGACCGGGCGGGCGGGGCGCTGTCGTCGCATCCGCCCCGCCACCGGCCCGGTAGGCGCTTGGCCGGAGCGCCGCGCCCCGGCTGCACCGTAGACGCTGCCATTCGTGCTGCAGTGCACTACAATGCGCGTCCCATTTTCTAAACCCCGCTTGCCCTCCCTCAGGGAGGGGCTGCCAGGAAAGCGCTCGTATGTCCGTTGAACGCGATGTAATGGAGTATGACGTCGTCATCGTCGGAGCCGGCCCCGCCGGTCTGTCCGCGGCCTGCCGACTGAAACAGAAAGCCAACGAGGCCGGCAAGGAATTGTCGGTCTGCGTGGTCGAGAAAGGCTCGGAAGTGGGTGCCCACATCCTGTCGGGTGCCGTGTTCGAGCCGCGCGCGCTGAATGAGCTGTTCCCGGACTGGAAGGCCAAGGGCGCGCCGCTGAACACGCCGGTCACCGGCGACGACATCTATTTCTTCCGCAGCGAGACCGCGGCATTCAAGATGCCGCACATGTTCGTGCCGAAGACAATGCACAACGACGGCAACTACATCATTTCGCTGGGTAACCTGTGCCGCTGGCTGGGCCAGCAGGCGGAAGATCTTGGCGTCGAGATCTATCCGGGTTTTGCCGCGCAGCACGCGATCATCGAAGACGGCGTGGTCAAGGGCATCACCGTCGGTGACATGGGAGTCAATCTCAAGGGCGAGCACAAGCCGGACTTTGCGCCGGGCATGGAACTGCGCGCCAAGTACACGCTGTTTGCCGAAGGCTGCCGCGGCCATCTCGCCAAGCAGCTGACCCAGCAGTATCAGCTGGACAAGGATTCCGATCCGCAGCACTACGCGATCGGCATCAAGGAAATCTGGACGGTTCCGGCCGACAAGCACAAGCCGGGTCTGGTGGTGCACGGTGCAGGCTGGCCGCTGAGCCTGATGGGTACCGACGCGCTCGGTGGCTCGTTCCTGTATCACTTCGAGAACAACCAGGTGCTGGTCGGCCTGATCGTCGACCTCTCGTACACCAATCCGTATCTGTCGCCGTTCGACGAGTTCCAGCGCTTCAAGCATCACCCGGTGATTGCGCAGTATCTCGAAGGCGGCACCCGCACTTCCTACGGCGCGCGCGCGATCTGCAAGGGCGGCTTCAATTCGCTGCCGAAGATGGTGTTCCCGGGCGGCGCGCTGATCGGTTGCGATCTCGGCACCATGAATTTCGCCAAGATCAAGGGCAGCCACACCGCCATGAAGTCCGGCATGCTCGCAGCCGAAG
>JBEBWZ010000204.1:0-4554 GCA_040391865.1 Solimonas flava
CGGACTCAAGCGCGCAGCGCGGAGCCGACGGCGTTCTCTTCAACACCTTCTCACCCCAAGCTCGCTCGCACCGAGTCCCGCGAGAAAGCTGCGCGCGATCGGGACACGGCGGGTTTCCCCGGGACCGGCGTCGAATCCGCCCGCAATTTGATCTCACCCGCGACGTGACTCCCTCTCCCCGCACGCGGGGAGAGGGCTGGGGTGAGGGGCAGGCTTTTCAGCGCCGCCCCACACCCCAGCGCGTCAGAACCCCAGAGCCTTGCGCACGTAGGTCGGCAGCGCAAACGCGGCCTTGTGGGTTTCGGCGTTGTAGAACTGCGCGTCCAGCGCTTCAATCGCTTTCTCGTCCAGGCGCTGCACGCGGCTGGCGGCACGCTTGCAGGCGATCGAGCCCGACCACCAGCCCGACGGGTAGATCACCTGCGGGAAGTGCAGCATCGTGGTTTCGGCAAAGCCGGCGTCACGCATCGCCTGATGCATTTCCTTGATCAGTTCCAGATGCAGCAGCGGCGATTCCGACTGCTGTACCAGCATGCCGTCCGGCGCCAGCGCCTTGATGCAGTCGAGATAGAATTTCTTGCCGAACAGGCCTTCCGCCGGGCCGACCGGGTCGGTGGAGTCGATGATGATCAGATCGATCGAGCCGGGCTTGGCGTCCTTCATCCACTGGAGGCCGTCGCCGAAGAACAAGGTCGCGCGCGGGTCGTTGTTCTTCTCGCACAGCTCCGGGAAATACTTTTCCGACAGGCGCGTGACCCGCTCGTCGATCTCGACCTGGGTGGCGGAGATCACTTCCGGATGCTTCAGCACCTCGCGCAGGGTGCCGCAATCGCCGCCGCCGACGATCACCACGTTCTTCGGATTGGGGTGCGAGTTCAGCGCCGGGTGCGACATCATCTCGTGGTAGAGAAAATTGTCACGGGTCGAGACCATGGTGCAGCCGTCGATCGTCATCAGGTAGCCGAAGGTCTCGGTATTCCAGATTTCGATCTTCTGGTACGGGGTCTGTTCCTCGTGCAGCTTTTCAGCCTTCAGCGAGAAGGCGGTGCCGGTGGAATCCATCACCTCGGTGAACCAGCCACGTTCCAGAGCCATGTCGTTACATCCTTGGGAGTGGGGGCCTACAATTGGCGCCCGATGAAAGGGAGTGTGCAGGGCGCGATTATAGGGCTCTGCGTGTCCGTCTGAACGCCTTACCGAGTGACATTCTGGTGACAAAACCGACCTGGTCCGCAGCACAAGCCCGCGAGCTGTACAACATGCCGCAGTGGGGCGAAGGCTATTTCGACGTGGCTGACAATGGCCATGTGGTGGTGCGCCCGTTCCGCGAGCAGGATGGCGTTGCCATCGACCTGTACCAGCTGGCGCGGCAACTGCCGAAGGAAGGCCTGGAGCTGCCGGTGCTGGTGCGCTTCGTCAATATCCTGCACGACCGCGTCGACGCGCTGACCGGTGCCTTTGCCGAAGTCATCGAAGAGCTGGATTACCAGGGTGGCTACACCGCGGTTTATCCGATCAAGGTCAACCAGCAGGGCGACGTGGTCGAGGAAATCGTCAGGCACGGCGGCGCCCGTGTGGGGCTGGAATCCGGCTCCAAGCCGGAACTGGCCGCAGTGCTGGGCATGGCGCGGCCGGGCAGTGTCATCGTCTGCAACGGCTACAAGGATCGTGCCTATATCCGCCGCGCGCTGATCGGCCAGAAGCTGGGGCATCAGGTCTACATCGTGGTGGAAAAGCTCTCCGAGCTGCCGCTGGTGATCGCGGAGGCCAAGGCGCTGCAGGTGGCGCCGCTGATTGGTCTGCGCGTGCGTCTGTCGGCCAACTTCACCAGCACCCAGCAGAACACTGGCGGCGAAAAGGCCAAATTCGGTCTGACCTCGCCGCAGGTACTGGAAGCATTGGAAATGCTGCGTGCCGCTGGGCACATCGACGCGGTTCAGATGGTGCATTTCCATCTTGGCTCGCAGGTCGCCAACGTCCAGGACGTGGCCAAGGGCCTGCGTGAAGCGGCACGCTTCTATGTCGAACTGCGCCGCCTCGGCGCACCGGTCACGGTGGTCGACGTCGGCGGCGGACTGGGTGTCGATTACGAAGGCACGCGCTCGCGCTCGTTCTGCTCGATGAACTACTCGCTGCGCGAATACGCGCGCAACATCCTGCGCACGCTGCAGGATGTCTGTGCCGAGCACGGCGAGCCGCAACCCAATGTGATCTCCGAATCCGGGCGCGCGCTGACCGCGCATCACGCGGTGCTGATCGCCGACGTGGTCGATCGCGACGAACTACCGTCGAGTTCACTGGAAGCGCCGGCCGCCGATGCGCCGACCGTGATTCAGGACCTGTATGCGCTGTTCGATCAGATCGATGCGCAGGGCCCGATCGAAAGCCTGCACGACGCTGCGCAGTTCTTTTCCGATGCACAGGTGCAATACACCCTGGGCCTGCTGACACTGCCGCAGCGCGCCTACGCCGAGCGCGCTTACTACGCGCTGTCGCATGCGGTGCTGCCCAAGCTCGACCCGACCATCCGCGCGCAGCGCGAAGCGATCGACGAAGTGCGCGACAAGCTCGCCGCCAAATACTTCTGCAACTTCTCGGTATTCCAGTCGGTGCCGGACGCCTGGGCCATCGATCAGGTGTTCCCGATCATGCCGATCCACCGCCTGGAGCAGCGCCCGGACGTGCGCGCGCGGATCTGCGATCTGACCTGCGACTCCGATGGCCGGCTCGATCAGTACGTCGATCGCGAAGGCCTGATGCCGACGCTGGCGCTGCACACGCTGCAGGAGCATGAGCCCTACCTGATCGGCTTCTTCATGGTCGGCGCCTACCAGGAAATCCTCGGCGACATGCACAACCTGTTCGGCGATACCAATGCCGTCAACGTGGTGCTCGACGGCAAGGGCGGCTGGGCGCTCGAAGGCGCCGAGCACGGTGACCGCACCGATGAACTGCTGCGCTACGTGCATCTGGCGCCCGAGCGTCTGTCCGCCGCCTATCGCGACAAGCTCGCAGCCTCCGGCCTGCCGGCGGTGGAGATCGAAGCCCTGCGTCAGGAGCTGGATGCGGGCCTGACCGGCTACACCTACCTGAGCGCCTGACATGAACCTGATCGGCCGTGCCGTCGGACGCGCATCGCGGGTCGGCGAGCGCGGCCTGCATTGGGTCAGCAACGCCATCGAGCGGCGCTACAGCGCAGAAAACTTCCTCGTGGCCGGGCAAACGCCATTCGCCACGATTTACAGCGATGGCCTGATCAGCGTGCGCCGCTATGCGCCGCTGGATGGTGACGAGATCGCCCTCGGCGCAGGTACGCGCAAAGTCACCGCCACACGCCACCGTGTACCGGTAGTGCTGGTGCCGCCGCTGGCGGCCACCAGTTTGAACTTCGATCTGCTGCCCAATCGCAGCCTGGTCAAGTTCCTGCTCGCCAACGGCTATCAAGTGTATCTGGTGGATTGGGGTATTCCCAACGTCAACGATCAGCACCTGAACCTGGCGCACTACACCACGCGACTGCTGCCGGAGGCGCTGAATCAAATCCGCAGCGACAGCGGCGAGCAGGAACTGTCGTTGTTCGGCTATTGCATGGGCGGGCTGTTTGCCCTGATCTACGCCGGCTGGTCGCACGACCCGCAGATCCGCAACATCGTCACCATCGGCAGCCCGATCGACAGCCATCAGATCGCCGTGGCCGGGCGCCTGCTGCAGATGATGGACATGCCCTTGCGCGTGATCCAGCGCGTGGTGCCGGGTGCGCGCCGCCTGTTTCACGGCCTGCCGCTCAACCCGCAATGGCTGCGCGTGCCGGGCCGGGTCAATGCGCTGGTGTTCAAGCTCACCAATCCGCTGGGCACGCTGCAAAGCTATCTCGACCTGCTGATGAATCTGTGGGATCGCGATTACGTCACCGAGCACCAGACCATGGCGGCCTGGTTCAACCAGATGAACGACTACCCCGGCGGCATCGTGCAGGACTTCGTGCTCAAGGTCGGGCTTGACAATCAGCTCGCCAAAGGCCGCGTCAGCCTCAGCAAAACCAAGAAGGCGTTGCTGGATCGCATCAGCTGCTCCTTGCTCGCCATTGCCGGCAGCGAAGACCGCATCGTCAGCGTCGAATCCGCACGCAAAGTGCTGGCCATCGTCGGCAGCGACGACAAGCAATTCCTGATCGCTCCCGGTGGCCACGCCGGTGTCTTTGGCGGCAGCCGCGCACCGGAAACCACCTGGACCTACGCCACCGACTGGCTGGCCACCCGTTCCGACTGAGCACCACCATGATCCGTCCCGTCCTGCGCATGGGTGACCCGCGACTGCTGCAAGTGGCGCAACCGCTGGCTGCCTTCGACACGCCGGAGCTGCATGGCTTGCTGCAAGACCTGCGCGACACCATGGCCGCACTCAACGGCGCGGGCCTCGCTGCGCCGCAGATCGGCGTGCCGCTGCGAGTCGTGATCTTTGGCATGGGCTACAACCCGCGCTACCCGAAAGCCGAGCCGGTGCCCCATACGGTGTTATGCAACCCGGTACTGACGCCGCTGGGTAAAGAACAGG
>JBEBWZ010000205.1:0-4552 GCA_040391865.1 Solimonas flava
GTGCGCTGGGTGGTGCACTACGACCTGCCGAAATCGATGGAAGGCTATTACCAGGAAGCCGGTCGTGCCGGCCGCGACGGCGAGCCCTCGGACTGCATCCTGTATTTCGGCGCCAGCGACATCCGTACCGCGGACTTCCTGATCAGCCAGAAGATCCACCCGGAAACCGGCGACCCGCTCGAAGACGAACAGCGCGTCGCACGCCACCAGCTGCGCAAACTGCTCGATTACGCAGTAGCGGTGGAATGCCGGCGCGCGGTGCAGCTGCGATACTTCGGCGAGCGCTTCCAGCCACCCTGCGGCAGCTGCGACAACTGTCTGGCACCGAAGAAGCAGGAAGACTACAGCCGCGAGGCCCAGCAGTTCCTGTCCTGCGTGGCACGGCTGGCGCAGCGTGGCCAGCGTTTCGGCAGCACCTACGTGATCGACATCCTGCGCGGCGCCCAGACTGAAAAACTGCTGCGCAACGGCCACGACCAGCTCAGCACCTACGGCATCGGCCAGCAGCGCAGTGCCGACGAATGGCGCCAGGTGGCGCGCGGCCTGCTGCACCACGGCCATCTCCAGGAGACCAGCGACGGCTATCCGGTGCTGAGCCTCGCCGCCAGCGCCCGCGAACTGCTGCGCGGTGAAGCCAGCTTTATGCTCGCCGTCACCCCGAAACCGGAGCGTGCCGCGCGCCGCGGCAAGGGCGCTCGCAGCGAAGAGGCGGTCGAGCCCTTGCCCGCCGAAGAGGCGCTGTTCCAGGAACTGCGCACCCTGCGCAAGCGCCTGGCCGACGAACAGAACGTGCCCCCCTACGTCGTGTTTGCCGATGCCGCACTGCGCGCAATGGCGCGCAAGCAGCCGACCACGCTCACCGCCTTCGCCGAAATTCCCGGCGTCGGTGCCCGCAAGCTGGAGCAATACGGCGAAACCTTCATCGACGCCATCGCCGAATACGCGGCCATGTCCTGAGCCCCCGCCTGAAATCCCTGATCAGCTCCAACCGCCATGAGCCCCGTCGAAACCTATCTGCCGTTCATCCTTGAGCATCCGCTGCATCGCGCGATGGGGGTCGAAAGCGAACAGGACGCCAGCGGCCGCACCCTGCTGGCCGTCACCGTCAACGAGAACACCGCCAACGTTGCCGGCAAGTTCCACGGCGGCATCGCCTACGCGGTCTGCGACATGGCCTGCTATCTCGCACTGCTGCCGGAGCTGCAGCCCGGCGAAAATGCCGCCACCCTCGACATTCACGTCTCGATGCTGCGCGCAGCGAGCCTTGGCGACCGTGTGCGCTTCAGCGGCACGCTGCTGCGACGCAGTCGCAACCTGGCGTTCATGCGGGCGGAAGCGCACTGCGGCGAGCTGCTGATGGCACAGGCCAGCGTCACCAAGACGATCTTCCGCACGCCCGGCAATTAAGGCCTGCGCGCATCCCGCCGCCGCTGTCCGTATCATTGCGCCCAGTTTCCGACCGACTTCGATCATGGCCCGCATCACCAAAGCAGAACTGGACCTCGCGGTTAACGCGCCGAGCAAGACCAAGCTCAAGGAGGCGATGCTCGAACTGCAGAACCTCGGCAAGATTCTGGGCGAGCTGCCGGACAACCAGTTCGCGGCGCTGACCATGGACGACGATCTTCGCGATGCCCTGACCGAATACCGGCGCCTGACCAACTTCGAAGCGCGTCGTCGTCAGATGCAGTACATCGGCAAGCTGCTGCGCGATATCGATACCGGTACCTTCCGCAGCGCTATCGAGACCCACAAGGCCGGACTGGCGCGCAATACCGATTCCCTGCACGAGGCCGAGCAATGGCGCGAGCGCCTGCTCGCCGATGACGCCGCGCTCACCGAATGGATCGCCGCACATCCCGGTGGCGATTCACGCCAGTTGCGCGCCCTGATCCGCGACAGTCGCCGCGATCTGGAACGTGCTGCCGCCACCGGCACCGCCAAGGGCAAGGTCCACGCGTATCGCGAACTGTTCAAGAAGCTGCGCGACATCCTGCGGACCGCACCGACCGCAGACTGAAAACTCAGTCCGCCATCGCGCGCGACGGCCGGTGCGCGCCCGGACTGTTGCCGGTCCACTGCCGGAACGCACGATGAAATGCACTGGCTTCGGCAAAGCCCAGTGCATGGGCCACCTGCAGGATGCTCAGCGCAGGGTCCGCGAGATACTCCAGTGCCAGATCGCGACGACGCGCATTCTTCTCCAGCCGGAATGACGAACCCTCCTCCTCCAGTCGCCGCCGCAGCGCGGTCGGATGCAACGCCAGGCGCGTCGCGACTTCCTCGAAGGTGGGCCATTCCTCCGGTGCCGTTTCGCGCAGCAGGCGCCGCACCCGCACCGAGGCGCTGCGTGGATCGCGGTACTTGACGATGAAATTGCGCGGTGCGCCCTTCAGGAATTCGCGCGCGCTGCGCTCGCTTTGCACCACCGGCGTCGGCAGATCCATCGCACTGAACACGAACGCCGTCTGCGGCTGCCCGAAACTCAGATCGTCACCGACGATGTGCTGATACTCGCGATGCCAGGCAGGCCGCGGATACGCGAAGCTAGCCTTGAGGATCACGATGCGACGCCGCACCAGCCAGCACAGCAGTCCATGCAGCATCACGAACAGGGTTTCGTGCGAGAACACCCGGCGCTCCATCGGCAAGGCACCGCTGTCGACAAAGCGCAGCACCGCCTCGGCACCGTCCAGCTCCAGCACGATGTGGGTGTCGTCGATCAGCAGGTTGATCAGGCGCGCGCCGCGGATCAGCGCCTCCCGCAACGTCGGTGTATGCAGTGTCAGATGACACAGCGTGGCAAAGCTGCCGACCTTCATCGGGCGCGAATCGAGTCCGAACAGTTCGTCGTCCAGCGCTTCCGCAATCACCAGCCACAGCGTCCCGAATGCCTCGGGGCTGACCCGCGCCTGATCGCTGTTCAGCAGCTCGGCCGAGATCCCGGCACGCGCCAGAAGCGGGGCCGCTTCGATGCCACGCCGGGCCAGAGCGCCCAGCGCCTGCCGCACGAAAGCGACCGCAATAGTTCCTTTTTCCGCCACGGAGTCAGGGTCCCGTATTTCGCATGATTCAAAGCATTTATTGGCTATCTGCCGCACACATTATTGCAAATTCCGTCACCGCCAACGACGGTTTCAGGCATCGCCGGGACCGGGGGCTTGGCTTACCGTGTCGTGCATACCATTCCGCCGCATCTCGAGTCCGCATGAACGCGCAAGCCGCTGAACTGAATCCGCAGTCCGCCAACGACGTATCGCCGTTGCGTTTTGTCACCGCCGCCAGCCTGTTCGACGGCCACGACGCCGCAATCAACGTCATGCGTCGCATGATCCAGGCCTCCGGAGCCGAGGTCATTCACCTCGGCCACAACCGCTCGGTCGAGGATGTGGTCCGCGCCGCTCTGCAGGAAGATGCCGATGGCATCGCGCTGTCCAGCTATCAGGGCGGCCACACCGAATTCTTCAAGTACATGGTGGACATGCTCGCCGAACGCGGCGCTTCGCATATCCGCGTGTTCGGCGGCGGCGGCGGCACCATCACGCCGGAAGAAATCGCCGAACTGCAGGCGCAAGGCGTGGAGCGGATCTATCACCCGAACGACGGCGCCAAGCTCGGCTTGCAGGGCATGATCGATGACCTGATCCAACGCGCGAACGGCCATCGCCTGCCGACGCGCACCCCCGCTGAAATCAGCATCGACGACGAAATCAGCATCGGCCAGATGCTGTCGACGATTGAGGAAGGCCTGCTCTCCGAAGAAGAACTGACGCGACGTCGCGAGCAGTGGGCTCAGGATGGCCAGGCCACGCCGGTCGTGGGCTTCACCGGCACCGGTGGCGCCGGCAAATCCTCGGTGGTCGACGAACTGCTGCTGCGTTTCCTCGCAGCGTTTCCGGAGATGCGCATTGCCGTGCTCGCGGTCGATCCGACCCGTCGTCGCAGCGGCGGCGCACTGTTGGGCGATCGCATCCGCATGAACTCGCTGCGCAACAAGCGCGTGTTCATGCGCTCGATGGCCACCCGTCGTCAGCATGCCGCCACCAATACCGTGCTCAAGGACTGCGTCGCGTTCCTGCGCAGCCAGCGCTATGACCTGGTGATCGTCGAGACCGCCGGCATCGGTCAGTCCGATTCCGAGATCGTCGATCTCGTCGACTTCCCGGTGTACGTGATGACCAGCGAGTACGGCGCCGCCAGCCAGCTGGAGAAGATCGACATGATCGACTTCGCCGAACTGGTGGTGCTGAACAAATTCGACAAGCGTGGTGCGGAAGACGCGCTGCGCGACGTGCGCAAGCAGTGGAAGCGCAACCGCGTCGCCTTCCAGCTGCGCGACGAGGAGGTGCCGGTCTACCCGACCATCGCCAGCCAGTTCAACGATCCGGGCGTGACCTGGATGTTCACCAACCTCTGCCGCCTGCTGCGCCACAAGCTCGCGCTGCCCGAGCAGCAATGGACGCCGGATCTCGACACCAGCCTCAAGGAACCGCGCGCCACCGTGCTGATTCCCGGCAGCCGCACCCGCTATCTGGCCGAGATCGCCGAGAAC
>JBEBWZ010000206.1:0-4489 GCA_040391865.1 Solimonas flava
GTCCAGCTCCGCGCGCACGCTCTCCAGTTCGGCACTGCTGCCGCTCACGTCCACGCCCAGCTGCACGATCCGCAGCAGCTTGCCGGCCTTGTCGCGCAAGGGACTGAAGCTGCACTGCAGCCAGACCTCGCGCCCGTCGCGTGCGGCATAGCGGCAGCGGCTGCTGCCGCTTTCACCGCGCGCCAGCGCCTCCCACAGCGGACGCTGTGCATCGGCCTGCGCCGGCGCATCATCGAGCAGCTGCGCATGACTGCGGCCGCGCAGCTCATCGAGGCCGTAACCCAGCAGCGCCAGCCAGTTGTCATTGGCATTCAGCAACGCGCCATCCATGCCGTACTCGGCCAGACACACCATCTGTTCGAGCAGCGCACTGCGCGCCACCTGCGGATTGACGGCTCCGCCTTTCACTGCCGTACGCGCCGCAACAGGCTTGCTGCGCACTGCCGGTTTCCCGGTCCTTGCAGGGACTTTCGCGGACGATTTCGCGGACGATTTCACGGGCAATTTCTTGGAAGAACGCTGGGTCATGGCGATACCGCCTCTGGTGTTCGTGGACAGGGATGGGGTCGCTGTGCGCGACCGTTCTTTGACTGGACTGCGTAGTGGTTTCATGGTCGGGCTCGGCGACGCGCTACTGCAGCGCCTGACTGCGCGCATCCATCAGTGCCATGTCAGCACCGGACATCAGCTTCTCGATATCGACCAGGATCAGCATGCGGTCCTGCAGCGCGCCGAGGCCGGTGATGAAGCGGGTGTCGATGCTGGCGCCGAATTCCGGCGCCGGGCGGATCTGCTCGGGCGTCAGCTGCAGCACGTCGGAAACGCCGTCGACCACCACACCGACCACGCGCTGCAGCACGTTGAGGATGATCATCACCGTGAAGTCGTTGTAGTCGGCGCGCTCCAGCTTGAACTTCAGGCGCAGATCGACCACCGGCACGATGGTGCCGCGCAGATTGATCACGCCCTTGATGAAATCCGGTGCACCGGGAATGCGGGTGACGGTGTCGTAACCGCGGATCTCCTGCACCCTCAGGATGTCGACCCCGTATTCCTCGCTGCCGAGCGTGAAGGTCAGGAACTCGCCCTCGCCGTGCCGGGTTTCGGACGACGGTGCGACGGCGGACACAGCGGCGGGAGTCTGCATGGGAGTTCCGGTTCAGGCCGCCTGGGCCTGGGTTGAAAGACGGATGATTTCGGGCGCGTCGAGAATTAGTGCCACACGACCGTCACCAAGAATGGTGGCGCCGGAAATGCCGGGCACGCGGCGATAGTTGTGTTCCAGCGACTTGACGACCACCTGCTGCTGCCCCACCAGCTCGTCGACCAACACCGCGACCTTGCGGCCACCGGCTTCGAGCAGCACCAGGATGCCGGCCTCGGGGCGGGTCTCGGCCGCGGCAATCGAGAACAGCTGATGCAGCGGCAGCAGCGGCACGAACTCGCTGCGCACCTTCACCACCTGCGCCTGCTGCGACAGCGACCTGATCTGTTCCGGCTGCGGTTGCAGCGACTCGACCACGCAGTTCAGCGGCACGATCATCACTTCCTCGCCGACGCGCACCGACATGCCGTCGAGGATCGCCAGTGTCAGCGGCAGGCGGATGGTGATGCTCATGCCGTGGCCGGGCTGCGAGCTGATTTCGACCGCGCCACCCAGGCCTTCGATGTTCTTCTTCACCACATCCATGCCGACACCGCGGCCGGACACATCGGTGACTTCGGTGGCGGTCGAGAAGCCCGGCGCAAAGATCAGCTGCCAGGCTTCACCGTCGCTGAGCTGCTCGCTGGCGGCGATGCCGCGCTCCTGCGCCTTGGCGATCAGCTTCGCGCGATCCAGACCGCGGCCGTCGTCGCTCACGGCAATGACGATATGCCCGCCCTGATGCGCGGCGCTGAGACGCAAGGTGCCGGTCGCGTCCTTGCCGCTGGCGTGACGCTGCTCGACGGTTTCCAGACCGTGATCGAGTGCGTTGCGGACCAGATGTGTCAGCGGATCGGCAATGCGCTCGATCACGCCCTTGTCCAGCTCGGTGTGCTCGCCCGAGAGAACCAGCCGCACCTGCTTGCCGAGCTTGGCGGCGAGATCGCGCACCATCCGCGGAAACCGCGAGAACACGAAATCCACCGGTAGCATCCGTACCGACATCACCGCTTCCTGCAGTTCGCGGGTGTTGCGGTCAAGCTGCGACAGTCCGTGCAGCAGCTTTTCGTTCAGTACCGGATCGAGGGCATCGGCCAACTGCTGCAGCATCGCCTGCGTGATCACCAGTTCGCCGACGAGATTGATCAGGCTGTCGATCTTGCCGGTGCCGATGCGGATCGAACCGCCGTCGCTGCGGTGGTCGTTGCTCGCTGCCGGCTCGCTCGCCCGGCCGCCGTCGATCACCGCCAGCGGCACGCGCGCCGCATTCACGGGCTCCTGCGACAACGGCTCGATGCTAAGCTCGCATTCGCCTTCTACCCAGGAAAACACTTCAGCGATCGCAGTGCGTTCGCAGTCGCCGATCAGGTCGATGCGCCAGGCGAGATAGCAGTGTTCGGCCTGCGCCTGCGCCAGGGTCGGCAAGGCCTGCACGTCGCAACCGATCTCGCAGTCTCCGAGTCGACTCAGTTCGCGCAGGATGCGCAGCGGATCATTGCCGCTCGCGAACAGCTCCCTTGATGGCTGGAACGCGATACGCCAGCCGCGCTGCGGCGCCGCCGGTGCGCGTGAGGATGTTGTGGAACCGCTGCCGGGTGTCGGCGCAGCCTGCAATCGCTGTTGCAGCGCGGCCAGCAAGGCGTTCACCGTGCTCGTGTCGGCCTTGCCGTCGCCCCGTGCTGCGGCGAGCAGGCCGCGCAGCGCATCGACTGCGCGCAGCAGCAGGTCGATGTCGTTGCCGTGCAGCGCTTGCGCACCGCTGCGCACGCCGTCGAGCAAGGTTTCCAGCAGATGGGTGAAACCGGCCAGCTCGCTGAATCCGAAAGTGGCGGCGCCGCCCTTGATCGAATGCGCGGCACGAAAGATCGCGTTGATCGCTTCGCCATCGGGTATCGCAGGGTCCAGGCGCAGCAACGCCGCTTCCATCAGGTCCAGGCCTTCGGCGCTCTCGTCGAAGAAGGTCTGGTGGAATCGGCTCAGGTCGATCCCGGCCATGGCGGGCTGCTGGGGTCGGTTCATCCGAGCACACGCTGGATGGTGGCGATCAGCTGCTCGGGATTGAACGGCTTGACCAGCCAGCCGGTGGCCCCGGCCTGCTTGCCCTCCAGCTTGCGGTCCTGACCGGACTCGGTGGTCAGCATCAGCAAGGGCGTGTAGCGGTAATCCGGTAACTGCCGCAGCGCTTTCACCAGCGCGATGCCATCCATGTTCGGCATGTTCACGTCACACAGCACCAGCCGGAATTTCTCGCGCTGCGCGGCGGCCAGTCCGGCGAGACCGTCTTCCGCCTCCACCACCTCGTAGCCCGAGGACTGCAGCGTGAACGCCACCATCTGGCGCATCGACGCCGAATCATCGACGGTAAGGATGCGCTCGCTCATGCCGGTTCACGCGCGAGCTGCAGCAGCGTGGTGACGCCGAGCAGCGCCGCGGCACTGCGCAGCGACTCGGAAGGATGGCGCCAGTGGGTTTCGTAGCCTGCGTTACGGCGGTCCTGGCAGAACATGCAGAACAGCTGCAGGGCCGCGGTGTGGATGCGCGTGACCTCGGCGGCGTCGAACAGTTGCGGCTGCGGGCTTGACACCCGCGACAGCAGCTCGTGCTGCAGGCTCTCGGCCTGCTCGATGCCGAGATCGGCGGGCAAGCGTATGAGATCGGATGCGTGCGGGTGCTGGGGACTGCGGTTGACGGCAGACATGGCTCGGACTCCCTCGTTGCGCTTGCCGGGACTGGAGCAAACTCCGTTCCCGTGTAGGACGCTGTCGGCAGTCGTCATGCAATCCCTGAACGGCGGCGGACGAGCGGAGCGGGATGGCAGCTGAATGGTCCGTACGTGTGCGACAGTGCCAGCCGCGCACAGCGATCAGGCGAGAAACCGGGCCCCGGCGATCAGCGCATCGGCATCGAGCAGCGTCAGAAGTTCGCCGTCGCGCAGATAGAGGCCGCACATCGCTGCCGGAATACCGTCGGCAGTGACGGCTCCGACTTCGGGCGCCGGCATCACCGCGCTGTCGTTGATCTTGCGCACGTCGGCCACGCGATCGACATGCAGGCCGAACAGTTCCTGCCGATACTCGACCACCACGATGCGCGCGTCCGCGTCCACCGCGCACGGCGGCAAGCCCAGGCGCACGCCCAGATCGAGCACCGTCACCACCTGGCCGCGCAGATTGACCACGCCGAGTACCTGGGCACTGGTGCCCGGTACCGGCTCGATCGCGGCATCGCGCAACACCTCCCGCACCCGCAGGATCGGCAGGCCATAGCATTGCGTACCCAGTCCGAAGCAGACCCAGCGTGACAGACTGTCGTCGCCACGACGCAGCGGCACCGCGCTCATGAGGG
>JBEBWZ010000207.1:0-4481 GCA_040391865.1 Solimonas flava
TTCTGGAATAAATCTATGCGAAAACGTTCCTAACGATATTCTACCGCTCCTGTTAGGGTGCGCGCTCTTTATTCCCTTTCAGTCTATCCATGGACCAGTTTGGCTTTGTTCTGGCCGGGCTCATCGTTGGCACGGCGGTCGGAGCCACCGGCGTCGGCGGCGGTTCGCTGATGACGCCCATCCTGATCCTGTTCTGCGGCGTCAAACCGGCGATCGCGGTCGGTACCGATCTGCTGTACGCCAGCATCAGCAAGGCTTTCGGCGTGACCTTGCACGGCCGCAACGGCTCGGTCGACTGGCGCATCGTGGGTTGGTTGTCGCTGGGCAGTGTGCCCGCTGCGCTGCTGACGCTGCTGATCCTGCGCAATCAGCCCGCGGGTCCTGAACTCGATCAACTGATCAAACTGGTGCTGGCCGCGGCGATCATCGTCACCGCCAGTGTCACCTTGCTGATGGAGCCGCTGACGAGACTGGCCAAGCGTAACGGCGTGTCGCTGCCGGAGGGTTGGCAGGATCGTTGGCAGCGGCCGGTCACGGTGCTCGCCGGAATTTTGATCGGCTCGCTGGTGACCATCTCGTCGGTGGGGGCAGGCGTGATTGGCATGATGATGCTGTTGATCCTGTATCCGCGTCATGAGCCGATCAAGCTGGTCGGCTCCGACCTGGCGCATGCGGTCCTGATCACCGGTCTTGCCGGTATCGGCCATGCGAGCATCGGCACCGTGGATTACCGCATGCTGGGCTATCTGCTCTGCGGCGCATTGCCGGGCATCTGGCTGGGGACGCGCATCGGCTTTCGGTTATCGCCGCGGATGCTGAAGCGGGTCGTTGCCGGATTCCTGGTGTTCATCGGCGTGACTATGGCGGCCAACGCCGCCGCCATCTTTTGAACTGAGTCGGGCTTAAACTCGATGGCCATGGAATCCTGGCCCTATTTCCCGCTGTTCCTGCGCCTGCGCCGGCAGCGCGTGCTGCTGGTGGGCGGGGGCGAAGTCGCAACGCGCAAGCTGCGTCTACTGCTGCGCGCGCAGGCCAGCGTTGAGATCGTCGCGGAAGCGCTGAGCGCTGAAATCGCGCAGCTCGAAACCGCAGGACAGATCCAGTGGCTGGCGCAGCGCTTCGAGCCGCAGCAGGTGCCGGGCTGTCGCATCGTGATTGCCGCAACCGATGACCCGCTACTCAACGCAGCGGTGGCAGCCGCGGCCGGTGAGGCGGGTATTCCCGTCAATGTCGTCGACGATCCGGAACTGAGCACGTTCATTACGCCGGCGATCGTCGATCGTGCGCCGTTGCTGGTCGCGGTTTCCAGTGGCGGCAGTGCGCCGGTGCTGGCGCGGCGAGTGCGCGAGCAGATCGAGCGCCTGCTTCCGGCGGATTATGGAAGACTGGCGCAGTTCCTTCACCGGATGCGTCCTAGCGTGCAGGCCCAGGCAGCGCCCGGCGCACGACGGGGTGTCTGGGAAACCTTTCTCGACGGCAGCGGTGTCGAGCGGGTCCTGAGCGGCGACGAAATGGCTGCTGCCGAAATGCTGCAGCAGGTGCTGGACCGGCAAGCACCGCGTGGCGAGGTGTATCTGGTCGGCGCGGGGCCCGGTGATCCGGATCTGCTGACGCTGCGGGCCCTGCGCCTGATGCAGCAGTGCGATGTGGTGCTGTACGACGCATTGATCTCGCCGCAGATTCTGGAACTGGTGCGGCGCGATGCGGAGCGTATCTACGTCGGCAAGCGGCGCGCCAAGCACACCTTGCCGCAGGAAGAGATCAACGAAGAACTGGTGCGTCTGGCCAGCGCCGGCAAACGGGTGTTGCGGCTGAAAGGCGGCGATCCGTTCCTGTTTGGGCGCGGTGGCGAGGAAATCGAACGGCTCGCGGCAGCCGGCATTCCGTTTCAGGTGGTGCCCGGCATAACCGCCGCCAACGGTTGCGCGGCGTACGCCGGGATTCCGTTGACGCATCGCGATTACGCGCAGTCCTGCGTCTTCGTCACCGGCCATCCACGTGCAGACGGAGCGCTGGACCTGCACTGGACCTCACTGGCGCAGCGCGGTCAGACCGTCGTGATCTACATGGGGCTGAACTCGCTGCCGTCGCTGTGTCTGCAATTGCAGCAGCATGGTCTGCCGGCGGATTGGCCGGCAGCCGTGATCGAGGAAGGGACGCGCGCGCAGCAGCGCGTGGTGGCCGGCACGCTTGCCAGCTTGCCGCAGGCCGTGGTCGACGCGGGCGTGCAGGGGCCGAGTCTGGTGATCGTGGGCGAAGTGGTGCGGCTGCGAGAACGGCTCAGCTGGTTTCAGCGCGAACGCTGAACCCTCAGCCGAGTCGCGCGACGCGTTCGTCCAGATCCTTGGCGCGAAGACGTTTCTGCACCGCACGCAGGATGCCGGCGGTATCCAGACCGCACTGCGCCATCAGTTCCTCGCGAGTCCCGTGTTCGACGAACTCGTCCGGCAAGCCCAGGTTCAGCACCGGCACCGCGTGATGCTGCGCGATCAGGACTTCGTTGACGCCGGAACCGGCGCCGCCGAGGCGGGCGTTGTCCTCGATCGTGACCAGCAGGTCATGTTCGTTGGCCAGTTCCAGGATCAGCGTGGTGTCCAGCGGTTTGACGAAGCGCATGTCGGCGACAACGGCATCGAGGATTTCCGCGGCCTGCAACGCCGGCTGCACCATCGCGCCGAACGCCAGTAGCGCCACCCGCGGACGGCGGCGGCCATGTGCCTGGCGCACAATGCGGCCTTTGCCGACGGCCAGCGGACGTGATTCGGATTCCAGTGTCAGGCCGAGACCAGTGCCGCGCGGATAGCGCACGGCGCTGGGCTGCTTGAGTGTCAGTCCGGTGCTGAGCATGCGCCGGCATTCGCTCTCGTCGGACGGCGCCATCACCACCAGGTTGGGAATGCAGCGCAGGAACGAATGATCGAAGGCGCCGTGATGCGTCGCGCCGTCGGCGCCGACCAGACCGCCGCGATCGATGGCGAACAGCACCGGCAGGTTCTGGATCGCGACATCGTGGATCAGTTGATCGTAGCCGCGTTGCAGGAAGGTCGAGTAGATCGCGCAGACCGGCTTCAATCCTTCACAGGCCATGCCCGCGGCCAGCGTTACCGCATGCTGCTCGGCGATGCCGACGTCGAAGTAGCGCTCCGGGAAGCGTTGCGAGAACTCGACCAGGCCCGAACCTTCGCGCATCGCCGGAGTGATGGCGACAACCTGCGGGTCATTGCCGGCCGCCTCGCACAGCCAGTCGCCAAAGACCTGGGTATAGCTTGGCGCGCCGCCGGTTTTTTTGGTCGGGAAGCTGCCGGTGACCGGATCGAACTGGGTCACGCCGTGATACTTGATCGGGTCCGCCTCGGCGGGCTCGAAGCCCTTGCCCTTGACGGTGATGACGTGCAGCAACTGGGGTCCGCGCGCGTCCTTCAGGCGATCCAGCGCCCGGGTCAGCGCATCGAGGTCGTGGCCATCGACCGGGCCGTGATAGCTGAAGCCAAAGGTTTCGAACAGCGCGCCCGGGTCATCGAGATGCGCTTCGTTGTGCTCGTCGTTGTCGCTGACCGGACGCGCGGCATGGGGCGCGGTCATGCCCAGCCGGCGGACCAGTCGCGCCGAGTGGTCGCGCAGCGCGCCGACGTTCTCGGAGATCGACATGTCGTTGTCGTTGTAGATCACCAGCATGTCGAGCTTCATGTGCCCGGCGTGGTTCAGCGCTTCGAACGCCATGCCGGCGGTCATGCCGCCATCGCCGATCACCGCAACGGCACGGCGTTTCTCGTGCTTGACGCGCGCGGCAGCGGCCATGCCCGCCGCGGCGGAAATCGAAGTCGAGGAATGGCCGACGCCGAAGGTGTCGTATTCGCTTTCGTCGCGATGGCAGAATGGCGCCAGACCGCCGAGGCGGCGGATGGTTTCCAGGCCGGCGCGGCGACCGGTCAGCATCTTGTGCGGGTAGGCCTGGTGGCCGACGTCCCAGACCAGACGGTCGTGCGGGGTGTCGAAACAGCGATGCAGCGCGATCGACAGTTCGACCGTGCCGAGGTTGGCGGCAAAGTGTCCGCCGACGCGGCCCAGTGTTTCGATCAGGAAGCGGCGCAACTCCACCGCAAGATGCGGGAGTTCGGCGGCGTTCAGCGCGCGCAGGTCTTCCGGCGTGTTGACACGACCGAGCAGGGAATAGCCTGGAATTTCACTCATGGCGGAATTATGACGGAAGTCTTGCGCCCATTTGGTGCGCTGGCGGCGGCAGTATGACGGATGATGTTGCGCTGCAACAAATTCAGTGGCCGCGGCCTTGAATATGGGCGGCCAGCCAGTGCAGCGCCGCGCCGTCTGGGCCCAGCGGTTGCAGCGCGGTGGCCGCGGCTTCGAACAGTTCGCGGGCGCGCAGCTTGGCTGCAGGCAGACCCATGATCGATGGATAAGTCGATTTCAGCCGCACTTCGTCCTTGCCGGCGGTCTTGCCGAGGACTTCGGAGCTGGCTTCG
>JBEBWZ010000208.1:0-4394 GCA_040391865.1 Solimonas flava
CTTGGTCAGCGAGTGCACCACGATGTCGGCGCCATGTTCGAACGGGCGCAGCAGGTACGGCGTGGCGATGGTGTTGTCGACGATCAGCGGCACGCCGGCGGCATGTGCGACCTTGGCCAGCGCGGCGACGTCGGTGATGTTGCCCAGCGGGTTGCCGATCGATTCCGCGAACACCGCCTTGGTGCGTGAATCGATCAATGCGGCGAAGCTCTCAGGCTTGCGCGGATCGGCGAAGCGGACTTCGATGCCGAACTGCGGCAGGGTATGCGCGAACAGGTTGTAGGTGCCGCCGTACAGCGCGCTGGCCGCGACGATGTTGTCGCCGACACCGGCAATGGTCTGGATCGCGTAGGTCACGGCCGCCTGGCCGGAGGCCAGCGCCAGCGCTGCGATACCGCCTTCCAGCGCCGCGACGCGCTGCTCGAGCACGTCGTTGGTCGGATTCATGATCCGCGAATAGATGTTGCCCTGGACCTTGAGGTCGAACAGGTCGGCGCCGTGCTGCGTGTTGTCGAACGAGTACGCCACCGTCTGATAGATCGGCACCGCGACAGCGCGCGTGACCGGATCGGGTTTGTAGCCCGCGTGTACCGCAAGGGTGTCGAACTTCCAGTTCTGGTCTGCCATGGTTGTCGTCAGTCGAGAAGTTATGGGAATGCGGGAGTCTAAGCCTTAGCCGGGCGCGAAAGAATGCCTGCAGAGTAAACGGTCTTTGGATAGGCGTTTCCGGCAGCCGACGACAGGCATTGACCGCAGGGTCTTGCCGCGCCGGCGACTCAGGCGCGTGCCAGGTTCAGTCGAAGCGCATCGACAGGTCGAGTGCGCGCAGGTGCTTGGTGATGCTGCCAATCGAGATGCGGTCGACGCCGGTTTCCGCCAGCGGCCGGATGTTGTCGAGGCTGGCGCCGCCGGAGTATTCGACCAGGGTCTTGCCGCCGCGGCTGCGATGCGCGCGCGTCAGCGCCACCGCTTCACGGATCTGCGGCAGCGGGAAGTCGTCGATCAGCAGCAGATCGACATCGAGCTCCAGCGCGATCCGCGCTTCGTCCAGGGTTTCCGCTTCGGTCATCAGCGGCACGCCGGCATTCAAGGCCCGTGCGTTGATGATCGCCTGACGGATACCACCCGCAGCGGTGATGTGGTTTTCCTTGATCAGGATGCCGTCGTAGAGGCCGATGCGGTGATTGACGCCGCCGCCGTGGGTGACCGCGTACTTCTGTGCGTTGCGCAGGCCCGGCAGGGTCTTGCGGGTGTCGACGATCTGCGCGCCGGTGCCGGCCACGGTATCGACATACGTACGGACGGTGGTTGCGGTACCGGACAGCGTCTGCAGGAAATTCAGGGCAGGGCGCTCGCCGGTGAGCAGCGCGCGCGCGGAGCCGGCCAGCGTATACAGGCGCTGATCCGGCTGTACGGTATCGCCTTCAGCGACCAGCCAGTCGATGACGATGCCGGGATCGAGCTGGCGGAACACTTCGTCGACCCACGGCCGACCGCAGACCACCGCGGTTTCACGCGAGATCACATACGCCGTCGCCCGCTGATCCGGGACCAGGCGCGCGGTGACGTCGCCACTGCCCACGTCTTCGGCCAGGGCGTGGGCGACGGTGGTTTCCAGATCGACCAGCAGATTGGGCTTCATGGCGTCCGGTGTCTGGCTTACAGGCCGGCCAGCTTGTCGAGATACCGCTCGGCATCGAGTGCGGCCTGGCAACCGGTGCCGGCGCTGGTGATCGCCTGACGATAGACGTGATCCATCACGTCGCCCGCGGCGAACACGCCCGGCACGCTGGTGGCGGTGGCATCGCCATTGCTGCCGGACTTGACCTTGATGTAGCCGTCCTGCATCTCGAGCTGACCTTCGAAGATGCCGGTGTTCGGCGAATGGCCGATGGCGATGAACACGCCCTTCAGCGCGATCTCGCGAGCCTCGCCGGTCTTGACGTTCTTGACGCGCATGCCGGTGACCCCGGTTTCGTCGCCGAGCACTTCGTCGAGCGTCGAGTCCCAGATGATTTCGACCTTGCCTTCCTGCTGTCGCTTGAACAGCTTGTCGTGCAGGATCTTCTCGCCCTTGAACTTGTCGCGGCGGTGCACGATCGTGACCTTGTCGGCGATGTTGGCGAGGTACAGCGCTTCCTCGACCGCGGTGTTGCCGCCGCCGATCACCGCGACTTCCTGGCCCTTGTAGAAAAAGCCGTCGCAGGTGGCGCAGGCGGACACGCCCTTGCCGCGGAAGGCCTGTTCGGATTCCAGACCCAGGTACTTGGCGCTGGCGCCGGTGGTGATGATCAGCGCATCGGCGGTGTAGGAACCCTGATCGCCCTTGAGCGTGAACGGGCGCTGGCCGAGGTCGACCTCGTGAATATGGTCGTAGATGAACTGGGTTTCGAAACGCTCGGCATGCGCCTGCATCCGCGTCATCAGGTCCGGGCCCTGCAGGCCGTGGGCGTCGCCGGGCCAGTTGTCGACCTCGGTGGTGGTCATCAGCTGACCGCCGACTTCCAGACCGGTGATCATCACCGGCTTCAGGTTGGCGCGCGCGGCATAGACCGCGGCGGTGTAACCGGCGGGGCCGGAACCAAGGATGACAAGGCGCTGATGTTGGCTGCTCATGGTCTCAGGGAGGCTGCGTGAGATGGTGAGGCCTCTATATGAGGGCAAAGGGCCCGGATTCGAGGGCGGGTTGCCGGCTCGTCATAATCCGCCTCACGGAAGTGGCGGGCATCGTAAGCAGCCATTGCCGATAGGTCAAAGCATTTGTTCCGATCAGCGCAATAGGGCCAAACGATGACGCGGGAGGGGCTGCCGGGGCCCTGTCACGATTCCGTCATCTCTTGTTCATATCCTCGCGCTGACTTCTAATGGAACCTATGAGCATGCAGGGAAAGACCATCCTGGTGGTTGATGATGAAGCGCCGATCCGCGAGATGCTGCGCTTCACGCTGTCGCGGGCGGAGTTCCGGGTGCTGGAAGCGGCCAGTGCCCAGGAAGCGCGGCTGCGGATCGCCGACACGCCGCCCGACCTGATCCTGATGGACTGGATGATGCCCGGGGTTTCCGGCATCGAACTGACCCGCGAGCTGAAAGGCCAGGCGACCACGCGCGACATTCCGGTGATCATGATCACCGCCCGCGCCGAGGAAGAGGACAAGGTGCGCGGTCTCAACATCGGCTGCGACGACTATCTGTCCAAGCCGTTCTCCTATCCCGAGCTGATTGCGCGGATCCAGGCGGTATTGCGCCGTGCGATGCCGGGCGGCGAGGAGGAGAAGCTGGCAATCAACGGTCTCGAGGTCGATGCCGCCAGCCAGCGGGTCACCGCCAACGGTCAGCCGATCCGCCTCGGCCCTACCGAGTACCGGCTGCTGCACTTCTTTGCCAGTCATCCCGAGCGCGTCTATACCCGCGAGCAGGTGCTGGATCGGGTCTGGGGCCAGAACGTCTATGTCGAGGAGCGCACGGTCGACGTGCATATCCGCCGCCTGCGCAAGGCGCTGGAGCCCTTCGGTTACGACAACATGATCCAGACCGTGCGCGGCTCCGGGTATCGATTCTCCGAAAAGACCTGAACCGGTGACCGACCTGCCGGACATCGACGAATCGGCCGGCGCGCCCCCGGAACCGAATCGTCGCGTAGCGTTGCCAGCCCCCTGGCAGCTGCTGCATTACTGGCGGCGGGAACTGGGTCGGGCGCTGGGGCTGGTGCTGCTCGGCAGTCTGCTCGGCTGGCTGTTCGGCTATCCCTACCACGGTGCCGGGATCGCGGTGCTGGTGCTGCTGCTGCGGCAGATGCGTCATCTGATCGAACTGCGTACCTGGCTGCAGCGGCCGAAGTATTACGATCTTCCCGACCCCGGCGGATTGTGGGGCGAGGTCTTCGATCTGCAGCTGGACATCCAGCGCAAGCATCGCCGCAAGAAGAAAAAGCTGGCTGCGATGCTGGCCGAGTTCCAGGCCTCGACCGCGGCGCTGCCGGATGGCGCGGTGGTCCTGGGACAACATGGCGACATCTCCTGGTTCAACAGCGCCGCGCGTGGCCTGCTGGGCCTGCGCACGCCGCAGGACGTCGGCATCCGCATCGCCAACCTGATCCGTCATCCTGAGTTCACCGATTACTACATGCGCGGCGATTTCCAGCAGGAGATCGAAGCGCCATCGCCGCTGAACCGTGCCAAGACCCTGTCGCTGCGGATCATTCCCTACGGCAATCAGCAGATGCTGTTGATCGTGCGCGATGTTTCGGAGCGCCATCAGCTGGAAGCGGCACGCCGTGATTTCGTCGCCAATGCTTCGCATGAGCTGCGCACGCCGCTGACGGTCATGCGCGGTTATCTCGACGTGATGGACATGGATGCACAGGGCAGCGATGGGCCGCTCGCGCCCTGGCGTTC
>JBEBWZ010000209.1:0-4276 GCA_040391865.1 Solimonas flava
GATGGTTCCGGCGCAACCGATGTGGTCGTCCTGTCCGGGCTGGGTATAGCGGCCGATGTTGTCGAGCAGCGTCGGACCGTGGCGGCCGCAAGGGCAGCGATCAGAGAAATCCATCGTGACCTTGTCGCCGGTGATCAAGCCACCCCAACGGCCTTCGTACAGCAGGTCGAGGAATGCGAAGCGCGCTTCGACCGGCTCGCTACCCGCCTGCTCCGGCATGATCAGTTGTTCGCCCGCTGCATCCAGCGGCAACACGATCAGGCCCGGTGCGATGTGATAACGGCCGGCTTCGCAACGCGGCAGCGTCTGCGCCATCTCGGTCATGCCGTAAGCGGCGAAGCGGGTCACCGGACCGTAGAAACGATCGACCTGTTCCTTGTAGTCGTCCGGCAGGTTGACGCCCTTGAGACCGCCGCCGGCGCTGATGACCGACTGCGGATGGAACTCGCCATCACCGATCCCGAGTTCGCGCGCACGCTCGATGATCGACATGTGCTGCGCCCACAGTCCGGTCAGGAAGATCGGTTCGTGGCGATGCGCAAAGATCTCATCGGCGAATGTCCGCAGATCGGCGCGCATGCGCTCGCCCTTGGCGCCGGCCTTCGCTTCGAATGCCGAAATTTCATCCGGCGTCGCCGTGCCTCTGACCATCTTGTTGCGCATTGCCGCCATCTCGCTGACTTCGGACATCAGCAGCGGTTCCTGCGACAACGCGTAGGTCGCACCGGGACGGCCGAAATTCTTCGCGTTGCCGATCGCGGCTTCAACCGCACTCTGGCGACCGTTGATCGGTCCCAGCCAGAACACCGCGCGATCGTTGTTGGCACGCACGAACGGCCAGGCCACGGTGTAGCGCGCGTGGCGCCACTTCATCTCGCGATCGCCCATCGTGTGATTGAGGAACGAGCACTTGCCGGTGGTGCCGCTGGTGGAGATCACGGCGTGGCCCGCATCCCACAGGCGATCGAGCCAGTCGTCGACATTGCGCACACCGTCGACATTGACCTTGCTGACATCGGCCACCGACAGCGTGTTCAACCACTGCAGCATGCGGTCCCAGCGGCCGTTGTCGAAGAACGACTGCGGATACGACTTGTAGACCGTGTGCGCGAACAGCAGCGGCACCAGGTCATCGAACGAGCGGATCTGGCTGATGCCCGCGTCATCGGCGCGCTTCTGCACCAGCGGAATCTGCTGACGGCGGAGCTCGAACAGCTCCTGGGCGGCCTGCAACTGCAGCGGACGTACCGCGGCAGCGGGCTGGTTGTAGGCCTGGTCCGGATCCTGGATCAGATCCAGCAATTGTTGTCTTGCGGTGCTCACCGGCTCTCCTCGACTGAAAATAGGGCCCTGAATAGGCAGGCTGGATCATTATCCCGGTTAAGTACCTTGTCCAAACATCCGCCCGTCCGGACACATCGATCAATGACGAAAATCATCATAGTTTCAACAGATCAAGGCGCTACCGCAGAATGCTGCACCGCGGCAGGCCATATGGTTAGCAGATGCTGACGTTTCATCGCGTAAAAAAGGCGCTGCTCGCGGATCACGAATCAGCGCCCCCGGATTAAAGCGTCGGAACGACCGCTTCGAACGGCGACGGCGTCAGGTGCTGGCCACCGTCGGCATACAGCACATGGCCGGTCAGAAAGCGCCCGGCATCGCCCAGCAGCAGCATCACCGCGCCGCCGATATCCGCCACCGGATCACCCATGCGCTGCATCGGCGTACCCGCCACCAGCGCATCGACGGCCTCGGGCGCCTGCGCCCGCAGCTCACGGAAACGTGCGGTATTCGCGGCCGGCGCCACCGCATTCACCAGCACGCCGTACTGCCCCCATTCCTCCGCCGCGCTGCGCGTCAGTGACTTGATCGCTTCACTGGCAGCCACGACATCGGCAGCCTGACGATTGAGACTGTCGCCCAGGGTCGCAACCAGATTGACGATCCGCCCGCTGCCCTGAGCGCGCAGCGTCGGGTAGACCGCCTGCATCGTCCACAGCACCTGCTGTGCCGTGCTCGCCACCGCATGAGCCTTCTGCTCCAGCGGCGAAAAGCTCGCGGCTTCGTCACAGCCGTTGATCAGGAAATCGATATGCCCGTGCCGCTGCAGCACTTCGTCAACGATACGCTCGACCTCGGTATTGCTGTCGAGCGGCGAATCCAGTTCCACGCCCGCAAGGTCGATGCCCACGACGGTCGCACCTTCGGCGCGCAGCTTCTCAGCTATTCCGGCTCCGAGCCCTGAAGCGGCATGGGTCACGATCGCAACGCGGTCTTTCAAACGTGTCATTTGTGTTCTCCGTGGCAGCTGCGCTGCGTCACTCCGGACGTTTCAGGTGAAGGCCGCCATCGGCGAAGAAGGTCTGCCCGGTGATGAAGCGCGCATCCTCCGTCAACAGTCCGGCCACCAGCGCACCCAGATCCTCGACCGGCTTGCCGAGACGCCGCAGCGGGATCACACCCAGCGTGCGCGCCGCCATTTCCGGATGTTCCTTGAAGTAGGCAACCGTGCCGGCCGATTCACAGGCCGGGCAGATCACGTTGACCGTGATGTTGTACGCACCCCATTCACGCGCGGCACTCAGAGTCAGGCCGCGAATCGCTTCCTTGGTTGCGTTGTACTCGGCACTGAGCTTGGCGCCGTACACCGCACGCCGCGAGCCGAAGTTCAGCACGCGTCCGCCCCCCTGCGCCTTGAAATGTGGAAACACCGCATTCATCAACCAGCGGCTGGCGTGAAAACCGGACGACAGGGCCTTGTCGTAGGCATCCTCGGTCTTGTCCTCGACCGCCACCCATTTCCATTCGGCCTGCGCGTTGTTGACCAGACCATCCACACGGCCGTAGCGCTGTACGGTGGTTGCCACCACGTGCTCGGCCTGTTCACGGATACCCACGTCAGCCTGCAGGTAGTCCGCCTTCAGCCCCAGCTCGGCCAGCGCCTGCACCGCACGCGCACCTTTTTCCGCGGAACGCGAGCAGAACACCACCGTTGCCGCTTCACTGGCCAGCTTCTGCACGATGCCGAAGCCGATGCCCTCGCTGCCGCCGGTCACGATCACCACCTTTCCATTCAACTGCGCCATCTGCATCCATCCTTCTGTCTAGGCTGCCGGGATCAAGGCCGGTGGCCGGCGGGCGTCATCGCTTCGACCCCCATCGCAGCGGGTGCGGCGGCGGCCTGGCGAAATCGAGGCAGCAGCAGCGAAATCAGGAAGCAGAGCACGGTGGTGCCGGCCAGCAGCACGAATGCCAGCGTAGTGGCCTCCGGTGCCGGATAGGAACTGCCCTCCACCGTCACGTTCTTCGTGCTCAGCACGAATGCGGTGATCTGCAGCGCGATCGCGATATTGGCCTGGCGCACCAGGGACACCACACCGTTGGCTTCGCTGGTGCGCCCCATCGGCACCACCTTGGCGAGCACCATCGGAATCGCGGCGAGGATCATCACGGTGCCGATGGCCTGTGTGAACAGACCGGTCAACAGCAGCCACAAGGTGTTCTGCCCGATCGCCATCGCCACCCAGCCGGCGGACGCGAGCAGCGCGCCGGACTGCAGCGCGCGGGTGGCATCGAAGCGCATCGAGATGAATCCCGATACCGGGCCGGCGAACATGCCCATCAGATAGGTAATGGCCATCAGCAATCCGGAGACGCTGGCCGTCAGCCCGAAGCCGGTACCGACATCGGCCCGCTGCTGCAGCAGCATCGAGATGAACGGCCCCGACTGCATGGTGCCGTAGGCGGCGATCGCCATCACCAGATTCACCAGCAGCACGTGCCGATTGGCGAGCAGGCGCACGTCGATCATCGGTTGCTCGTGGTTCCACTCGCGGCGGAACCAGATCACGCCGACCACCAACGAAAAACCGAGCAGCATCCAGACCCTGGGATCGCCAATGCCCCAGCTCTTGATCTGCCCGATCGCATACAGCGAGCAGGCGATCATCGGCATCATCAGCACCGCACCGGGAACATCCAGCTTGACGTCGGGCGTCGTATGTCGTGATTTCGGCAGCACCCAGATTCCGACCGCGATTGCAATCACCGACGCGACGCCGGCAATGTAAAACATCGCATGCCACGGCAGATGGTCGACGATCAGGCCGCCGGCAAACACACCGACACCGCTGGCAATCATCAGGGTGCCGGCAACGATGCCGGTGGCCAGGTCCATGCGCTCCGCCGGCATGTGTTCGCGCACCAGGCCGTAGCACACCGGCAGCACCGCGCCTGCGGCACCCTGCAGCGCGCGACCGATCAGCAGGCCTTC
>JBEBWZ010000210.1:0-4261 GCA_040391865.1 Solimonas flava
TGGCCGACGGCGAGCAGAGCATCGACCTCATGGACCGCACCAATGGCGGCGGCACGCTGTTCGTGCCCGATCCGGACGATCTCGGCAGCAACCGCCTGCCCACCAGCTTTGCGGAAGGCTTCAGTGAATGGGTCCGTCTGCAGCCGGACATCCAGGCGGCCTCCGGCTGCATCGTGCCGCGCGAACTGGTCGAGGCGGACCTGCTGCTCGGCGGCACGCTTGGCGCGGGTGCGTATTGCCCGAACGGCAGTCTCACCGGAGCCAGGTCGTCAGTGAATGGTGTGCCGTACTTCGACGCGAACGGCGTGCTGCGCCCGGCCTGCGGCAACAGTTCCGATCCTAACTGCAAGTTCTACGACCCGGCCAAGGATGCGCCGAATGGTGGTCAGGGCTTCTTCAAGGACCTGGGCGGCAACGAGCTGCCGAATGCGCCGCGCTTCACGGTCGCGCTCGGCGGGCAGCAGACCTTCTACCTGCCGTCGAACTGGCAGCTGACGACGCGTCTGGACTGGTACTGGCAGGACGAATCGTATGCGCGCATCTACAACTACGCGCCCTACGACGAGCTCAAGTCCTGGACCAACACCAACCTCTCCATCTGGGTGGAGAAGCCGGAGTGGGGCCTCAAGGTGGAGACCTACGTCAAGAACGTCTTTGATGAGACGCCGATCACCGGCACCTTCCTCAATTCGGACGACACGGGCCTGACCACCAACATCTTCACGCTGGACCCGCGCCTGTTCGGCCTGTCCATCACCAAGCGGTTCTGAGGGGAGGACCTGAACATGAAGACTCGAATGAACCAGAACACGGCCTTCGCCCTGTCTGCAATCGCTACTGCACTGATGCTGGCCTCGCTGCCCGCCCACGCGGCGGATGAGTGCGGTCCCGGCCCCACCGTGACCTGCACGGGCGCCAAGCCCGCGGGCGTCACCTATGTTTCACCAGTGAACTTCACGCTGACGACCACCGGCAGCATCAACGCTGGCACGGTCGGTTTCGACATCACTGGTACCGGCACCGCCGGCATCAGCTTCACGCCCGGCGCCAGCATCAGTGGCAACGGCGGTGTCGACCTGGTCACCAACAGCGGCAACATCAGCGCGATCCTCCGCAACCTGAGCATTTCGGGCGGGTTGCGCGCCACCAGCACCTCGGGCGACATCGAGATCGTCCGGCTCGCCAACAGCAGCACGCCGATCACCGCCATCGGCGGTGGCGACATCACGATCCGCACCGGCGACGAATGGGGCACGCTCAGCAACCAGACCAGCGGGCGCATTACCGTCGACAGCAGCAGCGGTACCGGCGCCACCTACATTCTCAATCGCAGTGGCGAGAGTGGTCAGTCGTCCAGCATCCAGGGTCTGGACGCCACGGTGGGTGCCGGTGGGCTGGTGGTCGATGTGCTGGGCCTGGGGCCGGTCGAGGGTGGACTCTCACCGATCGGCGCCATCAACGGTCAGTCATCGCTTACCGGCGGTATCGTCCTTCGCGGCGTGGGCGCGGCCGAGATCAACCTTGAGCGGGAAGGCTTTTTCTACGTTCCGCCCAATTTCGGCAACGGCGGCGAGATCAAGCTCGACACCGAGTACGCCAGAATGAGTGGCGCATTTGATGCTTCGCAGCTCCAAGGTGGCCTGACCGTCAATGTCGGATTCGGTGGCGCCTGGGAGATCGGCCAGAATCTGGTGCTATCGCCCACAGACGATCTGGTCCGAGTGGGGGCAGGGGGGTTCCTGCACTCTCCGATCTATACGGCAAACGGACTGCCGTTCGAGACGTTCGCGATCGATTTTGGCGGCGGCAGCGACAACCGGCTTGAGATTGCGCAAGGTGGATTTCTACTGATCGGGACGCTTCAGGATCCGGGGAGTCCAGACATACCGGGGCTGATCACCGTGGTAGGTCGCGGAAGCTACGAGGCCGAAGTCCGCTTCCAGAATCTCCAGACCTTCGTCAATGATGGCGATATCTGGTTTGGTACCTCGGTGTTGCAGGACGGTACCTATGCGGGCCTGTTCCCGGAACAGATGATCCGCTACCAAGGGACGGATCAAGTTGCGGACGACATGCTCGTCATGCCGGGCACCACCTTCATCGGCAGCCCGACGGGTCGGCTTTACATGGATGCCGATCTCAACGCATTGGGGTCGCCGCAGGCCGCTTGCAGCAGTGCCTTGCGCGCCGCCAATGGCAACCTTCCGGTTGCCGACTGCATCAGCATGGAGAACGGCCGTGTCGAAGGTACCGTCCTGATCGCCATGACGCCGACCAGTGCCGGTGGGCGCGGCGCCTTCAATCCGGAGGGCAACGTCATCATCGATATGTCCGATGGCAATGGCGGGCCGGGCAGCGGTGGTGGCCTGGCGGAGGGTGCGGTCGTGGGCTTTGCGCCGGAGTCGCGCTTCTACAACCCGGCGCTCGGCGGCATCATCGACAACGGCTTGTTCTCGTATCAGTTGTTCTATGACGAGAACACGACGCAGATCAAGCTGATCGGTGTGCCGTCCGCAGGCGCCTTCCACCAGCCGATCATCGCCAATGCGGCGCAGAGTGCCTGGCGCACCGCCAACGGCAGCTTCTTCGATCGCCAGGCGGATCTGCGGGACACCTTGCGCGCCAGCAGCATCCAGGACCATGGTGTTTGGCTGCGCACGAGCTACGACGATGGCGAACGCCAGTCCCGGCATGTCTTCAGCATTCCGGCGGGAGACATCACCTACGACAACACGCACGACCTGCAGACCTCGGCGGTGACCCTGGGCGTGGACGCGATCCGGGGCGGGAGTGGCGACGGCCGCTGGCTGGTGGGCGCGATGCTCGGCTACGTGCGGACCGACATCGAGTACGCGAAGGACTGGACCGACACGGCGGCCATGAACGGCATGATGGCGGGTCTGTACGGCAGCTGGGTGAGTGGCCCGATGTTCATCGACGGCACGCTCAGCGGCACCTGGACGCGCCTGGTGCAGGACATGCCGCAGGCCGAACTGTTCCGCGATCGCAACCTCTCCAGCGACATCGAGACGCGGGGTGCGCAAGTCGAGGCCGGATGGCGCTTCGATCTGGGCGTCGTGCGTGTCGAGCCCCTGCTGAGCGCCACGTGGTCGCAGACCAGCATGGACGATATCAAGGTGCCCGAGGCGGACCCGATTGGTCCGGGTAACCAGATCATGTTCGAGGACACGACCAGCACGCGCGTCGGCGGTGGCCTGCGGGGCAGCACCCAGTTCCCGATCTTCGGAAACGTGCAGCTGGGGCTCTCGCTGACCGGCCGCTTCATGAGCGAGACCGACGGCGAGGCCAAGGCCGCGATCGGCAATCTCAACCCGGTCAGCCCGGAGGTGGTCGACACCTGGGACGGCACGTTCAGCGAGTTCATCGGCGGCGTGACGCTGGCCAACAGCACGGGGCGTGTCTCCGGCGTACTCAACGTCGGTTTGCGTTCGGGCGACGACTACAGCGCCGTGTCCGGCTCCTTCGGCTTCCGCTACCAGTGGTGATCCGACTTCCGAGTGCTCGCGCCCTCCCTCGATACACCGCGCTTCGCGCGGCACTCGGGACGAGCGGGGGGCGCGGGATTCGGGAGGAGCGGATCACCCCATTGAAGAGAACACACTCATGAAACTGATTTCTTCCATTTTTGCGCTGGCATTTGCGGTAGCTTCTGGCGCCGCGCTGGCGCAGGACACCACCCCTCGCCAGTACGTCAACTTCAGCGCCTTCAAGTGGGACGTGAGCCACGGCTCGCAGACCGTTGCCGCCGAGTTCGACGGCGTCGATACCGTCACCGGCCGCATCGTGGACAGCGCTGGCACGGTCGAAGCGCAGGGCTACCGTCTATTGACCGGCTATCGCCTCTACGACTGGCTGGGCATCGAACTGCACGTCGGTACCGAAGGCGATGCCAATTTCAACATCCGCCAGAGCACCACCGACTTCACCGTGGTGTTTCCGGAGGATTTCGACTTCACGCAGATCACCAGCGTCAATGACGTGAATCTCGATGACTTCGATCTCGACCTGACGACCACCGACAGCCAGCTTCCGGCCAAGGCCGAGCTGAATCAGATTTGGGGCTTCTTCCTGCGCCCGACCTGGGTACCGAACAAGACCTTCAATCTCTACGGCCTGCTCGGCTACAGCTACGCCAAGGTCGATTACCAGACCGAGCCCAGCTGGTACACCGTCTCCGAGCGCGGCCTCAGCTACGGCGTGGGGGCAGAAGTCACCATCTTCCCCGGCGTGCTGGGCGGCG
>JBEBWZ010000211.1:0-4258 GCA_040391865.1 Solimonas flava
GGTGACCGACAGATAGATCAGGCGCGGATTGATCTGCTTCAGACTTTCGTAATCGAGCCCGTACTTCTTCAGGGTGCCGGTCTTGAAGTTCTCGACCAGCACATCGGATTCCGCCGCAAGCTGACGAATCAGCGCCTGGCCTTCCGGCGTCGCATGATTGATCGTGACCGACTGCTTGTTGCGATTGCAGGCGAGATAGAACGCCGCGGTATCGGTATCGTGACCATCGCGATCCTTCAGGAACGGCGGCCCGTAGGTGCGCGATTCATCGCCGCTGCCCGGACGTTCGATCTTGATCACTTCTGCACCCAGATCGGCGAGCAGCTGCGTCGCCAGCGGCGCCGCCAGCACCCGCGACATATCCAGTACACGCAGGCCCTGCAATGCGGTAGACGGCACGAGATTCACTCCTGATGGAAATTACTGCGCGTACTGCTGCGTGAACTGGCGCGCGAACTCATCGAACTGGGCCGCCGGCAGGTCGTTGATCCCCGCGGCAGCGGCACGTCCACCGCCAGTAGGAAACTTGCGGCACAACTCGTCCGCACCCTTCTTGCGATTCAGCGGCGCACGCACGCTGACCAGGAAATTGCCATTGGCCTTCTCGGTCAGCACCGCATGCGCGCGGTCCGGATGCAGGTTGGTCAGATCGTTGCTGTAGACCCCGCTGACGCGGCGCGCCCACGGCTGGTTCGGCAGGATCAGCAGCGCCGCATCGCGGGTCGATACCGCGTCGATCGGGGTCGATGCCGCGCTGCCCATGTCGGTGTTGTAACCGTCCTGCAGTTTCTCGAAATGCTCGCGGCCTTCGGCAATGAACCCGAACGGGGTGTCGTGACGACTGACCAGACGGAACAGCTGCTCGGGCGCAAAATGCAGATCCGCGACCGACTCGCCGTAGCCGTTGTAGTTCAGGTAGGTGCCGAGGTCCTCGAGCTGACGTAACTGCGCTTCGCCGAGGTTCAAGGACTTGGCGAGGGTCTCCGCGCTTTTCTTCAGGTTGTCGCCGAACGCACCGACCACGGCCCAGGCCAGATAGCGATTCTTCAGATGGCCGTTGATCAGCAGGCTGGTGCAGACATCCGGTGCTTCATTGATGATCGTGGTCAGTCGTTCGCCCTGCGGAATCTCGCCGGCGAAATGGTGATCGACGTAGAACACCTCGGCACCCGCAGCCAGCAGGCGCTGCACGCCCGCGCGGTTCTTGTCCAGCGACACATCCAGCACGGTGACACGATCGCCGGCGGCCGCCTCGACCTGGTCCAGCAATTCGATGTCGCGCTTGACGCCGGTCACCAGGCGCGCGTCGCGCGGCTCTGCCAGATGCAGCTGTGTCAGCGCGCAGATGCCGTCGGCATCGCCGTTGAATACATCGATGAAAGCCATTTGCTTCTCCTCGTATCGTTCTGGACGCGGTCTGTCAGTTGCCGCTGAAGGTCGGTTTGCGCTTTTCCGTGAAGGCCATCACCGCCTCGCGGTGATCGGCACTGAACGAAGACATGAACTCCAGCCCGATATGGGCATCGATCAGGTTTTCGATCTGGCCGCGCAGCACCAGATTGATCGCTTTCTTGGTGCCGTTGATCGCACGGCTGGCACCATTGGCGAGACGCTCGGCCATCGCATCGACCGCTGCATCCAGCGCCGCGAGATCGGGATAGGCGCGCGTGATCAGACCGATGTCCGCCGCATCGCGTGCCAGGATCGGATCGCCGGTCAGCAAGTATTCGCGCGCACGCGCGTAGCCGATCAGCAGCGGCCAGATCAGCGCGCCGCCATCGCCGGCAACGAAGCCGACACCGACATGGGGATCGGCAATCTTCGCGGTTTCCACCGCGTAGCTGAGGTCGCAGAACAGCGCCAGCGTCGCGCCGAAACCGATAGCGTGGCCATTGACGCGTGCGATCACCGGCTTCTCCAGCGCCAGCAGCGCACGCAGCATGCGCTTGCCCTCTTCCATCTGCAGCCGCACGCTTTCGACGTTGCTCAGCTGATCGACCATGACGTCGAGATCACCGCCGGCCGAGAACGCACGACTGCCGGCACCGGTGACCACCACCACCTTGGTCTGCTCGTCACGGGCGATGTCTTCGAAGATCGTCGACAGCTCCCGATGCGTGCCGAGATCGGCGGCATTGGTCGGCGGATTGTCCAGCGTCACCGTCAGCACCGCGCCGCGGCGTTCGATCCTGAGACTGCGATACGACTGGTACATGGCAGGAAGACCCTGGTTTCAAGCCGCGCGGCGCAGACTCTGCGCCAGCTGGCCGATATGGAAAGAAGTGTTGCCGTACTGCGCTTCGAGCACCATCAGATGCTTGAAGTAATGACCGACCGGATATTCATCGGTGACGCCGATGCCGCCGTGCAGCTGGATCGCCTGCGCGCACACGAACTGCGCGCACTTGCCGACCTGCACCTTGGCTGCGGCCGCCGCATCGCGGCGCGCCGTTGCCTCGCCGTCGAGGAATGCCAGGCCACGGAACAGCATCACGCGTGCCTGTTCCAGCGCGATGTACATGTCGGCCATGCGATGTTGCAGCACCTGAAAGCTGCCGATCGCGACGCCGAACTGTTTGCGGGTGCGCAGATAGTCGCGCGTGGTCCATAGCGCATGCTCCATGCCGCCGATCATCTCGGCGCAGACGCAGACCATGGCGGCCGCCAGCGCGGCATCCAGCGCGTCCGCGACATCCGGGCTGATCAGCGCGCTGGCGGGCAGATGCAGCTGCGTCAGTTCCAGATCGGCCGCCGTCGCGCCATCGACCAGCGGATATTCACGGATACGCAGGCCCGCGGTCTCGCGCGGCAGCTGGAACAAGGCCAGCGCACCGCTGTCGAGACGCGCCGTCAGCAGCAGACGATCCGCCTGCGCGGCGGCATGCACCAGTGTCTTGCCGCCATTCAGCCGATAGCCATCACCCTCCGCGACTGCCGTGGTCTGCACCGCATCGCGGGACCCGCGTGCCGCGACTTCGGCATGCGCCACCGCCCACAGGCATTCGCCGCTGACCAGCTGTTCCAGCAGGGCATCGCGCTGCGCTTCCGGTGCAGCCAGCAACAATAGCTGTGCCGGCAACACCGCGTTGTTCAGGTAGGACTCGGCCACCAGGCCGCGGCCCAGTTCCTCGAGTACCAGCGCAGCGTCGACCATGGCGCCGCCCAGTCCACCGTACTGCTCCGGCAGGCTCACGCCCAGCCAGCCCATCTCGGCGAAGGCCTGCCAGTGCGCGCGGCTGAAACCACCTTCCCGCTTGATCCGATGCTGCCGCGTCTCGAACGTATATTCGTTCTCGACCCAGCGACGCACGCTGTCGCGCAGCAGGGTCTGGTCTTCGCTCAGTTCGAAGTTCATAGCTGCAGGAACCCCTTGGCGATGATGTTGCGTTGGATTTCGTTGGTGCCGCCGTAGATCGTGACCGCGCGGCGATAGAGGAAATCGGCACTCTTGCCAGCCGCATCCTGCGGACCCGGCCAGGTTTCCGCGCCCTGCTCCGGATAGGCGATCACGCCATGTGTCCCCAGCGCTTCGACGATCAGCGCGCCGGTGCGCTGGATCAGCTCCGAACCGCGGATCTTCAGCACCGATCCCACCGGCCGGCCGCTGTTGGCGCCGTGATCCATTTCCGCCAACGCCCGCAGCGTCAGCCATTCCAGCGCATGCAGTTCGATTTCCGCCTCGGCGACACGCGCCGCGAACAGCGGATCGTCGAGCAGGCCGGCGCGGCCGGCAATCTGCTTCAGCTGCGCGAGCAGGCGCTTGTTGCGCGGCACTTCGGCCGAGAACGCGCGCTCGTGCTCGAGCAGCAGCTTGGCGTAGGACCAGCCCAGGTTTTCCTCGCCGATGCGGTTTTCCACCGGCACCCGCACGTTGTCGAGGAAGGTTTCGTTGAGGCTGTGCGCACCATCCAGCGAGACGATCGGCCGTACCGTGACGCCGGGCGCTTTCGCATCGATGATCAGGAACGAGATGCCGCGCTGCGGCTTGACGCTGCTGTCGGTGCGCACCAGACAGAACAGCCAGTCGGCGTAATGGCCTTCGGTGGTCCAGGTCTTCTGACCGTTGACGATGTAATGATCGCCATCGCGCACCGCCGTGGTTTTCAGCGAGGCCAGATCGGAGCCCGCATTCGGTTCCGAGAACAGCTGCCCCCAGAAGATTTCGCCGCGGCGCGTCGGTTCGAGAAAGCGCGACTTCTGATCGTCGCTGCCATAGCTGTACAGCACCGGCCCCAGCACCGAGAACCCAGCAGCACAG
>JBEBWZ010000212.1:0-4250 GCA_040391865.1 Solimonas flava
CGCGTTGACGATGTCGCCGCGGTCGTAATTGAGATTGCCATCATCGTTGTTGACGCCGGGGTACCCGCGCAGTGCCAGGTAGGCGGCATTGCCCTCCACCGTGGTGCAGTTGATGCCCGCTGCGGTGGCCCCGATCAACGCGTCTTCGCAGAACTGCTGCTGCCCCGGGAGATTGAGTTTCCCCACCAGATCCGGATCACGCGACTCGGTGCGCATGGTCGCACCCAGCGAGACCTGCGCACTCAGTGTGCCTTCCAGACCAAGGCCGGGAAAGGACAGGTCATAGGCAGCAACCGGCAGCGACACAAGGGCCGCCAGCGGCAATACAGCGGCCGCTGTCAGGTGATGGAGGCTGTTAACGGCAGCGCGTCGCATCGTGATCTTGTCTCCCTGCACTCCGACCGGGCGGATATTTTATTTACATCATGTAACTTTCAACGGATCGTACCGGTTCTGTGCTGAGCGTCAAGTGTTGATTCGCACCTGCCCGACAACCGGCAGGCGCCTGACGGCATCGAGAGAGGACAGCGCATCCACGTGCGCCGGCACCATGTTGCCAGCCAGACCGGCACAGATGACGAAGGCGCGACCCTGGCTTTCCTGAGTCGCGCTGGCAACAGTATTTACATCATGACAATATTGGCCAACCCTCACTTCCGCGACCGCCATGAAGCTATACACCAGCAAGGGCGCCATCAGTCCGGCGCGCGTCCAGTTCTTCCTCGCCGAAAAAGGCATCGAGCTGGAGCGCGTCCAGGTCAACCTGATGCAGGGCGAGCACCTGACCCCCGCCTACCGCGCGATCGCGGCCAATGGCCGCACCCCCGCGCTGCAACTCGATGACGGCCGCACGCTGTGCGAGACGGTGGCGATCTGCCGCTACTTCGAGGAGCTGCAACCCGAGCCGCCACTGTTTGGCACTGATCCCTACCAGCGCGCGCAGATCGAGATGTGGAACCGGATCGTCGAGTTCGAACTGATGCTGCCGATGGCGATGGCCTTCCGGCACACCTTTCCGGCGATGAAGGCGCTGGAGGACCAGGTACCGGCGTTCGGCGACAAGCAACGCACCGTCGCACAGAAGCGCGCGCGACGCTTTGACCGGCAGCTGGCAACGCAGGACTACATCGCCGGTGCGCAGTTCAGCATTGCCGACATCACCGCCTGGTGCTCGTTCCGCTTCTTTCGCGTCGCCGGCTTCGAACTCACCGAAGAGCAACCGCATCTGCGCGCCTGGTTTCAGCGCATCAAGGAACGCCCCGCTGCCGCAGCTGCGTTCAGCTGAGCGCAGCCGCCCGGATCAACGCCGCAGGTATCCGGCGCGGCGGCGCAGCAGCAGGTGCAGCAGGCCGCCGAGCGCGAGCAGCAGCACGGCCACCTGCCCGCGCGGCGAGCCCAGCGTGAATGCCGGCGCCATCGGAAATACCTGCGTGCGTTCGATGGCCGCCCACTTGTGCGCCGCAACCCCGGCGCCGGCCAGCTCGACGACGATCTCCAGCAGATCGCGGCGACTGCGGTAACGGACGACCGCAACGCGATCCCAGTGATGGTCCCCCACCTCCTCGATGAAAGGACCGCTGGGCGTCGCCAACAGCACCGGGTGGCCACCATGCTTGAGCAGCACCGGCACGATCGCGCGGTTGTAGCGTGCGTCGGCGTCCAGGGCGCTACCGGTGAACAGCGAGCCTGCCGGGTACAGAGCCTGATCGCGGAAATCGATCAGGTTCAGCATCAGGAATTCGCGGCCGTCGTCATTGGCGCAGAGCCGCCGCAGTTCTTCGAGCATGCGCTCGATGCCGTGGACCTGCCCCTCGCCGCCACCCGCCTTGGCCTTGACCGTCGCGAGATAGCGTTCGGTCTCCTCCGGCGTGAGCGGCGTGCTGCTGCCGCCGTACCAGGCCAGGAAGACGCCGTAGAGAACAGCCAGGACGAGCACCAGGATGCGCGGGCCGGTCAGGAGGGACATGGTGGATGCTCGGTGAAGTGGAAAACAGGAAGGTCGTCAGCTCGGGAACAGCGTTTCACAGCCGCTGCCGGCCAGCGCCGCCGCGAACCATTCGCGGTCACCTGTGCCCAGCGCGGCATGCTGTTCACGCAGCCATTGCAGGCACTTGGCCTGGTAGGGAAAGGTTTTCTGGCGCCAGGGCTTGCCGCCGACCAAGCATTCGAACTGCTCCGCGCCTGCCGCGCGCGCCGCGGCATTGGCCAGCAACAGTGGCGCATAACCCGTACCGATCTCCGCCAGCAACGGCCGCAGCGCCGGCAGCGCGGCATCGCGCGCCAGCCACTGCGTATCGTCAGCCCGCCAGCCGCTGAGATCCTCCAGCCGCTCGACCCAGGCGACGACACGCGGCGCACGCTCGCCTGCGATGCGCGCTGAGGTCGGATCAAAGCCACAGAGCTGCGTGAGCTGCCCGTACAGCGCGAAATCCGCCGCCGAGGGACGATCGCCGAACAGGAAGCGGCGCTGCACGAGCAGTGCGTCCAGCCGCTGCAGCAAGCTCAGGTAGCTATCCTCGATCGTCGCCCGCGTCTCCTCGCTGGAGCCGACCACGGCGCGACGGCCGATCTGGCGCTCGGCGAACCAGTTGGCGAAATGTTCCAGTTGCGCCGCGCCGATGCCGGGGTCGATCTGCAGCATCAGATGCCGCCGCGCCCAGGCGATACCGGCCTCGTCCGCCCAGCGGTAATGGAACATCAGCTTGGTGCACCACTCGTCGCCGTAGTCCTCGATCAGCGCCGACAACAGTGCCAAAACCGGGTCCGGCGGCAGCAGCGAGCGGCCCGTGTACTCCCGCTCCAGGCGCTGGATCTGCGGGGTGGAATCGACCATCGCCTCCCGCATCTCACCGTCCTCGTCGTGCCAGACCAGCACCGGGATCACCTGCACCGGCACCGCTGGCGTCTTGCGGTACTCGGGCCCCTGCGACACCACCCAGCGGTGCGGGATGCAGCGGTAGCGCAGCACGGCGCGCATCTTGCGCGAGTACGGCGAGCCTTCGTTGCCTACGATCGTCAGGGGTTGTGTCACCGGAGTCCTCGCGAATGGTGGTGTCGCTTGCAGTCAGGGTCGTCCTTGATCGATCCACTGGAACCACTCGAATCCAGACCGCGCCGCGCCGTGCACTGTCGCTCACGGTGCGTATCTCCGCGTCCGGTGATCGTTCTGTTGTCGATGCCGGCACGATTATCGGAACGATATTTACATCATGTCAATCATGTGCCAGCCTGAGTCGCACACCATCCTTTCAACCCTCCTTGCAGGCAGCACGATGAAAACCTTCCAGGGACGCACCGCCGTGATTACCGGCGCCGGCAGCGGCTTCGGCCGCGAGTTCGCCAAGGCCTGTGCCGCCGAGGGCATGAAGCTGGTGCTCGCCGACCTGCGTCAGGAGGGCCTGGACGCAACCGCCGCCCTGCCCGAGCTCGCCGGCTGCGAGGTGCTGACACAGACCTGCGACGTCGCCAAACCCGAGCAGGTCGAAGCCCTGGCCGCGGCGGCAGAGGCGCGCTTCGGCAAGCTGCATCTGATCTTCAACAACGCCGGTGTCGCCGTCTCCGGTCCGCTATGGACCGCAACCCTCGACGAATGGAACTGGACCCTGGGCGTAAACCTGATGGGCGTGGTGCACGGTGTGCGCAGTTTCGTGCCGCGCCTGCTCGCGCACGGTGAAGACGCACATGTAGTCAACACCGCATCGATCGCCGGCATGGTCTCCGGTGCCGGCCAAGGCGTGTACTGCGTCAGCAAGCACGCGGTCGTCGCACTCAGCGAGGTGCTGCATCACGAGCTGCGCATGGTCGGTGCCAAAGTCGGCGTATCGGTGCTGTGCCCGGCCTTCGTGCCGACCGGCATTGCCGAATCCAACCGCCAGCGGCCAGATGGCTATGGCGAGCGCAACGCGCACCCGATGTCGCAGATGATCGAGGACATGGCACGCAAGGCCGTCGCCAAAGGCCGCATCAGTGCCACCGAAATTGCGGCGATGACGCTGCAGGCCGTGCGCGAGGACCGCTTCTACGTGCTCTCGCACGAGAAGACCAAAACCGCCATCGAAGGGCGCATGCGCCATATCCTCGACGGCCTGCCACCGCACGACCCCATGACCAGTGGTGCATTCTAGAAAGATGCGTTCACGCTCCCGCCTCCGCAACAACCTGGGCCTCGCTGCCACCATCCTGGACGCGGCGGTCGGCAGCGTGCTGCTGCTGCGCCCGGTGCTGACCACGCTGATGGAGCGCAACAGCGT
>JBEBWZ010000213.1:0-4213 GCA_040391865.1 Solimonas flava
TCGGCCAGGGTCTTGCCATTCTCGTTGGAGACGCTCAGGGCAATCGCTTCCTGCTGCTCGCGCAGACGCAGCGCCGCGCGCGACAGCACTGCCGCGCGCGCTACCGGCATTGCTGCGCGCCAGATCCGGAAGCCCGCCGCCGCCGCGTCCATCGCACGCCGCGTCTGCGCCGCGGACATCAGCCGGAAGCGGCACAGCTGCTGGCGCTGATCGGCGGGATTGAGATCGGCGGTCTCGGTCTCGGCGTCGCCGGGCTCCCAGTTGCCGCCGATCCGATAGGTGTAAGACTGTTCACTCATGATCGCGATATCCGGATGATTCACTTGCGCAGGATGGTGACGACGCTGGCGCCACCCAGGCCGACGTTGTGCTGCATGCCGACGCGCGCACCTTCGACCTGACGCTTGTTGGCTTCGCCGCGCAACTGCCATACCAGCTCGCACATCTGTGCGATGCCGGTGGCACCGATCGGATGTCCCTTCGACAACAGACCGCCGGAGGGATTGACCACGATACGGCCACCATAGGTGTTCTGCTCGTCGAGAATGAATTTCTCGGATTCGCCCGGTGCCACCAGACCCAGGGCTTCGTAGCTGACGATCTCGTTCGCGGTGAAGCAGTCGTGCAGTTCGACCACATCGACATCCTCGGGGCCAACGCCGGCCTGCTCGAACGCGCGCGACGCGGCGCGTGCCGAAACCTGCGCACCGACCACATCGCACATGCTGCCGCTGGAAAAGCTTTCCTCGGTATCGGTGGCCAGCGCCTGGCCTGCGATCAGCACCGCGCGCTTGAGTCCGAGACGGCGCTTCATGCGCTCGGAGACCAGCACCACCGCTGCCGCACCGCAGGTGGACGGCGAGCACTGGAACAGGGTCAGCGGGCCCCAGATCGGCTTCGACGCCAGCACCGCTTCCACGGTGGTCGGCTCGCGGAACAGCGCATACGGGTTGTGCTGCGCATGTTCACGCGATTTCACCGACAGCCGTGCAAAGGTTGTGTCCTTGTAGCCGTAGCGCTGCTGCAGGTCGCGGTAGGCACCGCCGAACACCTGCAGCGGAATCGCCGTGTCCTCTTCCCAGCCCTGGATCGCGCGCGTCGCGTCCTTGATCTTCGAGAACATCGGCCGGTCGCTGAACGCATTGCCGGGCGAGCCCGCGGGCATCTGCTCGAAACCCACCGCCAGCGCGATATCGGCATCGCCGCTCTCGATCGCACGGCGCATCAGGTACACCGCCGACGAACCGGAGGCGCAGGCGTTCTCGACATTGACCACCGGAATGCCGCTGAGGCCCAGGCGATACAGTGCTTCCTGGCCATTGCAGGAGTCGCCCATGGTGTAGCCGGCCGCCGCTTCCTCGATCTGGCTGTAGTCGACGCCCGCGTCCGCCAGCGCCGCACGCACCGCCGCTTCGGCCATCTTTTCGTAGGTCTCGCTCTTGCCCGGCTTCAGGAACGGAATCATGCCGGCACCGGCGATATAAGCCTTGGACACAGGAATCTCCTCTATAAGGTCTTGAACGAAGGCAGCCGCTGCCGGCAACCGGAGTGCATACCGTGCTTTCGGTGTGCGATGTAAATTAGTATCCTATTTTCAGAAGCGACCGGCAAACCCTGCCGGAAGTGGCAGGAGACCGACAACGACATGCTCGACCCGACACACTCATTGACCCTGGACGGACTGCTGGAAGAACACCGGCGCTCGCATCCGGATCGCATCGCCGCGGTGTTCGAGCACCGGGTGTTCACCTACCCACAGCTCGCGGACAGGGTGATCCAGCTGGCCAACGCGCTGAGCGCGGCGGGTGTCGGGCGCGGCGATCGGGTGCTATGGGCCGGCCAGAACACCCATGTGGTGATGGAATGCCTGCTGGCCTGCGCGCGCATCGGCGCCATGTTCTGCCCGCTGAACTGGCGCCAGACCGCCGAGGAAATCGCGTTCGTGCTCGACGATCTCGAACCGACGCTGGTGATCTGGCAGGAACAGGAGATCGGCGCCGCGGTCTGCAAGGGCCGCGAACTGGCGCGGTGGCAGGCGGCGCAGTGGATTCCGTTCGAAGCCAAGGGCGCGGAAGCCTACGAGGATTTCCTGCATCGCGGCGACCGCATCGACCGGCTCGCGGCCGAAGGCCGCGTCAGCGATCCGTCCCTGCCCTGCCTGCTGATGTACACCGCCGCGTTCACCGGCCGCCCCAACGGCGCGCTGCTGAGCCAGACCGCGTTCATGTGGCAGAACCTGTCGATCATCGACATCCAGGCACTGAGCAGCGACACGGTATTCCTGAACTCCGGCCCGCTGTTCCATATCGGCACGCTGATGGTCTCGATGGCGGTGTTTCACGTCGGCGGCACCAATGTGTTCATCCGCCGCTCCGATGCCGAAGCCGTTGCCGAGCACATCCACAACCATCGCTGCACGCTGGCGTTCCTGGTCGGAAAGACGCAGCACGAAATCATCGCCCTCAATCGCGACGGCCGTTACGACCTCAAGTGCCTGCGCTCACCGAGCTTCTCGCCGGAGTGGGATGCGATGGTCACGCCGACACCGGAGCGCAGCCTGTTCGGCTTCGGCCAGACCGAAGTCTGCGGCCCGGTGGTCTGGCAGTACTTCGGCTGGGGCAAATCGATTTCACGCAATGGCCGCACCGGCACCGTGGCGCAGGTGCGCATCTTCGACGCCGACGACAACGAACTGGCGCCGGGCGAAGTCGGCGAGATCGTGATCCGTGGTCCGACCGTGATGCATGGCTACTGGCGCCGTCCGGAACTGAACGCGCGACGCCAGCGCGGCGGCTGGCACTACACCAACGATCTCGGCAGACGCGAGACCGACGGCTCGATCAGCTTCGTCGGTCCGAAGACGCAGATGATCAAATCGATGGCCGAGAACATCTATCCGGCCGAGGTCGAGAGCTGCCTGAAACAGCATCCGGCGGTGGCCGACTGCGGCATCATCGGCGTGCCTGACGACAAGTGGGTACAGAGCGTCAAGGCGATCGTGCAGCTGAAGCCCGGCAGCACGGCCACGGCGGAAGAGCTGATCGAGCATTGCCGCGCGCGCATCGCGTCGTACAAGAAACCACGCTTCGTCGAGTTCATCGAGCGCCTGCCGCGCACCGCGGTCGGCGCGATCGACTACGCGATGCTGGACAAGCTGTATGACGGCGGCAACTACCCCGGCGGCATGACCCGCGGTGCCTGAACGCCATCGGCCCCTGCGCGCATCGCACAGGGGCCGACAGTCACCGCTTCAGTCTTTCAGCGGCGCTCGTCCGGTGCCTGCGGCGCACGCACCGCCAGCTGCGCCAGCGCCGCCAGCAAGGCCAGCAGGCTGAGAAAACCGAAACCGTAGACGTAGTTGCCCAGCGCGTCGTAGGACAGGCCGATCAGATACGGCGACAGCGCAGTGAGACTCATGCTGATCGGTGCCATCGTGCCCATCACCAGGCCGAACGGCCCTGCACCGAAGTACTGTCCGATCATTGCCGACTTGCAGATCAGCCCGGCACCGTAGCCCAGCCCGAGCAGGATCGAGAACAGATAGATCGACCCGAGGCTGTCGGCGCGGATCAGCAGGGCCATGCCGGCGCAGACCATCAGCAGCGACACCGCCCACAGCAGCCGCGGACTGAAACGGTCACCGAGAATGCCGATCACGATCTTGCCGCCGACACCGGCCGCGGCCAGCATCGCCACCGCAATCGCGGCCTGCGCCGCGTCATGCCCGAGACCGCGCAGATGCGGTACGCCATGCGCGAAGAAACTCATGATCGGCATGCCCACCGCCAGTTCGCCGAGGATGATGATCCACAACAGCGGCAGGCGCAGCAGCTGCGCCGCGGTCCAGCCGCGCAGGTCGGTTGCCGCAGCAACGGCGGTGTCCGCTGCGCTGGACACGGCAGGGCGATTGCGCACCATCAGCGCCGCCAGCGCGGCGATGAGCAGCACCGAACCGGCCACCAGCCACCACAATGCGCGCCAGTCGCCGCCGTTGCTCTTCAGCAGGTTGCCGAGCATCGGCGATGCAACGAAACCGCCAAGACCACCTGCAGCGATGACGATCGAGAACGCCAGCGCGCGAAGACGATCGAACCATTGTGCGATCAGGGTCTGTGTGGGGATGTAACTCGACAGCCCGGTCCCGATGCCCACCACCAGACCGAATGCAAGGAGGTACTGCCATCCGGTATCGACCCAGCTGGCCATCAGCGCC
>JBEBWZ010000214.1:0-4192 GCA_040391865.1 Solimonas flava
GCCGATGCACAAGCCTATGCGCAATGGCTGGGGCGGCGTCTGCCGACCGAGATCGAATGGGAGTTTGCCGCCAAGGCTGGCCGCGACAACGAGACCGCCGACCGCAGCCTGCGTGACGAACAGGGCCGTGCCGCCGCCAACTTCTGGCAGGGCCTGTTTCCGTACGACGACCGCAACGAGGACGGTTATGCCGGGCGTGCCCCGGTGGGCTGCTTCGCACCGACCGCTACCGGTCTGTTCGACATGGTCGGCAACGTCTGGGAATGGACCGACGACCTCTACCGCGATCGTCGCGGCGAGCCCGCGCAGAGCCGCAAAGGGGTGCCGCGGCGCGTGATCAAGGGCGGATCGTTTCTCTGTGCCGACAACTACTGCGCGCGGGCGCGCGCGTCCTCGCGGCAGCCGCAGGAGCAGGATCTGCCGACCAACCACATCGGTTTCCGCACCGTTGCCGATGGCTGACGGTCTGTTTTGTGCAGTGCAGCAATTGACGGTAAAATAGCCACCTTTCGCTGAAAGCCGGTTGTTCTGGAGATCCTCATGAAACCTCTGCTGATGCTCTTGCTGGCTGTCACCTGGATTCCCGCGCAGGCTGCCGCAGCACCGAAAACCGCGACCAGCGCCGCCGAGGTTCTCCAGTGCCTGCGCGCCAACATTCCGCCGGCGATGCGCATACAGGATCTGGACCTGACCACCACCGACTACGCGGGCGTCGAGCACACGCTCAAGGGGCGCCTGTACCTGATCACCGACAAGAGCGACATCGCCGCCGGAGAGGCCCGCGCAATGCTGCGCATCGACCAGCCGGATCAGCTTGCCGGCGCGGCCTATCTGGTGCGCCAGACCGACGACTATCTGCGCGACGGCATGTACGTCTATCTGCCCTCGGTGCGGCGCGTGCGGCGCGTGACCGGCACCTTTGCCGACGGCTCGATGCTTGGTACGGCGTTCAGCTACTACGACTTCAAGCAGCTGCAGAATGCCTTTGGCGATCTCGAAGGCCTGCTCGAAGCGCCGCAGGCCATCGCCGGGCGTGCGACGCATGTCCTGCGGTTCAAGCCGACCGCCGGTGTCGAGACCCGCTACAGCGGCGTCACCGCCTGGATCGACCAGGCCTCGTGTCTGCCGCTGAAGGTGGATTTCTACGAGGGCGACACCGTGCGCAAGCAGTACACCGCCACGCCCGGCGCCCTGCGCCAGTCCGGTGGCTACTGGCACGTTTCGGAAAGTGAACTGCTTGATCTCAAGGACAAGACCCGCACCCGTCTGCGCGTGCTCAAGGTGACCAACAGCAAGGATCTGGCGAACCGCTACTTCGATCCGAAGACTTTCTATCTGGGGCAGTAAACGCGGCGGCTCCGTGGAACCCAACAATGCCAGCGCAAGTCGCTGGCATTTTTTTTGCGCCTGCATCCTCATCCCCGGAGAAAATCTCGGTCGTCCCAAAGGATGAGGTTTTGTTCTTCGCTCCTCTCCCATCATGCGGACACGAAAACGAGAAGGAGAACGAAATGACGGCTGCTGCATTTCCCCGGGGCGCGACGCTGGTGTTCGGGGGCAGCGGCGGTATCGGGCAGGAAGATGCAAAGAGCTCCGGCCGCTCCGGCTCCGGCGTGGCCATCATCTATCGCTCGAAGCAAGACGTCGCCGAGAAAGTCGCGGCGGAGATTGCGGCCAGCGGCCAGAAGGCCACGATCCATAACGCCGACGTGCGTGAGCCGGAGCAGATCAAAGCCGCGGTGCAGGCTGCCATTGCTGCGCATGGCCGCATCCACACGGTCGTCTGGGCCGCGGGTCCGGTGGTCGAACAAGTACACATCGCCGAGACCTCACTGGAGCTTTGGAAAAAATCGATCGACATCGAAGTCCACGGCTTCTTCAACGCAGTGCAGGCCACGCTGCCGCATCTGCGTGAGCAGGGTGGCGGCTCCTACGTACACCTCGGCTCCGCGGGCCACGTCTGGTGGCCGGCCAAGGACGGTCTGTCGGTTGCTCCCAAAGCCGCCAACGAAGCGCTGGTGCAGGGCATCGCCAAGGAAGAGGGCAAGAACAACATCCGCGCCAATTCGGTGCTGGTGGGCGTGATCGAAGCCGGCATGTTCCTGGAGCTGATCAAGCGCGGCGTGTTCGATCAGAAATGGACCGACGAGACCCAGAAACTGCTGTGCATCAAACGCTGGGGCCAGCCGGAGGAAATCGGCAGTGCGGCGGTGTTTCTCGCCACCAACGGCTACGTCACCGGTCAGCAGATCAACGTATCCGGTGGATTCGGCATTTGAACACCACCCTCATGCAAAGGAGAAAAGCCATGGCGTTGCCATTGGAAGACATCGAGCTGATCAAGCAACTCAAGTACGCGTATTGCCGCTGCATCGACACCGCCAATCTCGAAGAACTGAAAACCCTGTTCACCGAAGACGCGAGCGTGCGCTATGAAGGTGGCAGCTACCTGTTCGAGGCCCAGGGCCGCGACAAGATCCTCGAAGCGATCGGCTATGCGTTTCATGCCGAAGCGATTGCGTTCCATCACGTCAACCATCCCGAGATCACCGTCACCTCGGCCACTGACGCCACGGGCGTCTGGTATCTCAAGGACTGGTTCCTCGACCTGCGCAACAAGATCATCACCGACGGTTCGTCGCTGTATCGCGACACCTACGTCAAACAGGACGGCCGCTGGCTGATCAAGCGCGCCACCTATTCACGCATCTTCGAGATCGTCACGCCGTTCACCGAGACGCCGAACATCACCGCGCACTATCTGGCCAAGCATGGCGCGAGACTGCCTGCGGCTTGATGCGGCAGGGAGGTTGGGGCGAAAACGCTCAAGACGCTGAACCGGGTCACCCTGTCCGAACGGACAGGGTGACGCCCCTGATGACGATGTGGGAGAATCTGGCTGCGACATAACAGCCACAACAATCAGGGGAAAACATGCGCACATTCACGATGGCATCGGCCGTATTGGGAAGCTGCGTCCTGCTGTTGTCCGGCTGCGCCGGAACACTGGACAGCAAGTACACGCCGAGCGGCCAGCAGTATGTCGTCAATCAGGCCGTCAAGGACGCGGGTTGCTATGACGCGTCCGTGATGCTGGGCGCGGATGCCGAGCGTGCACGCGACATCGCCAAGAAAGTGCTGGTGGCCCTCGACGCCAAGATCTCCTCGGAAACCGACGGTGATATCCAGGCGCAGCGCAATCGTCATATCGGTGTGATGGTCGGCAGCGGTGGAGAAGAGCTGCGCATCCGTCTTGCCGCGGTCGACGCCAAGCGCACCTTCATGACGGCGACCACCAAGACAGGTTTTGTCGGCGGTGCAGGACAGAAAGCATGGTCCTGCAAGATCGTCGACGAAGCCGTCAAGCTCGCCACGAACTGAGCCCAGTGGGAGTGCGCCACCGTCTTCTCGAGGGATAGCGGTGGCGCACGATCCGGAACCGAGCCCACGCATGCGCATCTACTCGCAACCCATCGTCGTGATCCTGGCCGCCGCCACACTGAGCGCCTGCTCCACGACCACCAGTCTCCGCACGCCGCCGGCCGGCTACGCAAACGCGCGCGCAGACAGCAATTGCAAAGTCGATATCTACGCGGACAAAAGCCAGAAACCACAGCGGCCCTACCGGGTCATCACGCAGGCCGAATCGAGCATCCGCCAGAATGTCTTCTTCGGCGGCAAGGCGACACTGGATAACGAAGCCTTTGCGGAGTTGCGCAAGCAGGCCTGCAAGGTCGGCGCGGATGCCGTGGTCATCAGTGACTACATCGAGTCCAGCGCGACCGAGATGAGCCACATCTACGTCTGGGCGGACCTGGTGAGGTATGAAGACAGGACAGACAACTGATGAGCGCGCTGCTGGTCAGATTTCCGCAGCAGGCGCTTGTTCATTCAGATGAAGGGAGCAGGAATAAGATCACTCTCATCGCATGCATGGCTGCCCTTGGGTGGTGCAGGAATCAGCAGCAGTAAACGCGGCAACAGCTTGCAGGCAAAAGAGTTCGCTGATGAAGCGATGAAACTCGCTGCAAGCTGAGTCCGGCATGCGAACAAACCCCCTCTCCCCGCGAGCGGGGAGAGGGCTGGGATGAGGGGCGGCTCCTCAACCGAGGTGCCGCAGAATTTCCTCCAGCACGGCATCCGTCTCGCGTAACACCTGATCGTTCCAGAACCGCAGTACCGTGTAACCCTG
>JBEBWZ010000215.1:0-4187 GCA_040391865.1 Solimonas flava
GGGCTGCGTGCCGGGCGCGTCGGTTTCGTGTTCCAGTCGTTTCAGCTGCTGGCCGGATTCACCGCGCTGGAAAACGTGATGCTGCCGGCGGAGCTGGCCGGGCTGAAGGACGCCGGCGAGCGCGCCCGCATGGCGCTGGAGCGCGTCGGCCTCGGCAAGCGTCTGCAGCATTATCCGCATCAGCTGTCCGGCGGCGAGCAACAGCGCGTCGCGATTGCGCGCGCCTATAGCGGCAATCCGAAGATCCTGTTTGCCGACGAACCGACCGGCAATCTCGACACCACCACCGGCGCGCAGATCATCGAACTGCTGTTCGAACTCAACCGCAGCGAGAACACCACGCTGGTGCTGGTGACGCACGACGCCCAACTGGCGGCGCGCTGCGGCCGCACCCTGAGCCTGCGCGACGGTCAGCTCGAAGGGGCCGCAAATGGCTAGTGCACTGGCCTACGCCACGCGTCGCCTGCGTCGTGGCTGGCGCTCGGGCGAGTTGTTCATCCTCGGTCTGGCGCTGGCGGTCGCGGTGGCCTCGGTCGGTGCGGTGCAGCTGTTCACCGAACGCGTGCGCGGCGCGCTCGCGGCCCAGACCGGTGAAGCGCTGGGTGCTGATCTGGTGTTCAACTCGCGCAAGCCGCTGCCGGAAACCTTGCGCGCGGCCGACAGCCGCGTGCGCAGCGTCGACATCGCATCGTTCGCGAGCGTGGTACTGGCCGGCGAGCAATCGGTGCTGGCATCGATCAAGGGCGTCGGCGACGGCTACCCGCTGCGCGGCAGCCTGCGCATTGCCGATGAACCGTTCGGCATCTCACGGATCGCCGACGGCATTCCCAAACGCGGCGAAGCCTGGGCCGATGCACGGCTGTGGCAGGAGCTGCAGCTGACGCCGGGCGCGACGGTGCAGGCGGGCGCGCTGAGCTTGCGGATCAGCGCAGTGATCGAGAACGAACCGGATCGCGGTAACGGCTTTGCCGATCTCGCGCCGCGGCTGATGCTCAATGCCGCCGACCTGCCGGGAACGCAGTTGCTCGGCCCCGGCAGCCGCGCACAGTACGGGCGGCTGTTCGCCGGCAGCGCCGAGGGACTCGCACCGTTGCTCGAGCAGACGCCGGCCGACGGCATCCGTCGGGTCACGCCGCAGGAGGCACGGCCGGAAATCCGCAATTCGCTGGAGCGCGCCGGGCAGTTTCTCGATATCGCCGTGCTCGCGGCCACGCTGCTGGCTTGCGCCGCGGTCGCATTGTCGGCGCGCCAGTACGGCGAAAAGCTGCGCGACGAAATCGCCCTGCTGAAAGCGATGGGCGCGCGCAGCGGTTTTCTCGGCCGCGCGCTGCTGCTGCAACTGCTGTTGCTGGGGGTCATCGGCGGCACCCTCGGTGCCGCTGCGGGTTATGGGGTCCAGGCGTTGATCGCGAAGCTGTTGTCGGGGCTGCTGATGCTGCAACTGCCGCCGGCACCGTTGTGGCCGTTGTTCGCTGCCGCCGCACTGGGGTTGCTGATGCTGCTCGGCTTTGCCGCACCGCCGCTGCTCGATGCACGCCGCACGCCACCGCTGCGCGTGTTCCAGCGCGCCGAGACCGGCTCGGCCGGATCGCGATTGATCTGGCTGTCGGCACTGGCCACGGCCGCTGCGTTGCTGTGGCTGGCCACTGGCGAACCGAAGCTGGCGATGGCCGTGCTCGGCGGCGCCGCGGTAACGCTGCTGGTACTCGCGGCGCTCGCCTGGGTACTGGTGCTGGCGCTGTCACCGCTGAAGCGCGCGGTCGGCGTGTCCTGGCGCTTTGGTCTCGGCAACGTCGCCAGACGACGCCGCGCCACCGTGGCGCAGGTCACGGCGCTGGGGCTGGCACTGCTGGCGCTGCTGCTGGTCTCGGTGGTGCGTCAGGATCTGCTGGCGAGCTGGCAGGCGAAGCTGCCGCCGGAAACGCCGAACCAGTTCCTGATCAATATCCAGACCGAGCAGGTCGCGCCGCTGAAGGCATTCTTCGCCGCACGCGGTTATCCCGAGCTGGCACTGTGGCCGATGGTGCGCGGCCGGCTGGTGGCGCTCAACGGGACCGAAGTGACCGCGGATTCCTTCGAGGACCCGGAAACGCAGCGCTGGATCAATCGCGATTTCAATCTGTCCTGGGGCGAGCAGCTGAACCCGGACAATCGCATCACCGATGGCGAATGGTGGGGCGAGGCCGGTCGCGGCCAGCCGTGGCTGTCGGCCGATGAATACGTGATCAAGCGTTTGAACGTGAAGCTCGGCGATACGCTGACGCTGGATTTCGCCGGCGAGCGCATCACCTTCACCCTGCACAATTTCCGCAAGGTCGAGTGGGACAGCTTCAAGCCCAATTTCTTCCTGCTGACACCGCCCGGTGCGCTGCCGGACACGGTGCCGGCGCAATGGCTGACCAGCTTCCGGCTCGAGGCGGAGAACCGCGTGCTGCTGCGCGAGCTGGTACAGCAGTTCCCGAACATCAGCGTGCTCGATATCGACGCGATGATGAATCAGGTGCGCGGCATCGTCGATCGCATCGTGCAGGCGGTGGAGTTCATCTTCCTGTTCACGCTGGCGGCCGGCTTGTGCGTGCTGCTGGCGGCGATCGAAGGCACCCGCGCCGAACGCGTGCGCGAGACCGCGCTGCTGCGCGCACTCGGGGCGCGCTCCGGCCTGATCGTGCGCGGCCTGCTGGCGGAGTACGCGGTACTCGGCGGGCTCGCCGGTCTGGTGGCCGCGGTCGCGGCGCAGACCGTGGCCTGGGTGCTGGCCGAGCAGGTGTTCAAGATTCCGTACGGACCGCGTCCGCAGCTGTGGCTGATCGGCACCGTCGCCGGCGCGGTAGTGGTCGCGGCCCTGGGCTGGATTTCACTGCGACCGACGCTGAACACACCGCCGAAGATCGTGTTGCAGGGCTAGTCAGGCTCGCCGTGTGGCGGCTTCAGCTGCGCAATCTGCCGCCCTGATGCCGCCACGCGACCCAGAGCATGATGCTGAAGGTCGCGGCGAGCACCAGGGTTTCGGTCAGCGCATCGAGCGGATGCTCATCCTGATCGACCAGCCCGAAGGCCAGCAGCGCCAGGAACAGATGGATCGCGAACACGCGCAGTGAGGCACGCCCCAGCAGCCCGAGCAGGGCGCCCACCGCGCGCTGCGCGGCCTGCGACAGCGAGGGCAGCAGCAGCGCAACGCTGACCGCGAGCACCGTGAAGTTCAGCACCCGCAGCGGCCGCAGCAGCACCTTGTCGAACAGCAGCGGCTGATTCGGCCCGAGCACCTCCAGACTCAGCGGCGCCAGCAGGACCCGCAGCAGGCCGTGATACCAGGCCAGATACGCCAGCGCCGTCAGCACCGCCGCGACGCGGAAGCTTCTGCGCGGCAACTGCGCGCCCAGTTTCTGCTCCACCGCGAGATGGCCGGCCCAGAGCCCGGTGACCCACAGCAACTGCCAGGCGAAATCGTCGAAGAAGCCCAGGGCCGGCAACGGCAGCGACGGCACGTTGTCGCCGGTCAGGAAATTGAGCCCGTCGAGCAACAGCGCGCGACCGCCGACCTGCGCAAACACCCAGATCGCCAGACTCAGCGACAGCACCGGCCCCCAGCCGTAGCGTTTCGCCGCGCGCAACCACAGCGGTGTCGCCAGCAGCATCACGATGTAGGTCGGCAGGATGTCGAGCAGCGGCGGCTGGTACAGCAGCAACGGCGCCGCCCACAACGCGGCGACCGGCTGGTCGAAATAGAAGCTCAGCAGATTGCGTAGCAGCGGACGCTCACCGAAGTGCCCGATGGCGGCGCCGATGGTGAACAGGAACAGCAGCAGCGCCAGATGCCAGCCGTACAGTTCCAGCGCGCGGGAACGCAGCTTGCCGCGCATCCAGTCGAAGCCGTTGTGCTGATAGCCGCGCCAATAGACCATGCCGGCGACGAAGCCGGACAGGAACACGAACCCCTCCGCCGCCGACACGAAGCCGAAAGCCTGGCTGCTGTAGACCGACAGCCGCGTCGGCAGATGCGTCAGCGTCATCATCACCAGCAGCAGCCCGCGCAGGGCGTCGATTTCGGCGCGTCGAGTCATCGCAATGGGCAGAGGGAACCGGCGGATTCAGAGGGCGGGGGCGCCGTCGCGCCGAGAGCGACGGCACGACAGGCCGCGCCCGGCCGGGGGCGCGGCGCGACCCGAGCGGGCCGGAACCGCAAGAGT
>JBEBWZ010000216.1:0-4047 GCA_040391865.1 Solimonas flava
CGTTCTTGACGTACACCTCCACGCGCAGGTCCCAATCCACCTGGTTCACCCAGAACGAGAAGTTGGTATTGCTCCAGGCCTTGAGCCGGTCGTACTCGGTGTTGTAGACACGGGCAAACGACTCATCCTGCCAGTACCAGTCCACGCGACCCGTGATGTCCCAGCCGCCCGGCAGGTAGAAGGTCTGCTGGCCGCCGAGAGAGACGGTGAAGCGCGGCGAGTTGGGCAACTCGTTGCCGGACAGGTCGGCCGAAAAGCCGGCTGAGCCGTTGGGTGCATCCCGCAGCGGGTTGTAGACGCGGCCGTCATGGGCCGGATCAACGGATCTGATCAGGTTACCCTGCGCGTCGAGGTAGTCATACCGCTGCGCCAAGTCGAGCTGTCGGCCAAGGATGCCGCCGGTGGGGCAGAAGAAGTCCGACCCGGACCGGTCGCCCACCTGCTTCAGCCGCTCGATATCCGCGGCGAGGATTTCCGCCGGCACGATGCAGTTGGAGGCCGATACCACCCAGGGCTTGACCACCACCCATTCGTCATAGGTGATGCCATTTTCGCCGGTGAAGGACTGGTTGCCGCCCTGGGCACGGTCCATCAGGTCGATGGATTCCTCGCCGTCGCCAATGCTGGTGCGCAGGTAACCGATCGCGGCGTTGAACAGCAGATCGGGCGTCGGTGCGATGACGCTTTCCAGTTCCAAGCCCCAGACCGTGGCGTCAAAGTTCTCATTGACGGCCGTGCGGTCGAGGATCTTGCTGACCTGATAGTCCTTGTAGTTGTAATAGAACGCGCTGAGGTTGAGCATCATGCCGCCACCGAACAGCTTGTTCTTGGTGCCGATCTCGTAGGCGTTGATGTACTCCGGCTTGAACAGCGGCGGTGCCGCACCGCCGGAGGCCGCCGCGAGAATCAGGCCGGACGGCGGGGACACCGTTGGTGGATTGGCGCCGCCGCCCTTGTAGCCGCGCGAGAGGGAGCCGTAGACCAGGGTTTCATCCAGCCAGCTCAAACCCAGCTCCGGCTTCCAGTCCAGCACCAGACGGCCCGTCGGCTCGCGCCAGGACTGGATGATGTCCGGCAATGCCGGCGCGCCGCGCCCGTTCACGGCCGAACCCGTGAACGGACAGAACGGTGAATTGATCATGCAGGCAGTGGGCTCCACCGGCGGATCGCCTTCGGAGACATAGGGCAGATCGCGATAGTCCGCCAGCAGCAACTGGCTGGGCACTGGTGTGAAGACCTTCTGATCCCAGCTCATGCGGGCACCGGCGGTCAGCTTGAGGGCATCGGTGATGTTCCAGTACAGCTCACCGAACAGCGCCGAAGAGGTGAGTTCATACGGGTTGGAGCTGCGGAAGTAGTTGTGACCTTCGCCGTCGAGGGCACTGAGCGGGTTGGGGTCGATGTAGCGGCAAGACTCGCCTTCCATACTGCCGACCGGGCAACCGCTTTCCGGATTGTTGAACGGCCAGAAGTGCAGCAGCTGCGAGAACGAGTTGGAGATCACGTAGTAATCGTTCTGCGTTTCGAAGCGCGTGTAATTGGCCCCGAGGCTGAAGTTGATCGGACCCTGGTAGGCCGATACCAACCTGAACTCCTGGTTGTATTGCGTGCTCTTGGACTGCGAGATGTCCTGCACGATCAGCTTGTCCGAGCAGCCGAGCTGGGGGTCGCAGTACAGGTTGCTGCCGCCGTCATTCAGCAGGAGGTTGTAGTAGCCGACACGATTGTTCTCTTGATTCCGGATAAAGCCGTCGGCATCCACGGTGAAGCCGCGGTCCGCCACGGAACCGAACATGCCCTGGTCAATGGTGCCGTCCGCGTTCTGGTCCGTGAGCGAGAACCAGGTGCCGCGCCCGGTGGCCGGGTCATCGCTGCAATCGACATTGGTCTTGCCGGAGACGACCGCCAGGCCGCAGGCCTCGGCTGCGCCGGTGCCGTTCCAGAATGGCAGCGTGGTGTAGCGGTTGTAGTCCTGGGTTGCGTAGTACTCGTCTCGCGCGTAGACGGTCTGTGAGGTCAGCGTCAGGTCGTCGTTCCATTCGAAGTCGAAGGACAACTCGACGACATCGGAATCCGCCTTGTACTTGGGCTCGATCAGGGAATAGATCTCGCGCAGGTTGCGCGATTGCATCCGACCGCCATAGGGGTCTGGGTTGCAGAGATTGAATGAGTAGGTGCGCCACTTTCCATCGGTCGATTGATCCCCCGGTGCAGCAATCGCGGCACACGGCGCGGTAGACGGGTCTTCACGCGGCCCGGTCCAGTCGTCAACGCCCTGATAGGCCTCGGCTCCGAAGGGCGTGTAGGGATTCGGGCCCACCGCCCAACCCGCGTACTGTCCACCACCAACAAAAGCTTGGAAATCCGAAAGGATCTGCGCGAAATAAAGGCCACTGACGTAAGGCAGCGATTCGCCATTTGGCGTGCCGTAAGCATCGTCGGCGTAAAGAGAACCGGCACGGCAGCCCTGTGAAAGCTGTGCCTTGGCGACGCTAGCGTAATCGGCCGGATAGGTGACGCCGCCAACAACCTCGGGACTCGGGTCACGGTGACAGAGCTGCTTCGAGGTTCGGACACGGTTGTCGTCCTCGCCGAAACGCTCCCACATCAGGTGAAAGTTGAGACGATCATTGGCCTGCCAGCCCAGTGAGAAACGGCCGGTCCAGAGATCACGACCGTCCACGTCTTCGCGGACATTGGCGTTCGGATCATCACCGAAAGCGAGGTTCTTGCCATAACCGTCGCGCTGCGTCATTGCGTAAGCGACACGCGCCGCGAGAGTATCGTCGATCAACGGGATATTGACGTGGCCGCGCAGGCGCTGCGCCGCGTAGTTGCCAAGCTCGCCCTTGATCTCGGCCTCGAACTCGTTGAGCTTCGGCTTGTTGGAGATGACGTTGACGACGCCGGAGGTTGCGTTGCGGCCGTACAGCGTGCCCTGCGGGCCGCGCAGGACTTCCACGCGCTCGATATCGAGATACTCCTGCTCGAACAACCGATTCACGATCAGCGTCGTGTTGTTGAAGCTCACCGCCACGCCCGGATCGGTGGTGGCAGAAATTGCCTGCGTACCGATGCCGCGGATCTGGAAGTTGTAGCCGCTGAAATTGGTCTTGGAGAAGGTGACGTTCGGCACGCCCCGCAGCAGATCAAAGCCGCCTTCGATCTTCTGGTTGTCCAGGTCTTCCATCGAGAAGGCGCTGATCGCGATCGGCACGTCCTGGATGCGCTCTTCACGTTTCTGGCCGGTGACGATGATTTCCTCGATGCCGCCGCGGCTTACGGTTTCGACGCTGGCGGTGGTCGAGTGCATCGCTTCAGCGTCAGCGGCCGTTCCAGCGCTCTCTTGCGCCAGAACGGCTGTGGCTTTTGGGTCGTCTGGCACGACCGCGAGCGCATCGGGCAGGCCCACCATGATTGCGTTGCTGCCGGTCTGCCGATAGGTGTATGGCGTGCCCGACAGCACCAGCTCAAGCGCAGCGGCCAAAGGCAACCGCTGGTGCAGGCCTTCGGTCTGATAGTTGTCCAGGACGTTGCCCGTCATCAGGGCCTGGACCTGCGCCTGTCGCGCGATATCGAGAATCGCGGTGGAGACTTTCTGCGCGGGTATGTCGAAGTCGAAGGTTTGTTCGAGGAGTGATGGCGCGCTGTCTTCCATGGCGGCCGCTGGCTCATTGCCGGTTGGCTCCTGTGCGCCTGCCAAGGTGGTGAAGCACAACAGTAAGGCGCCCAAACTTCGACGTAGCGCCGAATTTTTCCAATACAGATTTTCGCTGGCCATCTCTCTCTCCCTCTACGGCACGCTGATATGCGCGCAGCTCGCCATCATCCTCGGCACGCCCTTCATCATCGAACCAACGGTGGCTTATATCGACTCGCTGGTCTTTCTGGCGGTTGTCGCCACCGTGATGGCTTTTGCGGCCTATCTCACATTGCTTGGCCGCATCGGGGCGGCGCGCGCCGGCTACGCCACGGTGATCTTCCCGATCTTCGCGCTGCTGATTTCGACCGCGCTGGAAGGATATATCTGGAGCGCCTATGCCATCG
>JBEBWZ010000217.1:0-4011 GCA_040391865.1 Solimonas flava
GCGCGGCGATGCAGCGCGTGCGCTCGACCGCGCAGCGCTACGCCGCCAGCGACGCCACCGTCCTGATCCGCGGCGCCACCGGCACCGGCAAGGAACTGCTTGCCCAGGCGATCCACGAGGCGGGCCCGCGCGCGGCCGGCCCCTTCGTGGCGGTGAACTGCGGTGCCATCACCGAATCACTGCTGGAATCGGAACTGTTCGGCCACGAGGAAGGGGCGTTCACCGGCTCGCGCCGCGGCGGCCGTGGCGGCCTGATCGAGGCCGCACACCGCGGCACGCTGTTCCTCGACGAGATCGGCGAGATGCCACTGCCCTTGCAGACGCGGCTGCTGCGCGTGCTGGAAGAGCGCGAGATCGTGCGCGTCGGCAGCACCCAGGCCCATCCGGTCGACATCCGTGTCGTCGCCGCAACCCACGTCGATCTCGACGCGAGAGTGCGCGCCGACCGCTTCCGCCGCGATCTCTACTACCGGCTCAACGTATTGCGCCTGCAGTTGCCGGCGCTCGCGGGCCGCGATGAGGACATCGTGCAAATCGCGCAGGCGTTCCTGCAGCGCCACGACCCGGCATTGCAGCTCGGCGACGATGCGCTGGCCTTGCTGCGGCGCTACGACTGGCCGGGCAACGTGCGTGAACTGCGCAACCTGATCGACCGCCTGCCGGTGCTGCTGGGCAACTCCGGAAGAACGACGCGCATCGACGCCGCGGCGCTGCTCGACTGCGCGCCGGAACTGGCCAGCAGCAGCAGCGACGACCACATTGCGACGGCGGACGCACCGCCCGCGCGCCGCCCCGACCGCGCGGTACTGCTCGCCACACTGGCCGCCAGTCATGGCGACCGCCGCCGCGCCGCCGCGCGTCTCGGCGTGTCGCGCACGACCCTGTGGCGCTGGCTGCGGGAAACCGAACGCGAAGCCACGCAGATCGCACCGCGCTGACACGCGGCACCGGCAACCGTCAGCGATGGGGATCTCCAACCTGCGGCGCTGTCCGTCTGCGCGAACATCGCGAACGCTAACGCGCCCCTGCGTCGGAACACCGCACAGCCTGTTGCGTGGAAGCCTCCGTCGACGGAGACGCTATGGGGATGCTCATGCGTGACAGCGCATCGTGCAGCATCAGCGCCGGCGCCCTGAACACATAGCCGACGCCACGGGCCGAAGTGACGGGCAGCGGCGTCTGGCAGTGCTTTTCCACTTTCTTGCGCAGACGCCAGACGGTCATGTCCAGATTGCGGCGATAGGCTGCAAGGTGGGGGCGACTCAGGGCGGTCAGCAGATCTTCTCGGGCCACCACATCGCAGCGCCGCGACATCAGACAACGCACGATCCGGGATTCCACCAGCGAAAGCTTTACGCTCTTGCCGTTGGGCGCAATCAACTCCCAGTTCGCCACGTCGTAGGTCCAGACATCCGAGACCTTCCCTCCCCGCTTCGCCGACTCAGGCCTGACCCGGCGCTCGAGCCGCTGCATCAACTGTTCGACCATGCGCAGCTTCACAGGGACCGCGCCCTGGCCATCGGAAGCGGCACCGATCAAAAGCGATTCCGGCTCCAGCGTACCGTGCTTCAGTAGGATCACGCCGTCATCGGGTGACAGGCAGAGGCGCGCCGCCACCCTTGCCACGCCATCGGCAAGCCGATCGAAATCGCGGATGCTCAAGTCGATGAGCCATCGCTCGATCTGCGCCTCGATCTCCCCGTCCGTATCGAGATGCTGTGCCGCGATCCCGAGTGCCGCCAGAAAACCGTTCAGGAATTCCCGGGATCGCGCGGCGTCTCCGCCAGCGCTGCTCCCGGGCCCGACGGGCGCCTGAACCATGGTCGTCACTGTCATGGACGCCGGTCAGACGCACCCCGCTATGCGGCCGACCTCGATCCCAGCGTCACCTGATACGGGCCAGGCACCGGCCAGTCGGCCTGCACACCGGTGTCATAGATCACCTTGTTGGCGTCGCCGGAGACCTGACCACAGTGCGGATTGTTGCACCAGAGCGACACCGCCAGCTTGGTGCCATTGAGGTTGAACTCCGCGATCCCCACGCTCGGTGCCGGCGTGGCCCGCACATTGGGAATCTGCTGCAACCTGTCCAGGAGATGGCGCGAAGCCTCGAACGGATCCACGCCGTGCGCCAGCTGCATCGACAGGTCCACGCGCCGGTATTCGTTCACGCTGTAATTGACGATGTTGTCGGCGAACAGCTTGTTGTTGCCGACCGTGACGCACAGGTTGTCGGCGGTGTTGAGCGTGCTCGCGAACATGCCGATCTCGACCACCGTTCCGGTGACACCCCCCGCGTTGATCACGTCGCCCACCTTGAACGGGCGCAGGATCATCAGGAAGATGCCGGACGCGAAATTGGCCAGCAATCCGCTCCAGGCCACACCGATCGCCACGCCAGCCGCCGCGATCAGCGCCGCGAACGAGGTGGTCTCGATCCCGAACACGGACAGCACGGCGATCACCAGCGCGATGCGCAGCACCACGCGCAACGCCCCTTGCGAGTAGCGGATCAGCGTCGCATCCACGCGGCGGGCGGTCATGCCACGCTCGGCGAGCCGGCTAATGGCGTTGATCGCCATGCTGCCGATGATCCACAGCGCGGCGGCGCCGATGATCTTCAGGCCGAAGCGACTGACATAGTCGATCAGGACCTGGTTGTACTGGCCAAGATTTTCCAGCACGGTCAGACTTCCTTCACGACACTGGTTGCGGCATTGGTCTTCACCGACTCAATCCCTTTGTCGCGCGCCGCAGACGTGGGATACATCTCGCTCTTGCCGATAATTTGCCCGTTGCCTGCCGTGAGCACGAACCAGAAATTTCCCTTGTCCGACTGCTTGCGTTCAAAGCGCGCGTCATCGCCGCCGTTCTTCTGCACAGAGGCAATGCCGTTCTCCGCGCTGCTCTTGTTCACGTAGCCTTCCGACTGCAGGATGATCTCGTGATTGCCGGCCTTCAGATTGAAGTACCACTCGCCGCTCTTCTCGCTTTTGAAAAGCGTGTAGTAACCCGCCATGTCGTGTCTCCCTGTATCCGCGCGACCGTTGCGGCAGCAGCGACGAGCCCGCTGCTCATCAACATCGAGAATGGCAGCAGCATTACCTCGTACAACAATACGATGGAGCTGACCAACAACAGCGACAAGGGCACGGTCATCAATGTCGACGGCGTGTTGAAGTCGACGACCAACCTGGGCGGCTTCGATGGCGTCATCTGGACGTGGAATACGCCGGGGACGACCACCGTCAACATCAACGACGACGCCACGGTGCAGGCTGCGGACTCGACCGGTTTCGCAATGACCGACAACAACGGTGACTCGGTGGTCACCGTCGGCAAGGCGGCAGTGACCGGCGGTTTCCGTCTGGGCGCCGGCAATGATGCGCTGACCTTCAACGAAACCGACATGACCCAGGTCGGCACGCTGAATGGTGGCGGTGGCAGCACGGGTGCTGATGTGCTGACCCTGAACGCGATCCAGAATTTCACCCGCAAGCTGCAGACTGCGGGCCAGGAAATCCAGAACTGGGATGCCGTGAATCTGAACGGTGGCACGGCGGATCTCGTGGGCACGATGACGACCGGCACCTTTACCCTGGGCAAGGACGCTGCCGGCAATCCGGCGGCACTGTCCATCGGAGCGGGCCAGGTGGGTGACACGCTGACCGTCACCGGCAACTACGTGGGTGCCGGCGGCGGCATTACGCTGGATACGGATGCATCCACGCATGCTTCCGACAGGCTGGTGGTGGGCGGCAACGTCAGCGGTGTGACGGGCTTGTCCTTGAACGACCTGACGCCAACCGGCGCTGCGTCGGACCTGCAGGATATCGAAGTGGTCGACGTGACCGGCGCATCGCCGAACGACGCCTTCGTGCTGGCGAACGGGCCGGCGGTGATGGGCGGGCGTGCCTACCAGCTGCAGCAGGGCGATTCGAACGGCGCCAATCTCCTGAACTGGTTCCTGGCACTGCAACCCTGCCCGGCAGGTGGCTTGAATGAAACCAA
>JBEBWZ010000218.1:0-3996 GCA_040391865.1 Solimonas flava
CGGGGTCGGTGTCGCGACATTGATGGTCAGCGCACCCGTTCCCGTCAAGGCCTCGATCGGGGCACCTACGCCGCGGAACAGATTCAACGTTGTCGTCCCCGCTCCCCCGCGGGTGTCCGTGAAAATGGCATGTTGGGTTCCAGTCACTAAGTAGACGGCAGTTGCCGCTCCGAGGTTGATACCAATATCCCCCGTGGTAACGGCCTCGATGCCGCGCAGCGTAGAACTTCCTCCAATGCTGAGGTTTCCCGAAGAGCTGATGGAGATATCGCCACCGTTGGCGTGCGCCCGCAACCCCGTTTGTCGCGCATACACATCGCCGCCCACCGACATCGTGATGTTGCCACCCTGCGTACTGGCATCGATGCCGATGGAGCTGCTGTTACTGGTGATTAAATCGCCCGCGTTCACCGTGGCGCCCGTCACGATACGGATGTCACCAGTACCCGATGAAACGGCACGAATGCCGTACTGCGTGTTCGGCGAGACCCCCTGCACGCTGCCGGTACCGGTAGTGATGCTGATATCGCCATCCTGTGAAGTTGCCCCGATGATGGTTGCCGCGGTCGTCCCGGCGGCCGTCGTCAGCATGCTGGCGTTGCCCTTGGTCATCGTGACATTGCTGTTGCCGGTGGCCGTGGTGAAGAAGCCGCCTGTGCCAAAGCTGGTGGCCCCGCCGACATCCACCGTCAGATCGCCACTCGTCACCGTATGCGTGACACCATCGGCATATGTGGTGGCCGAGCAAGTCACAACTCCGGGATTGCTGCCGGTGCAGTCTGGATCAACCTGCGCACGCAGCGGCTGAGACATCAATAACAGCGTGGCAGCGATGGCCGTCAGCGGGAAGGAGACGGATGCCAACGAGATCGACTGGATGTTCATATGCTTTCTCATGGTCGTCTCCTCCTCAGAAGCGCTTGGTGATGGAGACGCCGAACAGGCGCGGGTCCAGCGTGAAGACGTTGGTGGTCAGCGCGGTGTCGTCGGAGTTCAGGAAGGCACCGGTGATCGGCGTGTCGTCAAAGAGGTTCTTGACGTAGGCCTCGATTTTCAGATCCCAGTCACGCTTGCTCACCCAGATCGACAGGTTCGTGTTGGTCCAATCCTTCAGGCGGTCATACTCCGTGTTGTAGATGCGGTGGAAGGACTTGTCCTGCCAGTACCAGTCCACGCGGCCGGTGAGATCCCAACCCGCCGGCAGATAGACCGTCTGCTGCGCGCCGAGCGAGACCGTGAAGCGCGGCGCATTCGGCAACTCATGGCCGCTGACATCGGCGAACATGCCGGCGCTGCCGTTCGGCGCATCCACCGCCGGGTTGTAGAGAATGCCGCCCGTACTGGGGAAGAGTGCTGGAGTGCCAGGCACGACCCTGCTGGCGTAGCTGGAGTTCAGGATCGGGCCGCCAGGACAGAACGACGCCATTTCATCAGCCGGGGATGCCGGTGCGTTGGACGCCGCCACCGCTGCCAACTCAGCCGGAGCCACACAGTTGGAGGACTGCGTCACGGCGGGCTTGACGACCATCCACTCATCGAACGCCAGGAACTGCTGATCCGTCGGCGCCACGAGGCCCGCGACATAATCCGCGCGATCGCGTGGCGCCGCGCTCGGATCGAAGTTCGGATTCTGGATCGTCGTGATGTGGAAGTAGTCACCGCCCTGCGTGCGGTCCATGAGATCGATGGACTGCTCGCCGTCGGCGACGCGGGTGCGCAGATAACCGATGGCGGCGTTGAACAGCGTATCCGGCGTCGGCGCGAAAGCCGCTTCCAGTTCCAGACCCCAGACCGTGGCGTCGAAGTTCTCGTTGGCCGCACTGCGGTCAACGATCTTGGAGATCTGATAATCGCTGTAGTCGTAGTAGAAGCCCGAGAGGTTCAGGGTCATCGCACCGTCGAACAGTGTGTTCTTGGCGCCAAGCTCCAGCGCGTTGACATACTCGGCCTTGAACACCTTTGGCGACACCGCACCTTGCGCGGCGGCGATAAACGCCCCCTGCGGCGCGGCGATGCCCGGCGGATTGGCGCCGCCTGCCTTGTAGCCACGCGTCAGGAACCCATAGACCATCGTCTCGTCGGTAAAGCCCGTGTCCAGCTTCCAGTCGAATCCGATGCGCCCGGTTGGCTCCAACCAGGACTGCACGATGTTGGGCTCCGCGACATACCCACGGCCGTCCGGCGTACTGCCCGCAACGGGGCAAAACCGAAGCACGGTCGAGGTTGTGCACTGCGACGGATCCTCGTACTCAGCTCCCGCGCCGAACTGCTGATAGCCGATCAGCAAGGTCTGCGAGGGCACTGGCGTGAAGGACTTGCGATCCCAGGTCATACGCAGGCCACCCGTGAACTTCAGCGCATCGGTGGCCTGCCAGTACATCTCACCAAAGAGCGCCGCCGAGTTGAGTTCGTAGGGGTTGCGGCTCAAGAAGTAATTGTGTCCTTCCGGATTGTTGTCACGCATCAGCTCTTCCAGAGACTGCGGATCGGTATACAGACAAGCAACGTTTTCGTTGGGGCCAACGCCCGGCGGACGGCACAGACGTCCCCCGGGAGCCCTCGTATCGCCCACGAAGGGCGGCGTCCGGGCCAGCATGGTGATGCCGTTGGACAGCACGAAGTAATCGTTCGTGGTCTGGAAGCGGGTGAAGTTGGCGCCAATGCTGAAGTTGACGTCGCTCTTGAACGACGAGACCAGCCGCACCTCCTGATTGAACTGGCTGCCGCTGGCACGCGACAGGTCCATGAACAGGAAGCGGTCCGAACAGCCCAGCTGCGGATCGCAGAAGACACCACCCGGCGTCACGTCCGCGAAATAGCTGGTACCGACGCCTGCACCACCGAAGCCGCAGCCAAGGGGGCCGCCGCTCGTGGTGGTAGGGCAGGCGATCGAACTATCGGAGAAGAAGTTCTCCTGCGTCTCGAAACGGTTGAAGTCCTGCGTCGACAGCACCGCGTCTTCGACATAGACCGTCTGAGACGACAACGTCAGCTCATCGGAGACATCGAAATCCACGGACAGCTCGAAGACATCCGACTCGGCCTGGTAGGTCGGCTTGATCACAGAATAGATGCTGCGCATGTCGCGCGACTGCGTCAGGCCCCGATATGGATCGCCAGCGCAGGGGTTGAGCAGTGAAACGTACTTCGCACGCCCCAGCAGTTCACAGGGTGCGGGTGAGAGCGGGGCTGGCATGAAGAGACTGCCGGTATACGGATTGTCACCCAAACCGCCTGACTGCCCCGGTGTGCGTGTCGCCATCAGGAAGGGAATCGCGTAGCCATTGGGCGCACTGAAGGCACCGTCCGCGTACAGCGATCCGGGCAGGCAACCCTGCGACAGCGCGTCCTGCAGGATCACGCCGGCCTGTTCGCCGTTACCCCCTGTGAGCGTATTCGTCAGCGTGCTGAAATCCAGGCTGCCTATGCTCGTCGGGCCCTCGTCTCGATGACAAAGCTGCTTCACCGAACGCACGCGCTGGTCCTTCTCCTCGAAACGTTCGTACAGCAGGTTGATACGCGTCCGCTCGTTCGGCTCCCAGCCCAAGGTCAGGCGACCGGTCCACAGGTCGCGGTCGTCGATGTCGCTGCCGTCGTACTGATTGAAGCCGTAGCCGTCACGCACCGTGGAGCCGTAGGCTGCACGTAGCGCAAAGTCCTCGCCGATCGGCAGGTTGTAGTGGCCGCGGATGCGCTGGGCGCCGTAATTGCCCGTCTCCATTTTGATTTCGCCTTCGTACACGCCGAGCTGCGGCTTGGCGCTGATGACGTTGATGACACCGGCGGTCGCATTGCGACCGTACAGCGTGCCCTGCGGGCCGCGCAGCACTTCGACGCGTTCGATGTCCAGGTATTCCTGCTCGAACAAGCGATTCACGATCAGCGTGGTATTGTTGAAGCTGACGGCCACGCCAGGGTCGGTGGTCGCCGATACCGCCTGAGTGCCGATGCCGCGGATCTGGAAGTTGTAGCCGCTGAAGTTGGTCTTGGAGAAGG
>JBEBWZ010000219.1:0-3872 GCA_040391865.1 Solimonas flava
GCAGAGCGTCCAGGAGCGGACTCGACAACATGAATCTGGCATTTACCGAAGACGAACTGGCGATGCGCGAGGAGTTTCGCCGCGTCCTGGCCTCCAGCAGTGCACGCACCGGCCTGGAACTGATCGCCCGACAGTCGCTTTCCTGCGACACCCCGCTGTGGCAGCGGCTGGCCGAAACCGGCTGGCTCGGCGCCGCCGTCGCCGAAGCACGGGGCGGCAGCGCCCTCGGCGACAACGTGCTGTGTCTGCTGGCCGAGGAATGCGGCCGACAGAACGTTGCCGTGCCGTTCGTGGCGTCCGCCTGCGGTTTTGCCAGCGCGCTGGCGCTGAGCGGAGATCCCGATGCACAGAACGAATGGTTGCCGCGGATTGCCGACGGCAGCGCGATCGGCGTGATGCTGATGGCACAGGACTGGCAGAGCTCCCCTCAGCTGCAAGCGCAGGACGGACAGTGGCGACTCAGCGGCCAGACCCGACCACTGCGTGATGGTGCTGCGGCGACCGTGGCGCTGGCACTGATCGGCAGCGGCGCGGAGCGCGTGCTGCTGTTGTTGCCGCTCCCGGCGGGAACGCGTCATCCAGTGCTGGACCAGACGCTGGATCTGCTGCATCCGCCGGCCGCGTTTTCCTTCGATGCACAGCCGGTGCGCGAACTGGCGCGCGGCGATGATGCTGAACAGCTGTGGCAGCGCGCACTGGATCGCCAGGCGCTGTACACCGCATTCGAACAGCTAGGCGGTGCCGAAGCGGCCTTGTATACCGCCCGCGACTACAGCCTCACGCGCTACGCCTTCGGCCGCGCGATCGGCTCGTTCCAGGCGCTGAAGCACAGCATGGCCGACATGCTGGCAGCGGTCGACCTGGCGCGCTCCAACTGCTACTACGGCGCCGCAGCGCTCGCCAGCGATCCTGATCGTTTGCCGGAAGCCGCTGCCGTGGCGCGCATCGCCGCGACCGATGCCTATCGCTTGTGTGCCCGCCAGAACATGCAGATCCAGGGCGGCATCGGCGTGACCTGGGAAGCGGATGCCCACCTGCACTACCGCCGCGCGCAATCGCTGGGCAGCGCGCTGGGCACCCCGACGTTCTGGAAGGAGCGGCTGCTGTCGCTGCTGCTCGCCCATCGCTCCACCACCGCAAGCGCCGCCTGAGGAGGCTCCGCCGATGAATCTGCACGACAGCCCCGAACAGGCGCAGTTCCGCCAGCGCGCACGCGCGTTCATCGCCGCGCATGCGCCGTGGGCGCAACAGGCAAAGGCGCGCAAGCTGCGCTTTGCCGGCAAGCCGTTTGCTGCGGAAGCCGACTGGATCGAGCTGTCGCGGCAGTGGCAACGCACCAAGCACGAGCACGGCTGGGCCTGTCTGGTCTGGCCGCAGGAGTATGGTGGCCGCGGCCTGTCGCCGATCGAGAATGTGATCTTTCAGGAAGAGGAAGGCGCGTTCGTCGAGCTCAATGGCCCGTTCATGATCAGTCAGGGCTTCATCGCACCGACCCTGATGAGTTTTGCCAGCGACGCGCAGAAGCGGCGCTTCCTGCCCAGGATCGCCTGCGGCGAGGACGTCTGGTGCCAGATGTTCAGCGAACCGGCCGCAGGCTCCGATCTCGCCGGGGTGCGCACCCGTGCGGAGAAAGTCGAAGGCGGCTGGAAACTGCGCGGCCAGAAGGTCTGGACCTCCGGCGCGCATTACGCCGAATGGGGCATGGCGCTGGTGCGTACCGATCCCGATGTGGTCAAGCACAAGGGCCTGAGCATGATGTTCATGCACATGAAAAGCCCCGGCCTGAGCGTACGTCCGATCGAGGAACTGTCCGGCCACGCGCATTTCAACGAAGTGTTTCTCGACGACGTGTTCGTACCCGACGAGCAGGTGCTGGGCGGCATCAACAACGGTTGGCGCGTGGCACTGACCACGCTGATGAACGAACGCATGACCATCGGCGCGAGTACGCCACTGGGCTTCGAGGAGATCTTCGCGCTGGCACAGCAGCCGGATGCCGATGGTCAATCGCCGCTGGATTCGCAGCATGTGCGCCTCAAGCTGGCCGAGTGGTACACCAAGGACTGCGGCATCCGTTATGGCGTGCAGCGCCTGCTGACGGCTTTGGACAACGGCGGCGAGCCGGGGCCGGAAGCCTCGGTCGGCAAGCTGGTCGGCGCCAACACCACGCAGGAGATCGCCGCCTTCGGTCTCGACCTGCTCGGCAATCGCGCGCTGTGTCAGGGCGCTGGCGATGACGACGCCTATTTCTTCCAGTGGATGTTCCACTTCGGCGCACTGCATCGCGTCGAAGGCGGCACCGATGAAATCCTGCGCAATGTGCTCGCGGAACGCGTGCTCGGGCTGCCGGCGGAAATCCGTGTCGACAAGGGCGCGTTCAAGGATGTCCCCACCGCACCGCCTGCGGGCTGATACCGCTGATTCGCCACAATCACCGACAATCGTCCGATGACATTGACATTGGCTGAGCAGGTGACCGCCGTCACCCGCACCGCACTGGCCAGCGGTGCCCTGGTTCCATTCGAGGTTTCCGGAAACGCCGTTGACGACGCCGCGCTGCCGTGGCGGATCGAATGGGCCTCGTCACTGGCGCGCAAGGATCAGGCCGCCATTCCCAAGCCGGGCGCCAAGCCGGGTGCGTTCAATCCGTTCCTGCCCTATGACCCGGCGCTGTACGTCGGCGATCTCGGTCCCGGGCATGTGCTGCTGCTGAACAAGTTTCCGGTGCTGTTCAACCACGTGCTGGTGGTCACGCGCGCGTTCGCCGATCAGCAGCACGAACTGTCCGTCGCGGACTTCACGGCACTGGCCGCTGCAATGAGCCAGATCGACGGCCTGGCGTTCTTCAACGGCGGTGTCGATGCCGGTGCCAGCGTGCAGCATCGCCATCTGCAGATCGCCCCCTTCGCATCGCCGCTGATCACGGCGCTGCTGCCTCAGGCAGCCGCCGACGGCCAGGTGCAGCAACTCGCAGCGTTGCCATTCCGACATGCGTTCACCCGCTTTGCCGCACCGTGGCCGGCCGATATCGCCGCGGCCGGCACGCGGCTGCATGAGGCGTATCGCAGCAGCCTTGCCGCCTGCGGCCTGAGCGCGGACGCTAATGGCACGCTGCCCGCCTACAACCTGCTGGCGACGCGCGAATGGCTGCTGCTGGTACCGCGCCGCCGCGAAACCTGGGAGGACGGCAGCGATCGCATTTCTCTGAACGCGATGTCGTTCGCCGGTTCGATCTTCGTGCGCGATCCGGCACTGATGCCCAAGGTCCGCGGCACCGGCCTGCTGCCGCTGCTGGGCGCCGTCACCTTTCCGCGCTGACATCGCATGAGCGAGATCATTCCCGCGGGTTACGCCCCCCTGCCCGGCGCCTATTCACACTCGTTCATCGCGCATATCGGACCGTTCTACGTCCGTGAGGAAGCCGATGGCCAGTTGAGTCTTGCGATTCGCGTACAGCACCAGCACTGCAATCCCTTCGGCGAAGTGCATGGCGGCTTTCTCGCCGCGATGTCCGATCTGGTCTGCGCCTACACCATGCTGCGCGGCCCCGATCCGACGCCGTCGGTGACCACCATCCAGCTGGCCACGCAGATGATCGCCAGCGCGCGGCTCGGTGACTGGCTCGAAGGTCGCGCCAGTCTGCGTCGCAAGGGGCGCACCATCGCGTTCATGGGCTGTGATTTCACCGTGGGCGACACACTGGTCGCCCATGCCGATGCGGTGTTTCGCGTGCTCAGCGAAAGTGGCGTCAGCAGCCGCTATCGGCGACGCGAACTGCTGAACCTGGACCCGGATCCGGGTCCGGGCGAGCAAGACAGATGAACACGGAAGCGCCCGGCTATCGCACTCATCGTCCCGGCATCTATCGCCGC
>JBEBWZ010000220.1:0-3854 GCA_040391865.1 Solimonas flava
ACCTACGACCTTCGGGTTATGAGCCCGACGAGCTGCCAGACTGCTCCACCCCGCACCAGAAAACAAAGTATAGGCTTAACCGACCAATTCCGCAAGCCTAAATTGCACGAATAACCTAATCCAACCGCCCGTACCGAAAAGAAAAAAGTCGCCTGGAGTCAAATCCCGACGACTTGATTTTGGTGCCCACGGAGAGACTCGAACTCCCATGACTTTCGCCGCTACCACCTCAAGGTAGTGTGTCTACCAATTCCACCACGTGGGCACGTGACCGGAACAAAACGGGCGCGAAGTTTAGCGCCTGTTTTTGATTTTGTCTCTATTCGGGAACAACTAATTTTGAATCGCCGGATTCTGCAGGAGTTGCCACAGGATCCTCACCGGGAACCACCACCTGAGGCGCTGCCTGACGGTCCACGACCGAAGTGACCTCGCGCTGTCCGTGCACCAGATAGGCCAGCGCGAGGCTGACGCAAAAAAACACGGTCGCCAGCCAGGAGGTGGAGCGCGACAGGAAGTTGGCCGAGCCGCGGGAACCAAACACCGTTCCCGATGCGCCGCTGCCGAATGCTGCGCCAGCATCCGCCCCTTTTCCGTGCTGAATCAGGATCAGGCCGACCAGTGCGAGTGCGACCACCACCTGAACTATGACAAGAATCGTATACATACAGGACTCAGTTCGTCTGCGCCTGTGCCGCAGCACAGATCGCCAGGAATTCAGACGCTTTCAAAGAAGCGCCACCGATCAAACCACCATCCACGTCCGGCTCACCAAACAGCGTTGCGGCGTTATCCGCCTTGACGCTGCCGCCGTACAAAATGCGGGTCGAATTTGCCATTTTAGCATCGTGCTGCCGCAGCTGACCACGGATGAATGCATGGGCCGCCTGTGCCTGCTCGGGACTGGCGGTCTTGCCGGTTCCGATCGCCCAGACCGGCTCATAGGCCAAGACGGCGTTTTTGAACGAAGCGATGCCGCATAGATCCAACACCGCCTTCAACTGTCGCTGCAACACGGCTTCGGTGGCGCCTTCTTCGCGCTCCTGCAGGGTTTCACCAATGCAGAGCACGGGGATCAAGCCGCACAGCTGTGCGGTGCGGAATTTCTGAGCAACCACCTGATCACTCTCACCGTAAAGCGCGCGCCGTTCCGAATGGCCCACCAGCACGTGAGAGCATCCGAGGTCCTTGAGCATGCCGCCATGGATCTCGCCAGTGAACGCACCCTGCTTTTCATGTTCGCTGAGGTTCTGGGCGCCAAGTTGCACCGGGCTACTGTCAATCGAGCGAGCCACCCCTTCGAGATAGATCGCGGGTGGACACACCAGGATATCCACGTTCTCCAGCTTGCGCGATTCGAACACGATGTCATGCATCAGGCTGGCGTTCGCATCACGCGCACCATTCATCTTCCAGTTGCCAGCCACCAGTTTGCGTCGGGTCATGTCGTCCTCAAGAAATCATCAGTTACAGACTGCGCGCACTTGCGCGGCGAGAAAATCGGCTTCTCTCCGAGTCAGAGACTCGTCATCGGATTCGACCATGACTCGCAGCAAGGGCTCAGTACCGGAGGGACGCAGCAGAATCCGCCCGCGTGTGCCAAGCCTGCTGGCGGACGCGGCTTCGGCCGCCTTGATGGTGTCCAGTTCCAGCACCGCCGCCGCTTTTCCGGCGACCGGCACATTGATCAGCGCCTGCGGATACTTCTGCATGCCACTGCACAGCTCGGCCAGGCTTCGTCCGTCCCGGATCACAGCGGTCAACACCTGCAAGGCCGTGACGATGCCGTCGCCGGTGGTGGTCTTGTCGAGGCACAGGGTATGCCCTGAAGTTTCACCGCCCAGATTGCCGCCGGTGGCTTTCAGCAGTTCCATCACGTGACGGTCGCCAACCTTGGCCCGCTGGAAATCGACGCCCAGACCGCGCAGTGCATGCTCCAACCCCAAGTTGGACATCTGCGTACCGATCACCGGGCCACGCAGCGTTCCAGCGGCGAGCTGGGCGCGCGCAATGATGAACAGAATCTGATCGCCGTCGACCTCGCGTCCCTGCCCGTCGACCAGCAGACAGCGGTCGGCATCGCCATCGAGGGCGATACCGAGTTGCGCCTCATGCTTCAGCACGCTGGCCTTTAGCGCCGCAAGATGGGTGGAGCCACAGCCATCGTTGATGTTCAGGCCGTTCGGGCGATCACCGATCACTTCGACTTCAGCGCCCAATTCTTCGAGTACCGCGGGGCCGACTTTGTATGCCGCCCCATGTGCGCAATCGATCACTACGCGCAGACCGTTGAGATTCTTCTCGTCGAAGGTCCCTTTGCAGAATTCGATGTAGCGACCCGAAGCGTCGGCAATCCTTTTTGCTCTGCCAAACTGCGCCGGGTCGACGCACTGCATCGGCTGCTCCAACAGCGCTTCGATTTCCAGCTCCAGGGCATCGTTCAGCTTGCCGCCGTCAGCGCCAAAAAACTTCACCCCGTTGTCGTAATGCGGGTTATGGGAGGCAGAAATGACCACCCCTGCTTGGGCGCGCAATGCCCGTGTCAGGTAGGCAACCCCGGGCGTCGGCAGCGGCCCCAGCAAATCCACCGCGACCCCGGCTGCAGCCAGACCCGCCTCAAGCGCCGATTCAAAGACATAGCCAGAGCGGCGGGTGTCCTTGCCGATCACCACGCGCGCGCCTTCGGCTGCGCCCAGCACTCTGCCGGCGGCCCAGCCCAGTTTTAGCGCGAACTCCGGGGTCATCGGCAGCTGACCCACGCGGCCGCGCACCCCATCGGTGCCAAAGTACTTGCGCGTCAAATGACTTCCCCTGATTGTTGGATTGCCCGCACCACGCGGATCGCATCTGCGGTAGCACGGACATCGTGGACGCGGATAATCGCAGCTCCTTGCCAAACAGCAAGTGCCGCAGCTGCCAGGGACGCCGGCAACCGCTCCGAAACCTTGCGCCCCAGTAACTGCTGAAACATGGACTTGCGCGAGACCCCGATCAGAACCGGCAGCCCCAAGCGCAGCAGTTGTCTGATCTGGCCGAGCAGCGCGAGATTGTGATCCAGGTTCTTGCCAAAGCCAATTCCCGGATCCAGCACGATGCGCTCACGCGAAACGCCCGCAGCTTCGCAGGCGAGAACACGCTCCTCAAGGAACTCGGTCACTTCACGCACGACATGGTCATAGTGCGGTCGCTGCTGCATCGTGCGGGGCTCGCCCTGCATGTGCATCAGACAGACGGCAGCGCCAGTATCCCTTACTGCCTGCAGAGCACCGGTCGCTCGCAGCCCATTGACGTCATTGACCAAGTGGGCGCCTGCCGCACAGGCGGCACGCATGACGGCCGGTTTGGTGGTATCGATGGAAATCGGCAGGTCGCTGATCTTCCGAATCGCTTCGATGACCGGCATCACGCGATCCAGTTCTTCCTGCTGCCCCACAGACGGGGAGCCGGGGCGCGTCGATTCGCCGCCGACATCGATGATGCCGACCCCCTCGTCGATCATCTCGCGGACCCTCGCCAATGCGGCTTCAATTCGATTGAAGCGCCCACCGTCCGAAAAGGAATCCGGGGTCACATTCAGGATTCCCATGACCAGGGGCTCGGAGAGGTCCAGGGAGAGATCGCGCAATTGCAGACGCATAGATGTAAAGCGTAACGAAAAGGGCCGGCGCATGGGCCGGCCCCTGTTTCTTCAGGTCAGACTGGCGGGCTTGGGAGTGACGCCAGGCGCCGCCGGCTTGTCCGCAGAGGGACGAGGCGTACCGGAAGAGCCCCCGCCATCCGGACGGTTGCCGTCGGTCCAGCTTTCCGGCGGACCGGACTCCTCACCTGCCATGATTCGCGCCAGCTGGTGGGCG
>JBEBWZ010000221.1:0-3830 GCA_040391865.1 Solimonas flava
CGATATCCCCCCCTCCCCCCGCGCGGGGGGTGTGGGGGGGGGCGGGGGGCGGCGCGGCGCGTGGAGGTACCCAGGTTTTCCAACCCGCAACGCCGCAGCGCAAGCCGGTTATCTCTCTTTTCCCGCTGCTGTCCGGAAACTATTTTTTGCAGCAGCCTTCATCTTTTCCGAAATCCGTCGTCTTCATAGGCCTCAGGACAATACAGCCCGGTGCGAGCCGGCTGACATACAACGGAAGGGAGAAGCCTGATGTCCGTCATACGCCTAATCAGGGGCCACACGGCTGTGATCTGCATGGTGCTGGCCTGCGCGCCGGCCCTCGCTCAAGTCGCACCCGCGCAGCCCGCTTCCGCGCACACCGCGCAGGCCGCACCACCCGCTGCGGTGGCGGTCAGCTTCGACATTCCGGCGCAGAGCCTGAATGCCGCGCTGATCGAGTTTGGCCGTCAGAGCGGGCAGGAACTGCTCTACGACGTACGCAACACCGCTGATAAAACCAGCAGCGCCATCAGCGGCGAACTGAGCCGTGCAGAAGCCATGGCGCAACTGCTGGAAGGCACCGGCCTCGCATTCGATGTCACCGAATCCGGCGGCATGGTCATCGACGAAAGAGCGGCGCTCGAAGCGCGCCGGGCTGCGCGTGAATCGTCCGCGCTGTTGCCGCCCTCGGCGGATGAAATGGCCGCCGAAGTTGCAGAAGGCCCCACGACGCTCTCTGTTGAAACCGCACGTCGCGGCGGCATCGAAGAAATCATCGTCACCGGCCAGAAGCGCGAAGAGCGCATCCAGGATGTGCCGATCGCGATCAGCGCGTTCAGTGCGGACGATCTGAAGGCGCAGAAGATCGAAGGCGGTTTCGATCTGCTCAAGGCGATACCCAACGTCAGCTTCAGCAAGACCAATTTCACCGGCTACAACTTCCAGATTCGTGGTATCGGCACACAAGCGGTATCCGCTACCACCGATCCGGCGGTGGCCGTGTCGTTCAACAGCACCACGCTGATTACCAACCGGCTGTTCGAACAGGAATACCTCGACGTGCAGCGCGTGGAAGTGCTGCGTGGTCCGCAGGGCACCTTGTACGGCCGCAACGCCACTGCCGGTGTCATCAACGTCATTCCCGAAGCGCCAAAGATCGGTGCCAGCGAATCCTCGTTCAAGTATGAGGCCGGCAATTACGGTGCCTCGCGTTTCACCGCCATGATCAACCAGCCGCTGGGTGAAGACCTCGCCGTTCGCGGCGCGTTCGCATCGACCAAGCGCAATGGCTTCGTCACCAACGAGTTCGACGGCAGCAGCATCGACGGTCGCGATCTATCGACCGGTCGTGTGACCCTGGGCTGGCAGCCCAGCGCGGATTTCCGTGCCAACTTCAGCTGGGAGCACTTCAGCGAGAGTGATGATCGCCTGCGCAGCGTCAAGAACCTCTGCCATCGCGACAACGGGCCGAATCAGATCGGTGATCTGGACGTCGAGACGCTAAAGCAACCGCAGACTGTCCGCCGCGTCGTCGAACAGGGCTGTCTGCCAGGGTCTTTGTATGACAGCGGAGCCTACGAGACGCCCAATGGCGACGCCTACCCGTTTGTGACGACAGGCCGCGTCAATAACTCAATCACCTATTACATACCGGCCGGATCAATCAGCACAGCCATATTTGGCGGCACGACGTTGCTCTCCAATGTCGACGTCTTCGCCAACGCAACGCAGTCACACGATCTGCGGTCGGTCTATTCGCCGATCAAGCCTCAATATCGCGCCAATGCCGATCTCTATGATCTGTCGTTCCATTATCAGTGGACCGACGCGTTGAGCTTGACCTCACATACGGTCTACAACGACGACAAGCTGTTCTCGACGCAGGACTACACGCGTTTCGAGGCCTCCCCCGGTCTGTTCAACGACATCAGCGGTCCGACCATGCAGCCGCAGTTCCAGAATTTCGCACCGGGGGGCGTGTTCTGCGATCCGCAGCTCGGCTGCTCGGATTCATTCCGCGCGCAGGACATCTCGCAGTCGCACAGCACGCAGTTCAACCAGCAGTTCGAGCTGGCATCGAGCTTCGATGGGCCGGTGAATTTCAGCCTCGGCGTCAACTACACGCACTTCAAGACCAAGGCCGACTATTTCTTCTTCTCGAACGTGCTGACCGCGCTGGCGCAGACGCCGCCGTTCGATGGTCCCCGTCATCCGTGCACGACCCAGGGCATCGGCTGCATCTCGATCCAGCAGGACGGCCTGAACGAGACCGCCGCCAATCCGTACGGCCACAACTTCTTTCTCAGCAGCAATCCGTACGAGCTGAACTCGGCCGGCATCTTCGGCGAGACTTACTGGCAGGCGACGGACACGATCAAGTTCACCGCCGGTCTGCGCATGACCTGGGACCGCAAGGTGTTCACGCCGATCCCGAGCCAGACACTGCTCGCGGATTATCGCGAAGCGAGCCTCGGCGGAACGCTGCCCTCCACGGATGATCCGGAAGGAGGGGCAGACACTTGTACCAATCTGGCAAATCTGTGCGGCATTCTCGGCAACGCGCCCGGCGGTGTGGGCTATCCCGCCAATCCGGACATCGTGCAGACCTGGCGCGCACCGACCGGTCGCCTGGTCGTCGACTGGACGCCGGATCTGCCGTTTACCGATGAGACCATGGTCTACGCCTCGTACTCGCGTGGCTACAAGGGCGGCGGCGCCAATCCGCCGAGCATCGCGCCGCCGGCCGGCAACTTCATCAAGACCGCGCAGGGCGCCGTCGCACCGCCGACCTTCAAGGCCGAGTACGTCAATGCCTATGAGATCGGCACCAAGAACACGTTGTTGAACGGCAGCATGATGCTCAACGCCAGCGCGTTCCTGTACGACTACAAGAACTATCAGGTGTCGAAGATCGTCGACCGTTCGGCAGTCAATGAAAACTTCGACGCAACGATCTTTGGCGCGGAACTCGAAGCGCTGTTCGCGCCGACGCTGGACTGGAACGTCAACGCGGCGATCGGCTACCTGCATACGCGGATCGCCAATGGCGAGAAGTCCATCGACCTGATGGATCGCACGCAGGGCGGCAATCAGTTCTACATCACCGGCGTCCAGAACCCGAACTACGATCCGAACGCGGCGCCGGTGGATCGCGCCGACTACGTGGCGGGTGTCAACGCACCGGCCGGTCAGCAGTTCCTGGCGTTCGACGACTGGGTCGTCATCAAGCCAAGCGCAACCCAGGCGTCGAATTGCGTCGCGCCAGCCGATCTGGTGGCGCAGCAGCTTTCCAGCAACCAGTACAACAGCACCGATCCAAACTCTGTATTGACGGGCGCTAATAACTTCTGCGCTGGTGGCTCGTTGTTGGGTGATAACACCGCTCCCTACGGTTACTCGGCGGTGGTAGGTGCACCCAACGGTGGCGCGGGCTTCGCCTCCGACATCGGTGGCAACCAGCTGCCGAACTCGCCGCACTTCACCGTTTCACTCGGCACGCAGTACACCTTCCATTTGCCGATGGCCTGGGATCTCACCGGCCGCGCCGACTGGTACTGGCAGGACAAGTCCTATGCCCGCGTCTACAACACCGAGTACGACCGTCTGCGCGCGTGGACCAACACCAACTTCTCGATCTGGGCGGAGAAGGCGGACTGGGGTTTGAGGATCGAGGCTTACGTGAAGAACGCCTTCGACAAGAGTCCGATCACCGGCGCGTTCCTGAACTCCGACGACACCGGTTTGACGACCAACGTCTTCACGCTCGATCCGCGCCTGATCGGCGTGTCCATCACCAAGAACTTCTGAAGGAGGCCGACATGAAAACGACAGAAAAGCTGCCTCTCATTCAG
>JBEBWZ010000222.1:0-3808 GCA_040391865.1 Solimonas flava
GACCGACGCCGATCTCCAGGCCGCCGGTGATCGCGGCCGGGGTCAGTTCCTTGACGGTGGCCGGCTTGTCGTTCGGCACCCACTTCACCCAGTCGTTGCCGGAGCGGATGATCCCTTCGATCTCGGCGAGCGGTAGATCGCGCTTGAGCTTGATCGTCAGCGCCAGGCTGTGGCAACGCATCGCGCCGATGCGCACGCACAGGCCATCGACCGGGACCGGCGCGGCATTCCCCAGGATCTTGTTGACCTCGGCCTGCCCCTTCCATTCTTCCTTGGACTGGCCATTGTCGAGCTGTGAATCGATCCACGGGATCAGGCCACCGGCCAGCGGCGCGCCAAAGAACTCGGTCGGCACGTCTTCACGGATGGTGGCCGCGACCTTGCGATCGATGTCGAGAATCGCCGAGGCCGGTGTCGCCAGCTCATCGGCGACCGCGGCGTTGATCACGCCCATGCCCTTCAGCAGTTCGCGCATGTGGTTGGCACCGCCACCGGACGCCGCCTGATAGGTCATCGAACTGACCCATTCGACCAGACCTTCGCGGAACAGGCCGCCAACGCCCATCAGCAGGATCGAGTTGGTGCAGTTGCCACCGATGTAGTCCTTGATGCCCTTTTCAAGGGCTGCGTCGATCAGCTTGCGGTTGACCGGATCGAGAATGATGACGGCGTCATCCTTCATCCGCAGCGCACTCGCCGCGTCGATCCAGTGGCCCTGCCAGCCCGCGGCACGCAGCTGCGGATAGATCTCGTTGGTGTAGTCGCCGCCCTGGCAGGTGATGATGATGTCCATCGCCTTCAGCGCATCGATGCTGTTGGCATCCTTCAGCGCCGGCGTGTCCTTGCCGCCGACCCGCGGGCCTGCGCCGCCCGCATTGGAGGTGCTGAAGAAATGCGCTTCCACCTGCGAGAAGTCGTTCTCTTCCTGCATGCGCTGCATCAGCACGGAACCGACCATGCCGCGCCAACCCACCATACCCAGCTTTTTCATCTTCCTTCTCGATTCGTCGTTACTTGCGGAACATCGCGACAAAGGCATCGCCCATTTCACGCGTACCGATGATTTTCTCACCGGGCTGCGCGATATCGCCGGTGCGATAACCGGCCTGCAACACTTTCTTCACGGTCGCTTCGATGCGGGCGGAGACATCGGCTCGATCGAAGCTGTACTTGAACATCATCGCCACCGACAGGATCGTCGCCAGCGGATTGGCCTTGTTCTGCCCGGCGATGTCCGGCGCACTGCCGTGGATCGGTTCGTACAGACCCTTGTTGTTCCGGTCCAGCGAGGCCGACGGCAGCATCCCGATCGAACCGGCCAGCATCGAGGCTTCATCCGAGAGGATGTCGCCGAAGATGTTGCCAGTGACGATCACGTCGAACTGCTTCGGATTCTTCACCAGCTGCATTGCGGCGTTGTCGACGTACATGTGGCTCAGCGCCACATCCGGATACTGTTTGCCGACCTCGATCACCACCTCGCGCCACAGCCGCGAGGTTTCGAGCACGTTTTCCTTGTCGACCGAGCACAGACGCTTGCTGCGCTTCTGCGCCGCCTGGAACGCGACATGCGCAATGCGCTCCACCTCCGGCCGGCTGTAATGCATGGTGTCGTAGCCTTCCTCGACACCTTCGGCATTGGTGCGGCGGCCACGCGGCTGACCGAAATAGATATCACCCGTCAACTCACGCAGGATCAGGATATCGAGGCCCGCGATCACTTCAGGCTTGAACGACGACGCGGCCGCCAGCTCTTCATAGGCAAGCGCCGGACGCAGGTTGGCGAACAGGCCGAGATCCTTGCGGATGCCGAGAATGCCCTGCTCCGGCCGCACCGCACGCGGCAGCGCGTCGTACTTTGGACCACCGACGGCACCCATCAGGATCGCATCGGCCGCACGCGCCGCATTCTGCGTCGACGGTGGATACGGATGGCCCTCGGCGTCATGCGCCGCGCCACCGAGGTGACCGAAGCTCCATTCGATCTTTTCGCCTTCGGCCTTCAGCACCTCCAGCACCTTGACCGCTTCAGCCATGATTTCGGGGCCGATGTAGTCGCCGGGCAGAATCAGAATCTTCTTGTTCATGAGCAATTTCAGTTGAACAGCCAAGGCGCATCGACGCGCCGCTTCGCTTCATACGCCTTGATCGCATCGGCCTGCTGCAAGGTCAGACCGATCTCGTCGAGACCATTGACCAGATTGTGCTTGTGATGCGGATTGATCCCGAACGCAAACGCACGACCATCGGCCAGCTTCACCTGCTGTGCCGGCAGATCGATGGTGATCTGCGCCCCGGCGTCCTTCGCCACCAGTTCGAAGATCGCCTGCACTTCCTCCGGCTTCAGCACTACCGGCAGCACGCCGTTCTTGAAGCAGTTGGAGAAGAAAATATCGGCGTAGCTGGGCGCAATCACCGCACGGAAGCCGTAATCGTCCAGCGCCCACACCGCATGTTCGCGTGACGAGCCACAACCGAAGTTATCGCGCGCGATCAGGATCTGCGCGCCTGCGTGGGCCGCCTGATTCAGCACGAAATCCGGATTGCTGCGGCGCGTCGCCGGATCGATATCCAGCGTGCCCGGGTCCAGGTAGCGCCAGTCGTCGAACAGGAACGGGCCGAAGCCGGTGCGGCTGATCGACTTCAGATACTGCTTGGGGATGATCGCGTCGGTGTCCACGTTGGGACGGTCCAGCGGCGCGACCTTGGCAGTGACCACAGTAAAGGCGCGCATTACAGGCTCCTCACGTCGATGAAATGCCCCGCCACACCCGCGGCGGCGGCCATTGCCGGCGAGACCAGATGGGTACGCCCACCCTGCCCCTGCCGACCTTCAAAGTTGCGGTTGCTGGTCGAGGCGCAACGCTCGCCCGGTTCCAGACGATCCGCGTTCATCGCCAGACACATCGAGCAACCCGGCTCGCGCCACTCGAAGCCGGCATCGATGAAGACTTGGTCCAGGCCTTCGCTTTCCGCCTGCTGCTTCACCAGACCGGAACCCGGCACCACCATCGCCAGCTTGACGTTGGCCGCTTTCTTGCGGCCCTTGACCACGCTGGCCGCAGCGCGCAGATCCTCGATTCGCGAATTGGTGCAGGAGCCGATGAACACCTTGTCGATCTGGATCTGCTCGATCGGCGTGTTGGCGGTCAGGCCCATATAGGCCAGCGCCTTCTCCATGCCGTTGCGCTTGACCGGATCGGATTCCCGCGCCGGATCCGGCACCCGCGTCGAGACCGCACCGACCATCTCCGGCGAGGTGCCCCAGGTGACCTGCGGCTCGATGTCCTTTGCATCCAGCTCGACGATCGCATCGAACTTCGCGTCCGGATCGGACCGCAGCTGCTTCCAGTTGGCCACGGCGGCATCCCACTGCTCCGGCTTCGGCGCGTACGGCCGTCCCTTCACGTAAGCGATGGTCTTGTCGTCGACCGCGACCAGTCCGGCGCGCGCGCCGCCCTCGATCGCCATGTTGCACAGGGTCATGCGACCTTCGATCGACAGATCCTCGATCGCCTCGCCCGCATACTCGACCACATAGCCGGTACCGCCCGCGGTACCGATCTTGCCGATGATCGCCAGGGTGATGTCCTTGGCGGTGACGCCGGGGCCCACATGCCCGTTCACGCGGATCAGCATGGTCCTGGCCTTCTTCAGCACCAGCGTCTGGGTCGCCAGTGCATGTTCGACTTCGGACGTACCGATGCCGAAGGCCAGCGCACCGAATGCGCCGTGCGTCGACGTATGCGAATCGCCGCAGACCACGGTCATGCCCGGCAGCGTCGCACCCTGCTCGGGGCCAATGACG
>JBEBWZ010000223.1:0-3806 GCA_040391865.1 Solimonas flava
CACACAGCCGATCGGCACCGACTCCATCAGCTTGGGCTTTGCGCCCTTGCCGATGATCAGTTCGGTGCTGCCGCCGCCGATATCGACCACCAGGCGGCGAGGGTCTTGCCGTCCCATCCCATGCGTGACGCCGCCGTAGACCAGGCGTGCTTCCTCGCGGCCGGAAATCACCTCGATGGGAAACCCCAGTGCCGCTTCTGCCAGGGCATGAAAGTCCGCGCTGCGTCGCAGCTGACGCATCGTACTGGTACCGACGGCACGCACATGCTCGGGTGGCATGCCGCGCAGGCGCTGGCCGAACCGCTGCAGGCAGGCCAGTGCCCGCTTGATCGCATCGGCGCGCAGGCGATTGTCCAGGCCGAGGCCGCTGGCCAGGCGCACCGGTTCGCGCAAGCGGTCCAGCACCTGCAGATCGGTGCCGTCGGTACGTGCGACCACCAGATGAAAACTGTTCGAGCCCAGATCCACGGCCGCGATCTCGCGGACACGAAGCTCCGGTTTCAAATAGGCAGGCCGTTTCATGGGCTCGGTGGGCAGTGAGCGCGGATGAAACAGGCGGCGATGACAGGCTGAGTCAGAGGACTTTACTCGGCAGACAGGATCGAAATGTGGCGACGTCCGTCGGGACCGCCGGCGGTGGAGGGCGAGGTTAACAGGTCAGCCATTCCCGTCTCCATCACCGAAGCATTGCAGACGACATTTCGGCATGCGTTGACCCGAGCGCCTATAATCCCCGACAATTCGGCCCCTCGTTGTCCAAGGCCCGTCTGTTTTCTGGGAGTTCGCTCATGAAGTCTGCGCGTTGGGGCCTCGTCGCCCTTGCCGCCCTGTTTGCCGCACCCACCGCAATTGCCGCTGAAGGCAATGTCGAGGCAGGTCGCGTCAAGGCCAGTACCTGCATGGGATGCCACGGCATTCCGCGATATAACAACGCGTACCCGACTTATCGTGTGCCGAAGCTGGGGGGGCAGCCCCAGGCGTACATCGAAGCCGCGCTCAAGGCCTACGGCAATGGCGAGCGTCCGCATACCACGATGCACGCCCAGGCGGTCAGCTTGTCCGATCAGGATATCGCCGACATCGCCACCTTCCTCGCCACTGCGCCTGCGCACAAGTAAGGGACTCCCATGAACCGTATCGTTCTCGGTGCCGTGCTGGCCCCAGCCTTGGCGCTGTTCGCCACCGTCGCTTCATCGGCTGAAGTTGCCGTACCGGAAAAGGCTGCGGCTTGCGCCGCGTGCCATGGTGACGGTGGAGCCAAACCCATCGTCCCCAGCTACCCGATTCTGGCCGGGCAGTACGCGAACTATCTCGAGCACGCGCTGTACGAGTATCAGGATGGTCGCCGCAAGAATGCGGTGATGGCGGCTCAGGCCGCGACCCTGAGCAAGCAGGAAATCAGGGCGTTGTCGCTCTATTTCGCAGCGCAGCCGGGGCCGCTGTACACCCCGATGATGGGTGGCACGGCCACCGCGCCGGTTGCCGAAAAGCAATAAGCGATTGTTGCAGATGAAAGACGGCGCCTACGGGCGCCGTTTTTCGTTGGCGTCCCGGGCGTCTGGCGCAGGGCCGCAGGTCCGGGGCTATACTCGTAGTCGTGCGCTCTGGATTTTCTGGGGGGCGACATGACCAATAAAAATTCATTGGAGAACTCATGCGTACGATCCATAAGCTTCTTGCCGCTGCCGTGATTGCGATGCCGGTCACCAGCTTTGCCGAAGGCCTGTCGTATAACTACATCGAGGGTGGCTACCTGACTCTGGAGCCGGACGACACGAACGTCGACTTCGATGGTTTCCGCGCCAAAATCTCGGGGCTGGTTAGTGAGTCGATTTACCTTTTCGGTTCCTATGCCACCGCAGAGAGTGACCGCGTTGCCGGGGCCAAGTTGAGCAGTGACACCATCACTGCGGGCTTGGGCTGGCGTACCGCGCTGGGTACGGCCACCGACCTGAATCTGGAGGCAGCATACGTCTACGCAGAGTCGGAACTAAAGGATGCGGGCGCGCTCTCCGGCAGCGAGGACGACAACGGCTTCGGCCTGACTGCGGGCGTGCGTCACCTGTTCTCGCCCAACTTCGAGATGGGCGGCAGCGTGAACTACGTCGATATCGCCGATGACGATTCGACCAGCTTCACCGCCAATGCGCTGCTGCACCTCACCCCGGCATTCTCGCTTGGCGGGGCCTATACCTTCGGAGACGATGCGGACGGCTGGACGGTGGGTGTCCGTTTCAACTTCTGACGTGTTGATTGCCGACGAATCGGCAAGATAGGCTGAAGCAAAGGAAACCCCACGCAGTTTGTGGGGTTTTCTTTTTGTGAGGATCAGAGCTCGCCACGCGAGCTTCATAGATGGCGCATATTAGAAAAAAGGGAACCAAAATGAATTGGAAAATGACTGTGGGCGCCACGCTCTTGGCGTTGTCCGGGACCGCGCACGCGGGTGGGAACGTCAACGGGACATTCGGGGCGCGCTTTCTCGACAGTGGTGATTGGGCGCCGATCGAACAGCAACCAATGATCGGCGTCATGGCCGATTTCCAGATCGCGCAGCTACCGCTGCATGCGGCTGTCGGCATCCAGGTGTCGGCTGATCAGGAGGATGATGGCTCTGTCGAGGTAACGGCCGCCATTGCCGACTTCTCGGCGGGTCTGAAGCTGATGCCGACGAGTGGGGTATTTCGCCCCTATTTGGGAGTCGGCGTCGCTTCCGTCGGCGCATCCATCGAACTTGACGGTGCCGCGTACGATGACGATAGCGATCAGTCCTTTGGCTATTACTTCAATGCGGGCGCATTGTTCCGGATTGGCGCGCACTTCAATCTGGGGTTGGACCTAAGGTGGATTGCGGGGACCAAGGGAGAGTTGCTGGGGGTCGATGGCGATGTCGATTCCTTTGTCGCCGGCATAGCCATGGGCTACGGTTGGGGAAAATAGAGCCTCTACAAGGAAGAGCCCCGGCCGCTGTTCAACAAATCTTGCGCTAGACTGGGGTGTCGGCATCGCTGCCGGCACCGGGGGTAAAACTAGAGTAATGATCACTTCAAGATCAAGGAGATGCTCAATGAAACTCATGCAAGTGATGTCTGCCGGTCTGTTGGCAGTGGCACCTGCTGTCACGATGGCAGCTGGAGGAGTGGGGAATCAGGTTGATCTCTATTACCTCAGCGCGGGTGTCGATGATGGCAGTAGCGACGAGAATGGAGATGGTTTTGGCGTCAAGGGCAATTTCGCTTTCGCTGACAACCTGTTCTTCAGTGGCGAGTATCAGCGTGCTAACTACGACGATAGTGACGTCGACCTTGATCAGCTGAGGCTGGGTGTCGGCTACAACACGGCCCTGAGCGCGCAGGCAGTGGTCTATGGCCTGGTTGAGTTCGCGCGAGCAAAAATCGATGGCCCGGGGTTCAGCGAGTCCGAAAACGGCTTCGGCCTCCACGGCGGCGTGCAGTTCAGCCTCAATGAACAGTTTGCACTCAATGCCCGCCTTGGTTACGTGGATCTCGGCGATCTCGGTGACGGCGTGGAATTCCTGGTGGGGGCGTCATATGAGCTCAGCAAGCCGTTCGGTGTGTTTCTTGATTACCGCGTTACCAAGTTGGAGGACGATACCGGCGACGTCGACCTTGACGATTTCCGTGTAGGCGTTCGCTTCACTTTCTGAGAGACGCCGGTTGCAAACAAAAACCCCCGCCTTGGCGGGGTTTTTTGTTGAGGCTGCGGCGGCGTCATGAAGGCAGAATGGACGCCCTGCACACAAATCGCTCAAAACCTGCTCAATTGTTGTCCAACATCCGCGCGTT
>JBEBWZ010000224.1:0-3702 GCA_040391865.1 Solimonas flava
CACGTGTGTTCGCCGGTCTTCGCCGCCTTGTCGGCATCGCCGCCCTTGGCGCCGCACTTGCCTTCACCACATTGGCCTTCGCCGCACTTGTGCTCGGCAGCCTTGCCGTCGCCGGCGGCTGCGACCATGTAGCCGGTGCCGAGATCGGCGGTCTGGAACAGCGATGCCTGCGCCACCGCGCCGCTCATCGCAAACGCAGCTCCCAGCGCCAGAGTCAGCGGATTACGGTTCATCTTGCTCATCGGTGTCTCCTCGACATTCAGGTTCAACGGAATGATTCAACCACCCACTGACTGTCATCGCAGCGCGATGGTTCAGGCCACGCGTGAATTGGCTTCGAAACGGCGCGCCCAGTCGACGAACTGCTCCGCCGGCATCGCACGGCTGTAGAAAAAGCCCTGCTGCAAGCAGCAACCCAGACCTTGCAGGCGTTCCAGATCGGACTCGCTCTCGACGCCTTCGGCCACCAGCGCAATACCGATGCGCGACGCCAGCTCGGCCATGCTGCGCAGGATCTCGGCGGCGCGGTCGCCCTGCAGTGCCGCGCGCGTCAGCATCGGATCGATCTTGATCCGATCGATCTCGAACCGGTACAGATGCGACAGGGATGAATAGCCGGTGCCGAAATCGTCGAGGCACAGCTTGAGACCCATGGCCTTCAGGTCTTCGAGGATGCCGGTCGCTTCATCGATGCTGCCGAACAGCGCGGTCTCGGTGATTTCAGCCACCAGTTGCGCCGCCGGCAGACCACTGTCGCGCAGCGCTTCGCGGGTGATGTCGAGAATGCCCGGCGTCAGCAGCTTCGGCGACAGGTTGAAGGCCACGTTCAGCACCAGCCCCTGATCCGACCAGCCACGCACCGTGCGGCAGGCCTGCGCCAGCACCGTGCGGGTCATGTCGCGGATCAGCTCCGAGCCCTCGACCACCATCAGGAACTCCGCGGGCAGTACCACGCGGCCATCAGGCTGGCGCCAGCGCACCAGGATTTCGGCCCCAACCACCTTGCGCTTGGCGACATCCACGATCGGCTGGAAGAAAGGCACGAATTCTCCCTGGCGCAGACCCAGGCGAATCTGCTCGGCCAGCGCCAGATGCTTGCGCTGGCGATGGGTATGGCCGCGCTCGCCGAAACGCAGGTGATACAAACCTTCCTGTTGTGCCTGATGCAGCGCCTCGACGCTGACGTTGACGTATTCCTCGGCGTCCTTGGCGTCGTCCGGGAACAACGCCGCACCGGCAGCAACATTCAACAGGAAACGCTGATCGTCGGCCTCCATCGGCGTCGACAGCCGCGACATCGCTTCTGCGGCGATGCGTTTCAGATCGACGCGGGTCACCGCCTCGGCCGTACCGCGATCGACCAGCAGCGCCAGCACCTCGGCCTCGAGCCGGAACACCTGCGTCGGCATGCGGTCCAGCCCATGCAGCCGCTCGGACGCCGCGCGCATCATCATTTCCGCCATCCGGAAACCGAAGCCGCTGCGGATGCTGCTGTAGGTATCGATCCCGATCAGGATCAGGCCGTGGGTGCCGTCGATCGGCCGCAGGCGCCGCACCTCGCGCAGCTCGCCATCGAGGCGGTTGCGGTTCGGCAGCCCGGTGCCCGCATCGACGAAAGCCACGCGGCGAATGTGCTCGGCCTGCGCCTGCAACTTGTGGATCGCCCGCACGATATCGCCCAGCTCGTCCTGCGTCTCTTCCAGACGCCGCACCGTCGGGCGTCCGGTCAGCACCGCATTCAGCGCACCCGTGACATCGCCCAACGGCCGGATCAGGCGCCGGTAAGCCAGCGTACTGAGCAACAGCGACAAGGCCAGCGCGCCGCCAACACCCGCCAGCGCCAGCCCCAGCCGCCCATGCAACCGGCGCACCTCGGCCAGGGCATTGTTGAGACCGCCGGTATTGTTTTCCTCGAGCAGGCTGGTGAGCTCACGCCCCGCCCGCTCCTCGAAGCGGGCCGCCACCGCACTGAGCATCCGCGCCTGTTCCGCCGTGAGTGGCCCGGCCAGCAAGGCATCCAGCTGCGGCGCTTCCTCGTCGATGACCCGCTGCAGATTCACCACGTGCGTCGGTTCCGCGCCCGACAGGAACTGCAGCTGCCCCCTGAGCGCCCCACGTGCGCGCTGCAGGCGCGTGATCGCCGCCGACGGGTCCTCGTCGGCATACACCAGGCGCTCGACCGCCACCGCCTCGCGATGCAGGCGCACCAGCGCTTCGTTCATCACCACCGACATGGAAATGCGGTTGGCGCGGCCGCGCAGCTCATCCTCGATATTGCGGTCGGACCCCAGCGACGGGATGATCAGCGCCCCCGCCATCGCGATGGCAAGGTTGACGACGATCATCACGACGAGGAATTTGGTTCCGACCGACATCTGTCATTCCGCCTGCGGCGCCGCAGAGCACAGCGCCAGACACCGTATTCTAGTGCCTGTATGCCGGAATCCGCTCGCCCCAATGAGACCCAGGTCCGTTATCATGCGCGGCCGTTCAGCGCACACCGGATGGGCCTGTAGCTCAGTTGGTTAGAGCAGGGGACTCATAATCCCTTGGTCCTGGGTTCAAGTCCCAGCGGGCCCACCACTTTTCCGGCGATGACGCCAACCGGGAAGCCCTGCCGAAATCACGCCAAGACGCCCGCGCCGCAAACAACACAAAAGCGACGAACCTGGGAAGTTGGCTCCGCACTGCGCGCATGAGACCGACCTACGAAATGTTGACCTGACTCGCACGCACCGCCGCTTCCTCCTTCTCCCCGTCCACGGGGAGAGGGCCGTAGGTGTATCGCTTGTTTTGATGGATCGTCCTCCTTCTCACCGCGCGCGGGGGAAGGCGTGTCGGGTCAGCGCGTCAGCGAATCGTCGGTCTCCTTCTCCCCGCGCGCGGGGAGAAGGCCGGGATGAGGGGCCGCTTCACCCACACAGGTCGCAATCAAGCCGCGTACGGAACCATCAAGATGTGCAGAAATCCGCTACGCACACCGCTCCCGGATCAAAGCCTGCGCCTTGGCGATATGCAGCTCCACCATGCGTTGCGAGATACCGCAGTGCTGCGCGATCTCGCGCTGACGCAGGCCACGCAACCGATTCATCACATACATCTGCCGACAGCGCGCGGGCAGTGACTGGATCGCCAGCGCCACCTGGGTCATTTCCTCCTGCTGCACCAGCAGTTGATCGACGGCCGGTTCTTCGCTGACCAGTTCGCAGTCCTCCAGCGACACCGCACGTCGCAGCCCCGCCTGCCGCAGCTGCGTGACCGCCAGGTTCATCGCTACCCGGAACAACAGGTACTTCAGCGAATCCGGCCCGCAGTGGCGATAGCGCAGCAAGCGCAGGAAGGCCTCCTGCATCACTTCGGCGATATCGTCTTCGTTGGAGAGCCGGGAACGCAGCATGCGGATCACCGCCTCCTTCTGCTCTCGGTAGAGGGTATCGAAGCGCAGACGTTCTGCCGCCGTCAGTCTTGGGCGGTCCGCTTCTTCGAGCACCGTGTCGTGCTCCAGCAGCTCGGCGGTGATGTCCTGCGGTGCGTCCCTCTCCACCGTTTGCTGCCTCCTGTGAGTCGCCTCCGCGGCTTGGCCGCCGCGGGACGCGGTGAATAGAAAGAACCTGATCGGCGGTGAATCAGTGGCATGACACGTTGAAGGGGGCCCCCACCCCCCCCCCCACCCCCCCCGGGGGGGGGGGGGGGGCCCAGGGC
>JBEBWZ010000225.1:0-3664 GCA_040391865.1 Solimonas flava
AGGCGGATCCGACGCTGCTGCCGTTGAAACCCCACCGCACCATCACGACGAGCGGCACGGCACCCCTCAGAACCGCAGCCCCAAACCAAAGCTCAAGGCATCCAGTTCCAGCTCGGAGCCATCCAGGTAGCGGATGTAATCCACACTGGCGTTCAGGCCACCACCGAGCACACCGGGGAAGATCGTCACTTCCGCACCCACGCCGTAGCTGAGGCCGCGCTCGGAGACGGTGTACCAGCTGGGCTCGGTCTGGTAATCGACCTTGGCGTAGCTGTAGCCGAGCAGGCCGTAGAGATTGAAGGTCTTGTTCGGTACCCAGGTCGGGCGCAGGAAGAAGCCCCAAATCTGATTCAGCTCGGCCTTGGCCGGAAGCTGGCTGTCGGTGGTCGTCAGGTCGAGATCGAAGTCATCGAGATTCACGTCATTGACGCTGGTGATCTGCGTGAAGTCGAAATCCTCCGGAAACACCACGGTGAAGTCGGTGGTGGTCTGACGGATGTTGAAGTTGGCATCGCCTTCGGTGCCCACGTGCAGCTCAATTCCCAACCAATCGTAGAGACGATAGCCGGTGAGCAGGCGGAAGCCCTGCGCTTCGACCGTGCCAGCGCTGTCGACGATGCGGCCGGTGACGGTGTCCACACCATCGAACTCGGCGGCGACGATTTGGGACCCGTTGCTGGCCTCCCATTTGAAGGCGCTGAGGTTGACGTACTGGCGCGGCGCTGCGTCCTGCGCCGATGCCAGAGTTGAGGCTGTCGCAAGAACCAGCGCAACGGTAGACGAAATCAGTTTCATAAGTGTGTCCTCTTCAATAGGGTGAGCCGCGAATCCCGAATGCCCGCGCCCGTCAGGGCGCGAGCACTCGGAAGTCGGATCACCACTGATAGCGGAAGCCGAAGGAGCCGGACGTGGCGCTGTAATCGTCGCCAGAGCGCAGGCCGACATTCAGAACGCCCGAGACACGGCCGGTGGAGTTCGCCAGCGTCACGCCGCCGATGAACTCGCTGAACGTGCCGTCCCAGGTGTCGACGACTTCCGGGCTGATCGGATTGAGGTTGCCGATCCTGGCTTTTGCCTCGCCATCGCGCTCGCTCATCACGCGGCCGGTCAAGGACAGGCCCAGTTGCAGACTGCCGAACACCGGGAACTGCGTGCTGCCGCGCAGACCCGCGCCGATGCGCGTGCTGGTGGTGTCGTCGAACATCACCTGGTTGCCGGGTAGCATCGGATCGCCTTCGGACACCTTTATGTCCTCGACGCTGGTCTGCGTCCAGGACGCGTTGAGCAGCGGCTCGACTCGCACGGAGCCCAACTCAAAACGCCAGCCTGCTTCCACCTGCGCGCCAGTCGTTTCAATATCAGTGGTCAAACCACGGCCGCGGAAAAGATCGGCCTGCGGCATGTCCTGATCCAGCTGCGCCCAAATCCGGCTGATCGCCGCATCGACGAACAGTGGGCCGTCGATGAAGCTGCCGTAGAGGCCCACCATCATGCCGTTCATCGCCGCGGTGTCGGTCCAGAGCTGCGCGTACTCGACGTCGGTGCGCACGTAACCGGCCATGCCACCGACCAGCCAGCGCCTGTTGCCGTCGCTGCCACGCAGCACATCGAGCCCCAGCGTCACCGCCGAGGTCTGCAGATCGTGCGTGTTGTCGTAGACCGCATCGCCCGTCGGCGTACGGAAGGTGTGGCTCGGTGTTCTCTCGCCATCGTCGTAGGCCGTGCGCAGCCACACGCCGTTATCCTGGATGCTGCTCGCACGCAGGGTGTCGCGCAGGTCCGCCTGTCGGTCGAAGAAGCTGGCATTGGCCGTCCGCCAGGCACTCTGCGCGGCGTTGGCGATGATCGGCTGATGGAAGGCACCTGCAGCGGGAATCGAAACCAGCTTCACCTGCGTGTCGATCTCATCGTAGATCAGGCGGTAAATGAACATGCCGTTGTCCAGTACGCCACCGAACGCTGGGCTGTAGTAAGGCGACTCCGGTGCAATCAAGACGGCCGCTCCGTCGGCCAGGCCACCGCTGCCCGCACCGCCGTTGCCGTCGGACAAATCGACAATCACGTTGCCATCGGGGTTGTAGACGCCGCGGCCGCCCGCGTCGTCAGGCGTGATCTCGAGGAACACCGTCCCCTCAATGCTCCCATCGTGCAGGGCGATGCAGTCCGATACGGGTAACCGGCCATTGGTGCCACGCAGCGCCGGCGAGCATCGATCCTGAAGCACCTCGAACGCCCTCAGGCTGGTATCCAGTCGGATTCGGCCTGCCTCGGTTCCGACCAGCGTCGTGCCCGGCAGCATCAGGATGTCGTCCGGAACTTCGAGATCGGGCTTATTAAAACAGGTCGGACAGGGATCTTCGCCGAGATCGATGATCCCCACGTTCACCAGCCGTTCCAGACCGAGGAAGTGCAGTTCGGAGCGCGGACCCTCAATACGGATCAGACCTTCATTCAGCAGCTGATCGTTACCGCCGCTGAAATCGACCACCAAGGGAACCGAGTTCGATGGCGCCGGTATCACGGCCATGCCGCCTGCGGCGATCCATACCCGATCGGCGCCGTTCGAGAACACGCTCGCTGTCGCCAGTGGTGTATCGATGCGCCAGACGCTGCGGTCACCGATATTCAGCTCGGCCGTTCCTGTCAGCGCTGAAAAGTCCAGCCGTCCGGCAAGCCGGGTCGGGCTGACGAAGTCTTCGGCGGTAGAGACATTCAGCACCAGGCTGTTGCCGAGGCCACGGACCACGGCCGCAGCACCCCGGATGCCGCTATTGCCCGCAAGCGGGTCCGGATTGACGTTAGGACCCAATTGCACAGGAGGGCTCTGCATCAGATTGATGGTCGACGTACCACCACCATCGACCAGGATGCCAACACCGTTCCCACCATTCACCGAACCCGCCTTGATGTTGATGGCAATGTCACCCGCGGCGGTCGCATGAATGGCGGCCAGCCCGACCCCCGAGGTGGTCGACATGCTGACGATGCCGCTATTGACATCGATCTGTACCCCGCCCGCACCGGACGTCGCCGCGAGAATGCCGTACTGACGGCCGGTGACGTTGCCGTTGGTCGTGACCAGGACTTCGCCACCATTGCTCTGGGCTGCAATTGCAGCAATACCGGGATTCGCAGCCGTGCCGCCCTGCGATACGGCCCCGCCCGTCGTAATGCTGATATCACCGCTGCCGCTCGAGTGCGCGCGAATGCCGTACTGCGCAGTGGTCGCCACGCCCTGCACCGTGCCCGTGCCGGTGGTGATGCTGACGTCGCCGTTCTCGGTTGAGGCGCCAATCACCGTGGTCGCTGTGGTGCCGGTCGCCGCAGGGGTCAACATGTTCCCGCTGTTGCCCTTCGTCATCGTCACACTGTTGCTGCCGGTCGCCGTGGTGTTGAAGCCGCCACTGCCGAAGCTGGTCACGTTCTCACCGACATTCACCGTGAGATTTCCGGCCGTCGCATTATGCGTGACGCCATTTGCGTAGGTGGTCACGCCGGTGCAGGTCACAGTCCCCGGATTGTTGCCGGTGCAGTCGGCGTCCACCTGTGCGGACGCCTGCGCGGTGTAGAGCATGGCCACCGCGGCAGTCATCGCGGACAGCATCATTCTGTTGTCTAGTTTCATGGCGGCCTCTCCTCAGAAGCTCTTCTTGATGGACACGCC
>JBEBWZ010000226.1:0-3659 GCA_040391865.1 Solimonas flava
TTTGCGACGGTGGCCGGGCTGAACGGAAAGGCTGCGCCAGCCGGCGACCACCGCTAGGCGCGCAGTGCAGGCGTCTGCAGCAGGCGATCCAGCAGCCCCTGGCGATCGTTGACGTTCAGGCGTTCATACAGCTGGCGGCGATGGCTGACCACGGTGTGGCGACTGATCCTCAGGCGCGCGGCAATCTGGGTTTCCGGCAGGCCGCGTGCCAGCCAGAAGCAGGTTTCCGATTGCCGCGGCGGCATGTCCAGCACCCGCAAGGCCTGCAGCAGGCGCAGTGGACGCGGCACCTGATGCGTCACATGCAGGCCGATGGCACCACCGTGGCCATCACTCGCCTGCAGCTGATAGGCACGGAAGCAGAAGCGACCGTGCGCGTTGTGAAGCTCGCAGTGCGGAACCTCCGCCTCTGCGTCGCGGCGCAGCACGGCCTTGAACTGCCGCAGTAAAGGTTGCAAGAAGTCCGGCAACTGGCCGTGCTGATACTGCTGCACGCCGAACGCCAGCATCAGCAGATGGGTGGCCTGCGGCGAGGTCCACAGCACCCGGCCATCGCTGGCGACCACCAGCATCACGTTGTCGCGACTGTCCGATTCCAGGCTCGGCAGGCTGGGCCGGCGTTCCAGCGCAACGGCGAGGAACCGTTCCAGCCGGCCCAGTTCGCGCAGATCCTGTTTGCTGAACGGATGCTGTCGCGAGCGCCGGTAAAGCTTCAGCGCGCCGGTGACATTGAAGCGCGAAACCCGCGGCATCAGACTGATGCAGTCGTCGATCTGCAGCGGCTTGAGCAACAGGTTGTAGTAGTCGTTGCGCTGAAACTCGCGCAGCGGAACCGTCATCAGCTGCTGTGTGTTGCGCGGTCCGAAATCGGTATGCACGGCCTCGGCGAAAGAGCGGGCCACCTGACGTTCGCACTGCTGCAGGTGATCGCTGAAGTACAGGGGCATGAGCGCCTGTACTTCCGGGGTTTCCATGCTGGCGTCGAGCGCACCCGTTTCATCGAGGCTGAAGTAGCCGCCGGTGTCGAACGACAGCAGCTCGCGCAACTCCTGCAGGATCAGCGGGACGAGTTGCGGCCCACCGATATCAAGGCAGGCCAATTGCCGGATGCGCGCGGCGGCGCGGGTTTTTCTGCCGGGACCAGGCATGCAGGACTCGTGGGGGGCTCGGTCAATGAGACTGCGACCGTATGCGCAGCCACTTTCGAGCGTCAAACCGCAAACCGCACCGCTGCGGCGGAAAGCCCGCTGTCCGGGGCTGTCCAGCAAGCGATGTGGCCGCGATTTTCCTTGTCGGCATGCCGCTTTAGCCTACAAATCCCCCCGAGCGGCGCAGCCTCGGGTCGGTGGCGGTGATATCCATGCGGTTTGCTCAAGTGCGGCGTGATGTCCGTGGACAACGGGCCGGGCGCCCATGCTCCGCACGGCATGCAACAACCACCGAGAGGACTGACGGATGCAGATGCTGAAATATGGACTGATAGGGTTGCTGCTGGCATGGAGTTTCGGCGCCGCGGCAGACGAGGACGCGCAGCGCCTGGCTGCCTACCGACTGTCGATGAGCACCATGAATCAGCTGGAACAGGCGACGCTGAATGTGGCGAAAGTCGTGGCTGCCGATCCGTCTCTGCAGGACGAGGACGCCGACCATGAAACCGTCGCCGAGATTGCGGCCTATCACCGGCAGCATCCACAGCTGCGCAAGGCGATAGAGCGGGCGGGCCTGAGTACCGATGAATATGCACTGGCGATGATGTCGTGGATGCAGGCGAGCCTGGCGCTGGCTGTCGCGGATGCGGTGCCGGCGGAACGGCGTGCCAAAGCGCTGGCGGACAGCGGTGTGCCGCGCGCCAATCTCGATTTCATCGTCACGAATCGCAAACAGCTGGATGCGATTTCGCAGCGCATCAGGGCGGCGAGTCAGCCGCGCTGATCGCACATTTCGCGACTGTATTCCGGCTCGGCGGTGGCGGCTCAGGAAAGCCGCCACCGCAACGGTTTACGCGGCGCGCTCGAAGCTGAGCGCGCCATCCTTCATGCCCACCTCGACGGTATCGCCGTTGGCGAACTGACCGTCGAGGATCAGCCGTGCCAGCGGGTTCTCGACCTGCGACTGCACCGCACGCTTCAGCGGCCGCGCGCCGTAGACCGGGTCGAAGCCGACTTCCGCCAGCTTGTCCAGAGCGGCCTCGCTGAACTTCAGGGTGATGCCGCGCTCGCTCAGGCGCTTGATCAGGCCCTGGGTCTGGATGCGCGCGATCTGGCGAATCTGCGCCGAACCCAGCGGGTGGAACACCACGGCCTCGTCGATGCGGTTGATGAATTCCGGACGGAAGTGGCTGCCGACCACACCCATCACCGCTTCCTTGATCGCCGCGTAATCCTGGCCGCCGGTCTTGCCGCTGTTGGTGCCCAGCATTTCCTGGATCAGCTGCGACCCGAGATTGGAGGTCATCACCACCACGGTGTTGCGGAAGTCCACGGTGCGGCCCTGACCATCGGTCAGACGGCCGTCGTCCAGCACCTGCAGCAGCACGTTGAACACTTCCGGGTGCGCCTTCTCGACCTCGTCCATCAGGATCACCGAGTAGGGACGGCGACGTACCGATTCGGTGAGTTGGCCGCCTTCTTCATAGCCGACATAACCCGGCGGCGCGCCGATCAGGCGCGCGACGCTGTGGCGCTCGCCGTATTCGGACATGTCGATGCGCACCATCGCCTCTTCGGTATCGAACAGGAACGCGGCCAGCGCCTTGCACAGCTCGGTCTTGCCGACGCCGGTGGGGCCGAGGAACAGGAACGAGCCGATCGGCCGGTTGGGATCGGACAGGCCGGCGCGTGAGCGGCGGATCGCGTTGGACACGGCGGTGATCGCTTCGTCCTGCGAGATCACGCGCTGGTGCAGTGCGTCTTCCATGCGCAGCAGCTTTTCGCGTTCGCCTTCGAGCAGCTTGGACACCGGAATGCCGGTCCAGCGCGCGACGATCTCGGCGATCTCGTCTTCGGTGACATTGTTGCGCAGCAGTTCGAATTTCTTCGGTGCGCCTTCGCTGGCCGTGGACGCCTGTTCGAGCTTGCGCTCCAGTTCCGGAATGCGGCCGTAACGGATTTCCGACGCCCGTGCATGATCGCCCGCGCGCAGGGCCACTTCGAAGTCCTGCTTGGCGCGTTCGAGTTCCTCCTTCACGCCGGCGGAACCGGCGACGGAGGCCTTCTCGGCCTTCCACTTCTCGTCGAGATCGGCGTACTCGCGCTCCAGGCCGGCGATGGTCTTTTCCATCTCCGCCAGCGAGCGCCTGGCGCCTTCGTCGTCTTCCTTCTTCAGCGCTTCACGTTCGATCTGCAACTGGATCAGGCGCCGGTGCAAACGGTCCAATGCCTCCGGCTTGGAGTCCATCTCGATGCGGATCCGCGATGCGGCCTCGTCCATCAGGTCGATGGCCTTGTCCGGCAGGTTGCGATCGGTGATGTAGCGGTGACTGAGTTTGGCCGCGGCGATCAGCGCGCCGTCGGTGATGTCGACCTTGTGATGGTTTTCATAGCGCACCTTCAGGCCGCGCAGGATCGCGATGCTGTCCTCGACCGAGGGCTCGCCGACCAGCACCTTCTGGAAGCGGCGCTCCAGCGCGGCATCCTTCTCGATGTACTTGCGGTATTCGT
>JBEBWZ010000227.1:0-3648 GCA_040391865.1 Solimonas flava
AGCTGATCGAGGGCAGCCGCACCAATCTCGACATCGAGATGCAGGTCCTGCGCGGTCCGCATTGGAATGCGATCGGCCTCGCGATCGAAAGCCGCTGTACTTATCACGCGCCGATCACCTTCCCGGAGGTGCTCGATGCCGGCCTGCGTATCGGCCGCATCGGCAACAGTAGCCTGCGCTATGAAGTGGGACTGTTTCGCCAGGGCGACGCCACGCCAGCGGCGGTAGGCGAGTTCGTGCACGTGTTCGTCGATCCGGAGACCCGCCGGCCGACGCCGTTGGTGGAGCCGGTGCGAGTGGCGATGCAGGCGCTGATGCTGTCGCCGCAATGACCGCGGCGGTGGTGCCGGACGGTTATCAGCTGCTGCAGATGGGCAGTGCCTATCTGCAATCCCAGGGGCGTTTCTATAGCCGCCGCGACGCGCAAGGCGCCGCAGTGGGGCTGTTCGTGCAGGCGCACCAGGTCAACAGCAATGGCAGCGCCCACGGCGGCCTGATCGCGACGCTGGTCGATGTGGCGATGTCGGTTGCGGTGATGGACAGCGAGCAGCAGGCACCACCGTCGACGATCCATCTGAGCCTGGATTTCGCGGCGCCCGTCGCGGTCGGGCAGTGGCTGGACGCGTATGCCGAGGTCTATCGGCGCAGTGCGCGCACGGCGTTCGTGAAGTGCCGTGTCAGTGCCGACGAGACGGTGGTCGGCAACGCCTCTGGCGTTTTCCGTTGCCGCCAGCGAGTGCCTGCCGGCGCGGCTTGAGTATGGATGCCGTGCCGGCCAGAGCTGGGCAGGCGCATGCTTCGCAGGCATCGAATTTTCCCCGAATGATCGGCGGGCTACGTCACATGCACGCCGTGCGTGCCGTGTAGTGGCCGGGGGCGGCTGTGCGTCGTGCGCCTCCTGGCTCCGATCATCAACGGCGCCGCGGCAGCGCCCATTGAAAATGCAGCGTGCAAAGAAAAGCCCCGCAGTTGCGGGGCCAATAGGCACAACGTAGCGGTTAGCGGCGGTGCATCAGAGGCCGCTGGCGCCGAAGCGATAGCGCACGTCGAAGCTCAGTGCGCGCGGCAAGCCCGGCGAGCGCGAGACGTGGCCCAGGGCAGGCGAGGTGTACAGGTCGCTGAACGACATCAGGTACTCCTCATTCAGTGCGTTCTGCAGCGAAAGGCCCAGATCGAAGCTGCTGCCGAAGGCATTGCGCAGGTCGGCACGGAGATTCAGCAGGCCGTAGCCGTCGACCGACTGCTGCGGTGCGTAGCTGTCGTTGGTGCTGTAGCCATCGGTATGGAAGTAGCTCGCCTGCACCGCAGCGTCACCGATGTTCGAGCCGACCGGCAGCCGGTAGCGCGTGGTGAGGCTGTAGACGTTCTTCGGTGCGCGTGCGAACGGCTGATCCGAGCGGTCCTGTCCGGTCATCGGGTCGACGAATTCGTCGTAACCGGCATCGGTATACGAGTAGAACCCGGAGATTTCGAGCCGATCGGTCGGGAGGAACGTGAACTCCAGTTCGCCACCCTTGATGGTCGCCTTGCCGGCGTTGGCCGGGATGGTCTGCACCGGAATCAGCGCCGGATTGGTCAGCAGGCGTTGGATGTCGGTGTAGTCGGCGTAGAACACGGCAAGGTTCAGGCGCAGTGGCATTTCACCGAGCATGAAAGTGTTCTTCGAGCCCAGTTCGAAGTCGGTGACCGTCTCCGCATTGAAGGTCTCTGCCAGTGCTTCGACCGTGGAGGCGCGGGCACCGAAGCCGCCAGTGCGGTAACCGCGACGATTGGCCAGGTACACCAGGTTATCGCGGGTGACCTGGTAATCGAGGCTGACGTTCCAGGTCGGTTCGCTGAAGTCCTTCTTGAAGCTGAAGTCGCACTGGTCGATTGGGTAAGGCGTGTTCGGCGTCGCTGGACTGTTGTCATGGTCGAAGCCGACACGGCACACCTGCGGGCCGTTCGGATCGGTGGTGTCGCCGGAGCGGTTGCGGATGCGGGCGACGCGCTCGTCCCAGCTGTAGCGCGCGCCGAGCGTCAGCGACAGGCCGTCGAGCACCGGGTCCAGCTTCTGCGTGACCTGCGCGAATACCGACTTGCTGGTGTTCTCGCCCCAGGGACTGGTCAGCGACCAGCCCGGGAACTCGGTCGGTGTGCCTTGCGGCGTGCTGCTGCCGGCCGGCGTCAGCATCGAGCCCAGGGTGACGCTGTAGTCGTCGGAGCCGCCTTTCTCGTTGAAGTAGTACGCGCCGACGATCCAGTTGGTGGTATCGGTGCTGCCCAGCAGCTGCAGTTCTTCCGAGAACTGCTTGAATTCGGCGATGCGGTTGATGTGCATCAGCGGGATCGGCAAGCCGTCGACGTCTTCGAGCGTGTCGCTGTCGACGCGGCGGCTGCCCATCACGTTCTTCAGCGTGAGGTTGTCGCTCAGCTCATAGGTGGTGGTGTTCGACAGATCCCAGGTCGAGACCCGTGAATGCTGTTCAAGCCCGCTGGCGCCGCTGTAGATGCCGCGATCGCGTTGTGCCTGCAGCATCTGTTCGGCGCTGTACTGACCGACATAGCCGCGCGGAGCCGCGCCCGGATGGGTCGAGAACGCCATCGAGTCGGGATTGAGATCGACGATCACCGCACCGGTGCCGCCGTTGTCCTGGATATAGCGACTGTAGGTGAACACCGAATCGAGACCGTCTGCCGGCTGCAGTGCCAGTGACAGGCGCGCGGCCTTGGTGTGCTCGGTATTGATGTTCCTGCCGAGCACCACGTCTTCGATGAAGCCGTCGCTGTCGGTGGTCTGACCGGCGAAGCGCAGCTGCGCCCAGTCGCTGAGCGGCTGGTTCACCATCGCAGTGGTATTGAGGCGGTTGTAGCGGCCGACCGTTGCGCCGACATAGCCGTCGAAGTCCTTGCCGGGCCGATTGGCCTTGATGCTGACCGCGCCACCCGTGGAGTTGCGGCCGAACAGTGTGCCCTGCGGCCCCTTCAGCACTTCGACCGACTGGATGTCGAACAGCGCCTGGTTGAGGCCGTGCGGACGCTGCGCGGCAATCTCGTTGAAGTACACCGGCACCGACGGGTCGGAGATGATCGACTGTTCCTGCTGGCTCTGGCCGCGAATCGCGAACGTGGGGATCGAACTGCTGCCGGATGAGCTCGGCACGATCACCAGGTTCGGCACCTGCGTGCTGAGTGCACTGACATCGGTGACGTTGGCGCGCTCCAGGGATTCGCCACTGACCGCACTGACCGCCAGCGGTACCGACTGGATGCTTTCCTCGCGCTTGCGCGCGGTGACCACGATCTCCTCGATTGCCGATTGGCGGGGCGCGGCTGCGGCAACCGGGGCGGCATCCTGCGCGGGGGCGCTGGCCGGACTTTCCTGGGCCGTGGGCGGTTCGGGTGGGGCAACGAGATCTGCATCCTGCGCGCCGGCGGCGCTTGCCCAGAGTGCAGCGGACACGCTGATCGCAGTCAGCTTGAAGCCGTATCTAAACACTAGACCTTCTCCTCTCTATAAGCGTTCGGTGCCGCCCCAGGCGAGTGGGGCGGTGACGGTTGATACAGAATGAGAATGTGTCGACGGTGTGCTATTTGTCAATTAATAAAGAAAGCGCTTCAAAAACATTCCTATAGCGAGTGTCTTGGCGGCGTATTTAGGCTTCAATC
>JBEBWZ010000228.1:0-3623 GCA_040391865.1 Solimonas flava
AATTTCACAACATGCTCTTTCTGTTTACTGAACGCGCCCAGATCAAGCAGCATCGCGCGAACGACCGCCTACAGGGGCGGCGCGCACGGGGCAAAGCCGCCTGACGCGCTCAGGGTGAGGTCCCGCAGGAAGCGAAGCTTCGTGCGGGACCGAACGCCCGGCCAGGGATGGCCGGGCAGGGGATAGATTGAGAGATTAAGTCGCGCCAAGGATGGCATAGCTGATCTAATGTGTTTTTCTGACGTTCAGTAAGCTTGTGAAGCTGTAACGAAGCATCGCGCGAGAGACCACCTTCATTGGTGGCGCCGAAGGCGCAAATCCGCCCGGAATCGCTCAGGCAAAAGGAGCGCGATGCTGCTGTAAACACTCTGGAGAGCGTCCGCCCGCTGTGGGCTGACCACCGACGAGGCAGAAGCGGTCCGCCGCTTTCGAACTTTCAGGTCCCCGGACAGAGTTAGGGCGGTTCGTACCGACATCCACGCTATCGGCAGAACCGCATGCTCAAGAAAACGGCATTACACCCCGAACACGTCCGCCTGGGCGCCAAGCTGGTCGATTTCGCCGGCTGGGACATGCCGATTCAATATCAATCGCAGCTCGACGAGCACCATGCCGTGCGTCAGGACGCGGGCATGTTCGACGTGTCGCACATGTCGGCAGTCGATCTGCGGGGGCCGCGCACGCGTGAGTTCCTGCGCCAGTTGCTGGCCAACGACGTGGTCAAGCTGGTCATTCCCGGCAAGGCGATGTACAGCTGCATGCTCGATGAGCGCGCCGGGATCATCGATGACCTGATTGTGTATTTCATGGATGACAACGGGTTCCGGCTGGTGGTCAACGCCGGTACCACCGACAAGGATCTGGCCTGGATCCGGCCCCGGGCCGCGGCGTTCGGGGTCGAGGTCCGCCATCGCCATGATCTGGGCGTGCTGGCGGTGCAGGGCCCCAACGCCCGCGCCAAGGTCCTGCCGCTGCTGCCGGCGGCGCTGCGCGCACCGGTCGAGGCGCTGGCGCATTTCCACTCTGCGGTGCTTGGCGAAATGTTCGTCGGTCGTACCGGCTACACCGGTGAGGACGGGTTCGAACTGATGCTGCCGCATGCCGAACTGGTGGCCTTGTGGCAGCAGTTGCTGGCGGCTGGCGTGAAACCCTGTGGTCTCGGTGCGCGCGACACGCTGCGCCTGGAAGCCGGGATGAATCTGTATGGCCAGGACATGGATGAGTCGCGCCATCCGCTGGAGTCCGGCCTCGGCTGGACCCTGGCCTGGGAGCCGGCGGACCGTGCCTTCATCGGCCGTGCCGCGCTGGAGCCCTTGCGCGGCAAGTCCCCCAACAAGTTTGTCGGTCTGCTGCTTGAAGGCCGCGGCATCATGCGTGCGCACATGAAGGTGCGCTTTGCCAACGGCGCGATCGGCGAAACCACCAGCGGCGGTTTTGCGCCGACCTTGAAGCAGTCGATTGGCCTGGCGCGCGTTCCGAGCCTCGCCGAGGGTGCCTGCGAGGTCGAGATCCGCGGGCAGTGGGTCGCGGCGCGCGTGGTCAAGCCGCCGTTCGTGCGTAACGGCAAATCCTTAATTTCCTGAGGTCCTGTCGCGGCGTCTGGCCGCGGGCCCGGTCTGAACTTTTACGGAGAGAATCATGAGCAATGTTCCCGCAGAACTGAAGTACGCCGATACCCATGAATGGCTGCGTCTCGAAAGCGACGGCACCATCACCATCGGCATCACCGACCACGCACAGGCGGCACTGGGTGATCTGGTGTTCGTGGAAACCCCGGCTGTGGGCCGCAAGCTGGCCAAGGACGAATCCTGTGCCGTGGTGGAATCGGTCAAGGCGGCATCCGACGTCTATGCGCCGCTCGCCGGCGAAGTGGTTGCCACCAATGAAGCGCTGACCGGTGCGCCGGAAATCCTCAACAACGATCCCTATGGCGAAGGCTGGATGTGGAAGCTGAAGCCGGCCAACGTTGCCGATCTCGACGGTCTGCTCGACGCCGCCGGTTACGAAGCGTTCCTGAAAACGCTGTGATCTCCCGTCGTGGGGCTTGACGCCTCACGCCTCACGCCTCACGCCTCACGATAAGACCATGCCGTTCATTCCGCATACCGAAACCGATGTGAAAGAGATGCTCGCGGCGATCAATGCGCCGAGCATCGATGCGCTGTTCGACGAGATTCCAGCGGTGCTGCGCTGCGGTCCGCTGACGAGCGTGCCGCAAGGCCTGCCGGAAATGCGCGTGTCGCAACTGCTGCGCGAGCGCGCCGCGCAGGACGGCACGGCGCTGAACTTCATCGGCGCCGGTGCCTACGAGCACCACATTCCGGCGGCGGTATGGGAGATCACCACGCGCGGCGAGTTCTACTCGGCCTACACGCCGTATCAGGCCGAAGCGAGCCAGGGCACGCTGCAGGTGCTGTACGAATACCAGACCATGATGACCGCGCTGACCGGCATGGCGGTGTCCAACGCCTCGCTGTATGACGGCGCATCCGGGCTGGGCGAAGCGTTGCTGATGGCGGTGCGCGCAAACAAGAAGAGCAGCTCCGGCCGGGTGCTGATGCCGCGCACCGTGCATCCGTTCTACCGCGACGTGGTGGCGGCAACGACTTACGCGCAGAACGTGCGCCCTGAAGTGGTGGACTACTGCCCGCAGTCGGGACGCACGCTGCTCGAATCGCTGCGCGCCTACGAAGGCAGCGACATCACCGCGGTGGTGATCCAGCAGCCCAATTTCTTTGGTCAGCTCGAAGATGTCGATGCACTGACCGACTGGGCGCATGCGCAGGGCGCGCTGGTGGTGGCATCGGTCAATCCGACCTCGCTGGCATTGCTGAAGTCACCGGGTACCTGGGGCGCCACCGGCGCCGACATCGTCTGCGGCGAGGGCCAGCCGCTGGGGGCGCCGCTGGCTTCCGGCGGACCGTACTTCGGCTTCCTGACCACCAAGATGGAGTTCGTGCGCGAGATGCCGGGGCGGATCATCGGCCGCACCGTCGATCTCGACGGCAAGCCCGGATTCACGCTGACCTTGCAGGCGCGCGAGCAGCACATCCGCCGCGCCAAGGCCAAGTCCAACATCTGCACCAACCAGGGTTTGCTGGTGACGGCGGCGACGATCTACATGACGCTGGTCGGTCCGGAAGGACTGGCGCAGGTCGCCAGTGCCAGCATGGCCAATACCCGCAAGCTGGTCGCAGCCCTGAGCAGCATTCCGGGCGTGAGCGTGGTGTTTGACGGCGCGCGTTTCCATGAAGCGGTGATCCGCCTGCCGAAGCCGGTGGCGCCGGTGCTGCAGGCACTGACCCGCGAAGACATCTTTGGCGGTTTCGATCTCGGCCGCCATTTCCCCGAACTCGGCGACGCACTGCTGGTCTGTGCTACCGAAACCAAGACCGAAGCCCAGATCGCGCACTATCGCGATGCACTGGCCCGGATTCTGTCTGCGGCATAAAAGGAGCTGACGATGGCGACCATTACCTTGGGCGGCACCCCGATCCAGACCAACGGCGATTTGCCGGCAGCCGGCAGCGAAAGCCCGGGCTTCCGCCTGGTCAATGTCGATCTGAAAGATGTGCCTCTGCATGATTTCTCCGGCAAGCGGAAAGTGCTGAACGTGTTTCCGT
>JBEBWZ010000229.1:0-3596 GCA_040391865.1 Solimonas flava
GGCACACCCGGCTGGGTGCGCGCCGACATGGAAGACGATCCACACCGCTACGGCGTCGCGCTGCGCCACGATGGCCAGCAAGTGACGGCGATCGAGGATTTTCCGCTGCGCACGCCATGGACGCTGTGCGTCGCCGCCGCCGCGCAGATCAACCGCCTGATCGGCATGCCGCTGTCGCCGGACCCCACCGCGATCTTTCGTCACACCGCTGCCAGCGAGCAGTGCACGCATGTATTCGATACCGCCGGCCTGGCCGTGGCGCACGCGGCGCGTGGCACCACACGCCGCGAGTACGAGATCGAAGCGCCGTGGTGGCAGCCGCAAGGCCCGCGCGAAGTGATCCTGCGCCGCGATGGCGCCGAAGTGCTGCGCTGGACGGTGCAGGATCGCCGCATCATCGCGCCCGAACCCTTTGCCGGCCGTGACTGGCAGAAGCTGCTGGGCTGGGCGCGCGAAACCTTTGGCGACGATCCGGACATGATCGAAGCGATCGTGGTGCTGCGCCGTGCCGCGATGATCTCCGGCTCGCGCACGATCACGCTTGATCCCCTGGAGAACGCCGCCGGCACCGGTCACATCAACGGCGCCTGCTACGTGTTCCAGCCCGAGATCGCGCCGCTGGCATTGCGGATCCAGGGCTCGACCCTGGACTTCACCGATTCACCGCAGTTGCTGCTGGCCGATCTGTTGCAGGACCGCAGCAACTGAGGTGCCTCACGCGCCGCGTGGCCCGTGAAACTGCACCAGCTGCACCAGCGCACCGGCCAGGCGTTCGTCCTTCAGGAAAATGAAATCAACTTTCTCCGAACGGAACTCCGACACGGTGCGGATACCGCGCGCCTCGGCGTCGGCGCGCGCCGCCGCCAGATCCTCGACCACGAACGCCATGTGCGACAGGCCTTCGCGATCGCCGAGGATCAGCGAGTCCGCGGAAATGCCGGCAACGTTCTCGACCATCTCGAACTCGACACCGTTATCGGTCAGGCCGTGGGTGACCAGGGCCCTGGTCGGATTCGCAACCCCGTCGATGTAAGTGGTCAAGGCGTACTCCTTGACCGGCTCCCAGCGGATACCGAACGCTTCCTGATAAAGCTTGATCGAGCGGTGAATGTCCTTGACCGCAAATCCGACGTGCAGCAATTTCATCGCTGTTTCTCCCTGGCTCGGGATTCCTGCGTCAACGCGCGCAGCATCACCGTATCCTTGCTGACAAATTCGGCCTGCACCAAGCTGCCCTGCAACAGCGTCTGCAAGGCCTGCAACGGCAGCAGCACGTCGTCGAGTCCGTCGCTGTGCAGGCCGGCGATCAACTCCGGCGGATACAGAATCTGCAAGCCGCTCTGTTCGCCGAAACGCTCCAGCGTCAGCGCCAGGCTCGCCGGCGGCAGCGTGTAGCGCATCGCCGGCGCGGCTTCGCCGCTGGCTGCAAAGGCGGCACCGGTACCGAGCATCAGCAGCAATGCGATGCGGTGCCAGCGGCTGTGAATTCTGCATCGGCTGTTCATGCCACTAACAATGCTGGCGCTGCCGATCCCCCTACCTCCGTACGGATTTTTCGCGCAAGACATCTCCGTCGATGCCGGATCGCATTGCGCAACACAGCCACAGTGTTATGGTCGCCGTCCCCTCATCAACGGACATCAGCATGAGCATTCAAGTCGGCGACACCCTGCCTGCAGGCACCCTGTACGAGTTCTACGATGCGCCCGCGGGCGCCTGCGTGGTCGGTCCGAATGCGTTCGAGGTCGGCGAACTGGTCAAGGACAAGACCATTCTGTTGTTCGCGCTGCCGGGCGCGTTCACCCCCGGATGCTCACGCCAGCATGTGCCGGGTTACGTGCAGCATCACGATGCGATCAAGGCCAAAGGCGTCGACGAGATCTGGTGCGTCAGTGTCAATGACGCGTTCGTGATGGGCGCCTGGGCGCGCGAACAGCAGACCCAGGGCAAGATCCGCATGTTCGGTGACGGCAGCGCCACCTGGACCAAAGCCCTGGGTCTGGATTTCGATCTCACCGCGCGCGGCATGGGCGTACGCTCGAAGCGCTATGCCGCGATCGTCAGGAACGGTGTGGTCAGCTATCTGGCGGTGGAGCCGGAAGGCAAGGTCGATGTCAGCAGCGCCGAATCGCTGCTCAAGCAACTGTAAGTCAGAGCGCCTCCCGGCTCTCGCAGCCGGGAGGCGCATGCTTCAGCAATACCTCAGCGGTAGTAGCGCCCTTCGAGATGCACACGTCGCTGCATGATCTGCGCACGGCGGGTATCCGCATCGATGCGCGGCGCGGTTTTCGGCAATAGCGTATCGACCTCCTGCAGCTTCACCAGTCGCGCCGTCGGGGTTGATGCCCGCGCAGCCCAGATCCAGCGGTACCACAGGTAGCCACGGCGCTGGCCTGCGGCATCGAGCCAGTTGGCGCAGCCGGGGTCGCGCTGTGCGATCACCACGCGGAACACGCCATCGTCATCGATCTGCGCCTGGCGATGATTGATGCTGGTGACGCGGTTGAAGGGATCTGTGAATTCGTTCCAGTAGTTGTACAGCTGGAAACCCCAGTACGGCGCTTCGACCACCGGCATCTCGATCAGCAGCGCTTCGTCGTCGGCGACATCGAAGAACGCGATGCCGTAATGCACGTACTCCGAACCCGGAATCTTTTCTCCGGCGGCGGCAGCACATTGAACTGGCGGACCGCACGCTCATTCTGCAGACGCTGCAGGTAATAGCGCGCCAGGGTCTGCGCCCAGTTGATCGACTCCGTCAGTTGCGCCGCGATCTGCTGCGGAGTCGGCGGCGACGGTGCCTTGCCCTCGTTGCCGAGCTTGACGATATGAAACTCCGCCGGCCGATGCTGCTGCCAGTCGGTCAGATACTGGCGCACACCGAACTTGCGATCCGCGGGGTTCAGGCGCAGCCAGTTGCCGCTCCAGCCCGCCGGGCGTTCCGCGCTGAGAATGATCTCGAAGCTGCCGTCGGCGCCGATCTGCAGTTCACGCGAGCTGGTTTCAGCGGAGGTCTTGAATCCGGGGAATACCGGATAGACCCCTTCGTTGAGATTGAGAATGAACCCATCGATGCTCGCGACATTGGCCCAGACGCGATACGCGTTTCGACCATCGATCGTCGCCATGGTGTAGACGTTGTCGATGTTCGGAGCGCCCCAGGGCGCAAGATGATCGAGACCGCGATGAAAGCCGGGAAACTCGGTGTCGGAGAAGCACAGCGAATCCTGCATCGCGTATGCAATCACGCGCGCCAGATAGCGATGACCCTCAGCCAGATCGCGGGGGTTATCCGCGAAATCGGCTTCGGCAATGATCGCGGCGCTGGCGGCCAGCTGTTCCGAGAAATCCTGCCAGGCATCGGCGATTTCGGCTCTCGCCGCGTTCGTTGCCACGTTATCTGCGGTCATCGTCGCTCCTCGTACTGTCAGGCCTAGCGCGCTCAGCTGAGATCGGCAAACGTCAGCTCGGGCGTATCCCTGAAAATCTTCGCTTCGCTCGCTGCGATGTCCTGCGCACTGAGCCCGACGCCGCGCACACCTTCGGCGGCTTCGAGCTTCAGTTCCATGATCTTCTGGCCGCCGACGAACAGGCAC
>JBEBWZ010000230.1:0-3592 GCA_040391865.1 Solimonas flava
CGATCCGATCCGATCCGATCCGATCCGATCCGATCCGATCCGATCCGATCCGATCCGACTTCGCGTCGTGGCTGTGATGCCCATGCTGCTCTCCTCCCACTGGCCGTGGCTTCAGGTTTCGCACCAGGCTTTTTTGCCGGTGTCGTCTCTAGGGGCACGCAGGCGCCGGCTCAATCCGCACATGTCTTTTTCGCCGCTTTCGCTATCTCCCTGTCCTGTATGGGAATTTAGTTTGCGCTATCCGCGGGCTGCCGACCCTGGGTTTCCGGCTTTCGCCGGAATGACGGCTTGATCAGCTAGTCCGCGTCACCGCGGCGCCCATCGCGGGAACTTGATCTGATTCCAGACATGAGCGCTATAATAATCCGTGTATTTTCTTCATAAGTGAAATAAATCCATTTATTTACACATTCGAGCGATAAATAAATGCTGGTCGAGTTTCGTGTAACAAACTTCAGGTCCCTGCGTGACGAGCAGGTGCTCAGCATGGTTGCGTCGAAGGACAAGGCCCTGCTCGATACCCATACGCAGCCCACGGGGATTTCTGCGGCGCCAACACTGCTGCGGAGCGCGGTCATTTACGGTGCCAATGCCGGCGGCAAGTCGAATCTGATCAAGGCTCTGCAGTACATGCGGGGCGTGGTCGTGGAGTCGGCTACCGTCGTCCAGCCGGGCCAGACCTTCAACGTGCATCCATTCCGCCTCGATGCCAAGTCCAGCGGAAAGCCGACCGAGTTCGAAGCCACGTTCCTCGTCGATGGGGTTCGGCACCAGTACGGCTTCGCCATGACGCCCGAGCGCATCGTCAGCGAGCATCTGCTGGTCTACAAGGCGTTCAAACCGCAGCACTGGTTCAAGCGCCATTTCGACAAGAAGAGCGGGCGCGACGTTTACGATTTCGGCCCGAGCCTCAAGGGGCAGAAGGCGGTGTGGGAGTCCGCCACGCGACCCAATGCGCTGTTCCTCTCAATGGCAGCGCAACTCAATAGCGAGCAGCTGAGCCCGGTGTTCAACTGGTTCGCAAAGCATCTGGTGATCTTCAATGAGGTCACCCCCCTGAACCAGGGCGTGACCATTCAGATGCTTCGGGACCCCGATGGCAAGAAGTCGATCTGCCAGTTTCTTGCGGCTGCGGACATCAGCATTGCCGACATTGATGTCGTCACTCGCAAGGTGCCCGCCCAGGCCGTGCGTTTCAATCTCGCCGCCGGAAAGACCGAGGTTCAGGCGGAGGAGATCGAGCAGAACGAGCTGCACTTCCACCACGTGACGGAGAACGGCAAGGCCGTGTTCGGCCTGGCTGATGAGTCCAGCGGCACCCGCAATCTGCTGTTTCTCTCCGGGCCGGTACTCGACATTGTGCGCAAGGGCCTGACGCTGGTGATCGATGAACTCGATACGAGCCTGCACACGCTGCTCGTGCGGCGGCTGGTGCAGCTCTTTCACAGCATCGAACTCAACCAAAGCGGTGCACAGCTGATTTTCTCGACTCACGACACGTCGCTGCTCGATGCCCCGGACCTGTTCCGTCGCGACCAGGTCTGGTTCGTAGAGAAGGAGCGTGATCAGGCCTCGCGCCTGTATGGCCTTTCAGAGTTCAGCCCCCGGAAAAACGAGGCGCTGGAGCGTGGCTACCTGATGGGGCGCTACGGTGGGCTGCCGCTACTCGGAGACCTGGAGCTCAGACACTGATGGGGCGGGACAATTCACCGAAAGAACGCCAGCGCCGGCAGCTTGAACGGAAGCGCAGCCGCCGGGCCAGTTACGACCGCATCCTGATCGTCTCGGAGGGATCGAAGACCGAGCCGAACTATTTCAAGGAGATCCGGGCTGAGTATCGGCTGCATTCCGCCAATGTCGAGGTGCAGCCGGGCGCGCTCGGAACGCAGCCGATTCAGGTGGTGGAATACGCCCGCGAGCTGTTCGAGCAGGGTGATAGCCACAAGAACATCCGGCCGCGTGTCTTCGAGCAGGTCTACGCCGTATTCGATCGCGACGAACATCGAACCTTTCACGATGCACTCGCGCTTGCCCGGACGCTTGATGGACAGCTCCGGAACGATCTCAAACAGCCGGTCGAGTTCACCGCGATTCCGTCGCGGCCGAGCTTTGAATTCTGGTTGCTGCTGCATTTCGAGGATGTTCGTCACCTGATACACCGTGACGAAGCATTGCGTCGTCTGAAGCGACATCTCCCGAACTACGAAAAAGGTTATGGCCGGACCTTCGCAGAAACCAAGCCCGCCCTTCAAACAGCGATCAACAGGGCCTTAGCACTAGCGCAAGGTGTTGATCCTGCAGATGACACAGAGCCTTACACCGGCATCGTGCACCTCATCGAACTGTTGACGAATCTCAGGAAGTAGTTCGATGAGATGGCTGAACCGAACCGTTCACCCCGAGTGCCGGCGCGTGAGCGCCGGTGTATCGAGGGGCCCCTCCGTCGGGATTCATTCCAGAACCAGGCCGGCGGCCACGGGCCGCCCTACAAGCTGGTGTTTCCCGCTTGCAGATACGCGGCCAGCATGTCGCTGAGCGCGCCGATCACTTCGTCGCGCGAGAGGGTCGGGCGCTCTTGTCCGAGGTAGTGCGCCACGGTGTAGTGCAGTGAGTTGATCGACACGAACAGCGCCGCCGGCAGGTTGTCGATGCGGTAGTCACGATGGTGGCGCAGCAGGTACAGCCGGCAGGCTTCGAGCATGTGTTGCTCCAGTGCCTTGAAGCTGCTCTGGGTGCGCAGCAAGTGCCAGTGCCGCGCCAGCTCGCGCTGGCAGGGGTCCTGTTCCGCCACCTCGAACACGGCTTCGAGAATGCCGCGGGTGATGGTGCGCGCGTCGGCGTCGATCAGGCTGCGCAGGCGCTCGTCGACCACCGTCAGCACGCGTTGCGCAAACTGTTGCAGCAGCGCTTCGACCAGTGCGTCCTTGCTGTCGAAATACTGATACAGCGAGCCGACGCTGACGCCGGCGGCTTCGGCGATGTGATTGGTGCTGGCACCGTCGAGACCACGCTCGGCGATGACCTGCGCCGCCGCCTGCAGCAGTTGCGCCACCATGTCCCGCGAGCGTTGCTGTGAGGGTTGCTTGCGCACCGTGGCTCCAAATGCGAGTTGAACGCGAGTCGTTGCTCGCAATAGGGTAGCGCAGGCTCATTGGCGATGCGGACGGATTTCGATCATGGCGGAAGGCGCACAGGCGGTACCCGGCATCCCGCGACGGCACGGCGTCGATCCCGCCAGCGGCCGGCGCATGGCGGCTCCGTTGAAGCTGTTGATCCGCGGCAACCCGGAGCCGAGCCCGGCGCAATGGCAGGCGATGGGCCTGGCGCTGAACCAGGGCGATCCGCCGATGGATCGTCTGCTGGCGTGGATGACCGACAACGGTCTGCGTGACACCCGGCCGCTGTTCGACCGCGCCTTGCGTGAGGGCATCGACAGCCTGCCCGACGCGCCGGCGCCGCTGCGCGAGTTCTTCGCGCTGATCGATCAGCGCCCGGCCTGGGTGGATGAGGCGCTGTTGCAGGAAGGCGCGCGCTGCTGCGGCATCTCCGGACTCAGCGGCCAGCGTGCACAGCGCGACATGGGCCAGATGGC
>JBEBWZ010000231.1:0-3482 GCA_040391865.1 Solimonas flava
TGCGCATCGTGCTTGGCCGGGGTGTAGCGCGTGCCTTCGAGAAAATTCAGGATCAGCACCGGCTGGTTGCGATACTTCTCGCAGGCCTTGCGCGTGGTTTCGAGATCCTTGCCGCGCAGGGCCGGGTTCTTTTCCAGCGCTTCCTTGCTATAGCGCTTCATGAACGGAAAATCGAGTCCCCACCAGGCCAGGCCCAGCACCGGCACCCAGATCAGTTCCTGCTTGAGGAAGAACTTGAAGAACGGCGCCTTGCGCCCGAATGCCGACATCAGCACGAAGATGTCGTTCCAGGTCTGGTGATTGCAGCAGACCAGATACTGTCCGTCCGGCTTCAGTGTGGCGTGGATGCGCACATCCCATTCGATGTGCATGAACATCCGCGACAGCGCCAGATTGCACATCGCCCAGTTCTGCGCGACCCAGGCCGCGGCGCGCGACAGCGCATCACGCGCGCCGCCACGCACCAGCAGTTTCAGCAGCACCACCAGATACAGCGGTATCGCCCAGAACAGGGTGTTGGCAACGAGCAGCAAGAGAACGAAAACGCCGTGGATCGGCGCCGGAAGATAGCGCAGCATCGGATATCCGCCTGTTCGGCAATGGAAAAGCGCAGCTTACCGGCGCAGGCCCGAAAGCGACAATGGGGCCGATTTACTCAGTATCCGGGGTATGCGCAGACCAGTGAATGTGCATGATGCGCCAGGTTCCGGCCTGACGCCGCAGCACCATGGTCTCCGCGTTTTCCAGGCGTACGCGCTGCCCCGCCAGCTGTCCCGTGGTTCTCGCCTGCGTCACCACCCAGGCCAGATTGCCGTGAACCTGAGGCTGACGCTGCAGCACCTCACGCTGCGTGCTCGCGGCAAACACCATGTCGCTGTCGAGATTGCCGCGGGCATACGCCTCTCGCGATCGTTCGAGATAGCCCTGCTCGACAATCACCACGTCGGACTCGAGCAGCATCAGCACACCGTCCTTCCAGCCTTCACGCAGGGTGCGATGAAACTCGTCGACCACCGCCACCGCAGCATCCACCTCTGCCGCCCGTTCGTGATCCGCCAACGGGCTTGCGATCGCGGGCACGGCCGGCGTCGATGGCGACGCCTGCGGCATGGGCTCCACGTCTGCTGCAGGCGCTGCAGGTTCGGATGTGCTTGCAGCTCCGGAGTCGGGTTCAGGTTCAGCCACGGCAACCGGAACCGCTGCCGGCGGCGCGTCTCCGTCCACCGCGGTGGTGACCGTAGCCGGACTCTCCGGCGCAGCCTCCGTCGCCACTTCCGACGGCACGGCCTCCCCTTCAGCGTCAGCCGCAACCGGCGCGATGATCGGGTTCTCCGAGGCCCGCTCCGGCTCCGCTTCCATTGCTGCCGCCGCTTCGGCAGCGCGTTCCAGTTCGGGGAGCGGCGGCAAGGGCGGTTGCGGCGCCGGGTCCAGCACCACGCGCGCCGAAGGTTCGGTAGGCGGTAGCGGCGTCAGCGTGTTCTCGGTGGCCAGAACCCGCAGCAAGTCCTCAGGCAGCGGCGGCAGCTGCTCCGTGGTCGGAGCCACCTGCGCCAGTACCGGCAGGCTCAGCGCCGCCAGCAGCCAAGCGCCGCCAGACCTCACTCTGCACGCTCGGCACTGGCACGCAGCCGTCCGGTCTGATCCGACACCTCGACAGCACGCCACGCGCCTTCCGGCAGGCGCACCAGCACGCAGGGGCTGGTGATCATCTGGATATTCATCTGGCCCGCCTTCGGGGCGAAGAAGGTGCCCTGCAGCTGCACGCGGCCGTCGCGCACCTGCGCATCGCGGCTGACCGTCACTCCGTAACCGCCGCTGCTGCGCTGCCCCATGCTGATCAACACATAACTGCCGGCGACCGCGCCCTCAGGCAGCAACTCGATGCCGCTCTGCGTCTGCCAGGCCTGCACCGCCTCGCGCTTGCCCAGCCATTGCAGCGTGGTCTCGGCGCCCGAAATGCCGCAACTGCTGCTGTTGCCGACTTCCTCCACGCGCAAGGGCGTGGCGCCGCCCAGCCAGTTCCCCGCTGCGCTGCAGCCACCCAGCAGCAACGCCATGCACACTCCCGCGACCGTCTTCATCCTGCTGTCCTCGCTGCTGCGCCTGTCAGCGCGCCGCGGCTGACTGCAGCGCATCCTCCAGAATCATGTCGGCGCCCTGTTCGGCGCATTGGTATTGCCGCCCACCAGAGTCGGCATGATAGACGCATCGATAACACGCAGTCCTGTCATGCCGTGCACCCGCAGACGGCTGTCGACCACCGCGTCTGCATCCTGCCCCATGCGGCAGGTGCCGACCGGGTGATAGATCGTCTCCGCCCGCTCGCGCACCCACTGCTGCAACTGCGCGTCGGACTGCAGCGCGGCACCCGGTTCCAGTTCCACATCGGCATGCGCGGCAAATGCCGGCTGCGCCAGGATCTCGCGCGCACGGCGGATCGCCAGCACCATCTTGTCCATGTCCCGCGCTTCGGCCAGATAGTTGGCATCGATCGCCGGGCGCTGCAAAGGATCGCTGCTGGCCAGGCGCACACTGCCGCGCGACAAGGGCCGCAGATCGCAGGTCATGATCGAGTAGCCGTAGTGACGGAACACAGACCGCAGGTCCAGGCCGTGGTACGCGTTGGCCAGCGCACCGAAATGCATCTGCAGGTCCGGGATCGGTTCCTCCGCCGCGCTCCTGAGAAAGCCGCCGCACTCGGCGACGTTGCTGGTCAGCTCGCCACGACGACGCAACAGATAGCTGCACAAGCCGCGCAGCGACCGCCACAGCGAGCGCGGATGCAGCGATACCCCGAGCCGGGTCCGCGACTTCATCGACACGATGATGTCCAGATGATCCTGCAGATTGCTGCCGACACCCGGCAAGTCATGCACCAGCGGCACGCCCCTGGCACGCAGATGCCCGGCTGGCCCGACGCCGGACAACTGCAGCAGATGCGGCGAGCCGATCGCGCCGGCCGCGAGAATCACTTCGCGCCGCGCGAACACCTCGCGATAAACCCCATCGGCAAAGTACCGCACCCCCACCGCGCGCTTGCCGTCGACCAGCACGCGCGTGGCCTGCGCGCAGGTCAGCACCTCCAGATTGGCGCGGTCTTCCGCCGGCCGCAGATAGGCATGCGCGTTGCTGCAACGCTCGCCGTTCTTCTGCGCGACATGGAAGAAGCCGAAGCCTTCCTGCTCGGCACCGTTGAAATCCTCGTTGACGGAGTAACCGGCCTGCTGCGCCGCTTCGACAAACACTGCGCCCAGGGGATTGGGATGCAACAGCCGCATCGCATTCAGCGGCCCGCCCTGCGCGTGATACTCGTCTGCGCCCGGCTCGAAGTTTTCCAGCTTGCGGAAATACGGCAGAACCTGATCGTAGCTCCAGCCCTCGTTGCCCAGCGAAGCCCAATGATCGTAATCCCAACGGTGGCCGCGGATATAGACCTGCGCGTTGATCGACGAACTGCCGCCCAGTGTCTTGCCGCGCGGCCA
>JBEBWZ010000232.1:0-3421 GCA_040391865.1 Solimonas flava
GCCGGCAACGTGCTGCGGCCGCAGACCGCGGTGAAGCTCTCGCTGCGCCTGCCGCCGACGCTGGACGGAAAAACCACCGCCACCGCGCTCAAGAAACTGCTGGAAACCAACCCGCCCTACGGCGCCAAGGTAGAGCTGGAAACCGAAAAATCCGCCACCGGCTGGAACGCACCGCAACTGCAGCCCTGGCTGGAAGACACCGTCGCGCAGGCCTCACAGAGCTACTTCGGCAAACCGCCCGCCTACATGGGCGAAGGCGGCACCATTCCTTTCATGGGAATGCTCGGCGAGAAATTTCCCGCCGCACAGTTCCTGGTCACCGGTGTGCTCGGGCCGCATTCCAATGCACATGGGCCAAACGAGTTTCTGCACATTCCCACTGGCAAGCGGGTGAGTATGGTGGTAGCGGATGTGGTGGCGGCGCATGGGGTGCGGGGAGATAAATAGGGCGTAGTGGTCCTGGAGTTGCCCTCCATTGGCGATTTCGGCAGCGCTGATCGGCCAAAAGCAGGCTTTCCAAGCCCAGGAGAGTGCGAAAAATCCACCCTTCCACTGGTTCTGCGCCCTCGAAAAGCGCTGAGTCCCGTATTCCCACCAGATTAACAATCTATCGAACCCTGATACCGGGAGGTCCAGCTGAGTCACTAAACTCCGGCACAGAACCACCTGCCGCCACCACTCCTAGCACAAAGACAATGGTGGACGGGCTGCCTGTGCAGGTGTAAATAGTCGGAAAATAAGAAATTGCTCACTTCTACGAAACGAGCAGAGATGGAGGGGAAATCTGTCGAACATCACCGCACCTGATCTGGCAGCCGCGCTTACAGGAGACCCCGAGGCGCTGGAGGTTCACCTGACCCTGGTCGAGCGCGAGGTCGAGATTGATGGCCACGCGATAAAAATCCACTGCCATTGCCTGACAGTCGACGCAAACGGCCGAGTGCAACCGCATAGATTGGCCGAATTCATGCGCAACGCCGTGGCGGACTACGCTATCCCGCGCACTCAGCTCACCAAGGCCAAGGCGCGAGATGCCAAATACAACAGTACTGAAGCTGTCGCCGCACTCGTAGAGCAGGCGCGTCAATCATTCACGGACCTCGCCAAGACCGGAGAGGGCGGTGAAATGCTACTTTTCCTGCTCGCGGAGCGATTCCTAAAGCTTCCGCAGATCCTCTGCAAGATGGATTTAAAGACCGACACGCGTATGCACTATCACGGTGCCGATGGTGTCTATGCCGGCGTGACTCCCGACGGCATCCTGAAGCTCTACTGGGGCGAATCGAAGCTCTACGACACACCAAGTGCGGCAATACGGGAGTGCCTAAGTTCACTCGCGCCATTCCTCATTGAGCCGGACCATGAAGGCGCGGAGCGCGAGCGCGATTTGATTTTGCTCGCCGATAAAGCCGACCTTAGTAAGCCCGAGTTGACTGAGGCACTGAAACGCTATTTCGACAAAAACTCACCAAAATGCAAGCGCGTCCAATATTGCGGAGTTGCGCTGGTCGGATTTGATGCAAATTTTTATCCAACAGGCCAAGTCAAAGCCATCGCGGACGAGATCGAGAACGCGGCACGCACCGGGCTCCAGACATGGCGCACAAACATCGGGGCGCGACTAGAAGCAGAAAAACTTGAACAGGTCGAAATCGAGCTGTTTTGCCTGCCTCTACCATCCTCCCAAGGATTCCGCTCAGCCTTCCTCACAGCGATGGGGCTTACCGAATGAATATCGACGAACTTCAGAGTTGGCTCGTCGACGAAGGCTTGCGCGAAGAACTCGATGCACTCACGCAAAGAACCGTGAGGAGCGAACTCGACAATCTTTCCCCCATGCCAACTGGCGATGGGGATGAAACAGCGCCAGATTGGCCCCGCTTGTTGTTCGCGGGCAGCATTCTTGCCCGATCCAACGATCGAGTGCATCAAGATGCGGCTCTTCGGATCGCAACGGCAGCCGTAACACTCTCCACGAGCAATGCAGCCCGGGACGCCGCTGCGGTGCTGCTGAGTAAGCTCTCCAATTTTCGCGCGGTCACCCTCGCCACCCATCGTGAGCTACTCCCCACCGATCTCGAAGGTCGGCTCGGCATGTCGCTGCGTTTAGAGGCGCAGCGACGGCAAATGGATCAGTCAGTGCTGGTTGAATCAAGCGGCCGCTGGCTTCCAGTCAACGAGTTCCAGCAACGTTTCTGGAATAGTGCCAACGACCATGACTGGCTATCGGCTTCAGCGCCAACCGCATCGGGAAAAACCTTTCTCGTTTTGCAATGGCTTCTCGATCAGATGCGCTCAACCGAGGCCAAAGTCGCGGTGTATCTCGCGCCGACACGCGCGCTCGTGTCGGAGATCGAAGCCAGCCTACAACTTCTTCTTGGCCCGAATCCTGCTATTGAAGTCTCTTCCTTGCCGCTGCGAGAAAAGTACGACGTAGCGCGTCGGGGTGAGACGAAACTAATCCTGGTTTTCACGCAGGAGCGCCTTCACCTTCTCGCCAATGTCCTCGAAGATGCCATCGTAATTGACCTGTTGATCGTCGATGAGGCTCATAAGATCGGCGACAACCAGCGTGGGGTCATCCTTCAGGACGCGATCGAGAGAGCCAGCCGTGCCAACGCTGCCCTCAAGCTGCTATTCATTAGTCCAACGACACAGAACCCTGAGGAACTGATCGCCGACGCACCAGATGGCATCCAAGCGGCTGCGATTGAGAGTGATGCCCCCACTGTCCTCCAGAACCTCATTCTGGCGGAGCAGGTTCCCCGCAAGCCGAAACGCTGGGCGCTGTCGGTGCGCCAACGCAATACATCGCTCCCCGTAGGCGTACTTGAACTCGCCAGTTCGCCGGCAGGCTTGAGGAAGCGGCTCGCATTTATTGCTGCGGCAGCGGGTGAGCGCGGCGGAACTCTCGTTTACGCCAATGGTGCGGCTGAGTCCGAGGAGGTCGCTGACCTCATCAGCCAGTTACTTCCGACCGCCGATGAGCCGGATATCGAACTCACAGAGCTTGCAGATCTTGCGCGTAAAGGCGTACACCCGCAGTTTCGGCTAGCTGCGCTTGTCGAACGCGGGGTTGCATTTCACTACGGCAACATGCCCTCACTGATCCGACTCGAAGTCGAGCGGCTTTTTCGTGCGGGCAAGATTCGCTTTCTTGTTTGCACTTCGACCCTCATCGAGGGAGTCAACCTGTCGTGTCGCACTATCGTGTTGCGAGGTCCCCGCAAAGGGATCGGCCACCCCATGGAGGCACACGACTTCTGGAATCTCGCCGGCCGGGCAGGCCGATGGGGCGACGAATTCCAAGGCAATATCATCTGCATTGATCCCCAAGATTCCTCCGCCTGGCCTGGCGGCGTGCCGGCTCGGGCACGCTATCCGATCAAGCGCGAAAGCGACGCCGTGATTGAACTCGGTG
>JBEBWZ010000233.1:0-3415 GCA_040391865.1 Solimonas flava
GCATGACGCAGCAGCACCGTTCTTTCCGGCAGGCCTTTCGCACGCGCGGTGCGGATATACGGTGCACGCAAGACCTCGACCATGCTGCCGCGCGTCAGGCGTGCCACGTAAGCCATCTGCGGCAGGGCCAGCGCCAGCACCGGCAGCAGCGCATCGGAATAGCGGCCACTCATCCAGCCGCCCGCCGGCAGCCAGCCCAGGGTCACCGCAAACAGCAGGATCAGCAGCGGCGCAATCACGTAGTTCGGCAGCGACAGGCCCGCGAGCGCAACCGTCATCAGCGCATGATCGCCAAGACGATTGCGGTAACGCGCCGCGACGATCCCCGCCGCACCGCCAAACAGCAGCGCCAGCAGCAGCGCCGACAGGCCCAGCATCAGCGACACCGGCAGGCCGGCCGCGATCAGTTCGCTGACCCGATAGCCCTCGTACTGGAACGAAGGCCCCAGATCACCGCGCGCGAGTCCACCGAGGTAGTTCAGATACTGCTTCCACAAGGGCTGATCGAGCTGGTATTGCGCCTGCAGCGCCGCCTCGATCTGCGGCGGCAGCGCACGCTCCTGATCGAACGGTCCGCCCGGTGCGGCACGCATCAGAAAGAACGACAGGGTCACCAGCACGAACAGTGTCGGCAAGCTCACCATCAGTCGACGCAGGGCCAGACTCAACATCAGCGCACCACGCTCAGGTCTTTGCTGTAGTGATAGTCCAGCAGATTGTCCTGCCAGCCGCGCACCTGCGGCTTCACCAGATGCTTGGACACGTAGTAATAGATCGGCATCACCGGCATTTCCTCGAGCAGACGACGCTCCGCGGCCTCGAGCAGTTGCCGCCGCGCGCCGATATCGGTCTCGGCCGCTGCCTGTGCCAGCAGCGCATCGTATTCGGCATCGACCCAGCCACTGTTGTTATGCACACGCTGTGACTGCAGCAGTTCCATGAACGTCGACGCATCGTCAAAGTCGCCGATCCAGCCGCCCCTGAACGCCTCGGTGACCTTGCGCAGCTCGCGATTGTTGAAGAATACCTTGGCCTCTTCGTTGACCAGCGTCGCCTGCACGCCGAGATGCTGTTTCCACATCGCGGCAATCACCACCGCGATGCGTTTGTGATCCTCGTGCGTGTTGTAGCGGATCTCGGTCTTCAGCGGCCGCTCGGCCGAGTAGCCCGCCTCGGCATAGAGGCGCCGCGCTTCGGCCAGCTGCCGCTCGCGAGGCCAGTCGGCCCAGTCCGGCCGCTGACTGCGATGCTCGGCGGTGCCCGGCGGCACCCAGGCATACGCCGGCTGCGCCATGCCGTTCATCACCTTGCGCGTGATCAGTTCACGATCGATTGCCAGCGCCAGGGCCTGCCGCAGTTTCGCGTTATCCTTGAACGGCGGCTTGGTCACGTTGAAGCCGTAGTAATAGACGCCGAGATAGGTCGCCACCCGCAGTTCGGAGCCCAGCTCGCGCTGGATCCATGGCGCCTGCACCAGTGGAATCTGGAACGTGACATCCAGTTCACCGGCGCGATAACGCTTCAGTTCCGAGTTCAGATCCTCGGTCGGGTAATAGCGCACGCGCTCGATCCGAGTCTGCGCATCGTTCCAGTACTGCGCGTTGCGCACCAGGCTGACATGCGACTGCACCACCCATTCCTGCAGGCGGTAGGCGCCATTGCTGACCAACCGTCCGGCGCGCGCAAACTGCTTGCCCCAGCGCTGCAGGCTGGGGCCGTGGATCGGGAACGTCGATGAATGCGTCAGCATGCCCAGCAGGTAGGGCGTCGGCCCGCTCAATTCGATCCGCAGCGTCAGCGGATCGATGGCGGCAACCCCCAGCGCCTGCGGCGGCAGACGACCGTCGATGACTGCGGGCGCATTGCGTATCGGTGACAGCATCCCGGCGTAGCTGGAGCCGGTCGCCGGATCGACGCTGCGACGCAGGCCGGCAACGAAATCCTGCGCCGTGACCGGATCGCCGTTCGACCAGCGCGCCTGCGGCCGCAGAAAGAAGGTGTAGCTGAGACCATCGGCGCTGATCTCCCAGGACTGGGCAGCGCCGGCGATCACGCGCCCGTCCGGCGCGACCGAGGTCAGGCCTTCATACAGATCGCGCAGGATGCTGGCGGCGCTGACGCTCTTGCTGCGATGCGGGTCCAGGGTTTCCGGCTCCTGGCCATTGCCAACGCGCAGCACGGATTCGGCATGCGCCGCAGCCGACAGCACACTCAGGACCAGCCCCACCAACACACCTGCGTAACGACGCAACGAATCGTCCCCCATCTGCCAATCAGCCCGCGCGACGCCGCGAAGCCCAGGTCACCTGCACCACCGACGCAAGAATGATCAAGGTGCCGATCACCTGCATCGTGGTCAGATGCTCATCCAGCATCAACCATCCGAGCAACACCGCGACCGCCGGATTGACGTAGGCATACGTTCCCAGCTGCGACGGCGCGACCTGATGCACCAGCCAGAAATACGCGCCGTAGCCGACACAGGAACCGAGCAGCGCCAGATAGACCAGCGCGGCGAAACCGTCGACCGTCCAGGTCCAGCGCGCAGCGTCGCCCAGCGCCAGTCCCAACGCGGTCATCACCAGTCCCGTCACCGCCATCTGCAAAGCCACCATCATTACCGGCGCACAACTGACCGGATAGCGCCGCGAATAGATCGAGCCGGCAGCCCACAGCATTGGCGACAGCAGCAGGGCCAGGTATGCCAGCAGCGGTGCGCCGCGTTGCTGCAGTCCGGACCCCACCAGCACTGCAACCCCGAAGAAGCCCAGCAGCAAACCCATCACCGTACCGCGATTCAAGGGCTCACCCCTTCCGCCCCAGGTGCCGAACCAGGCCATCCACAGGGCCGAAGTCGCGACGATCAGCGCCGCCTGATTCGACTCGACCCACTGCTCGCTCCAGGTCACCAGACCATTCGCCCCGACCAGCATCAGCAGCGCGGTGATGACGATCACCCACCAATCCCGGCGCGCGGTGGGCAACCTCGCGCCCCGCCAATAGGCGTACGCCAGCATCACCGGCGCCGCCCACAGGAAGCGGGTCCCGGCGAACAACACCGGGGGCATGTCCTTGACGCCGATACGGATCGCCAGATAGGTCGAGCCCCAGACCACGTACACCGTGGCAAACGCCAGAAACAGCTGCGCGGAACGGGAGGCCATCAGCCGCACACGCCCACAGGTCTGAAGGACGGAACCATGATCTGCAGGGACATGCGACAGCACCAACACGGAGGGAGCGCCATCTTAGCGGTGCCGCAGATCGCGCGTGATGCGGAGCCGGCCACGACCTCAAGCTTCACCGCCTTGCTTGAGCGCCACACCTCACTCCTTCAGCCCGCACCCGGCATCGGCGGCATCGAAACCTGTCACTCCCGCCGCCACCATAGAAAAAGGCGGGCCATGCCCGCCTC
>JBEBWZ010000234.1:0-3404 GCA_040391865.1 Solimonas flava
ACTGTACAGCGCCGGCCCTGCACGGCACAGGCTCGGCGATGGTGGCCGCTGCTCTTCAGCGCCGGGGCGGCAGCGGGATCAGTGCCGAGACCTTGCGCATGTGCTCGGCATAGGCGGGGCGCCGTTCGACGCTGCGGGCATCCATGAACGGGATGCTGGCAAACACGAACATCGCAGTCATGGCCAGCGCACCCGGTACGATCCACCACCCCTGGTCCGGTGCGGCGGCGAGCCCGAACAGCATCAGGCCCCACCAGAAGCCGAGTTCGCCGAAATAGTTGGGATGGCGCGACCAGCGCCACAAGCCATGGGTGATGAAGCTGCCGGGCGTCTTTTTGCGCGCGATGAATGCATGCAGTTGCAGATCGGCGACGGTTTCGATCGCGATCGCGCCGAAGGTGACCACGACCGCCAGCAGATCGAGCCAGCCCAGCGGAGCCTGGCCGCGCGTCAGCACCGCGTAGATCGGCAGGCAGGCGAGGAACACTTGCAGGGTCGGGAACAGGTGGATGCCGAAAAAATCCGCCAGCGATGCATGTTTCCCGGCGCGCGCACGGACCAGTGCGTAGCGCCAGTCCTCATGCTGCAGCCCCTGCCAGTAGGTGGCCCAGTTGGCAGTGAGGCGGATCGCCCACAGCCAGACCAGACCGATCACCAGTGCCGCACGGGTGGGATCGACGCCGGTGTTGCGGTTGGCGCAATACCAGTACAAGGCCAGCAAGGGCGGGATCACGCTCCAGTAGGCATCGTAGAAGCTGGAGTTCCGGTAGCGGCGGCTGAAGGCGAAGATCACCAGCGTCGCCGCCACATCGGCAGCCAAGGTATCCCAGGGCTGCGGCAGGTCGAGGCCATATAGCACTGCAGCAGCGGCACCGATGCACAGCACATAAGCCCAGGCGATCAAGCCCAATGCAGACGCCTTTCCCGCCATGACGATGCTCCCCTGGTGGGCTCTCTGGCCCGATGTCGTGCCGGCACTATGCCGCTGGCCGGATGGCTCAGCCTCACCTTTGCGGAGTAGTCGGTTGCCGCGTTTCACCGGCTGCTGCGGTGGAACACCGCACCGGCCGGCGGCTTGTCGAAAGGTCGATACCTCGATCGGGATCGCGACAGCGCCGCCTGCCCGCCGGCTTGCACCCGAGCGCTTGCCGCTGAGAATGCGCGTTGACCAGGGCTGCGCAGGTGACGGCGATCCCGCTGCGCGCGGGAGGTCGCGGGCGCACGTCGACGCAGTGCAGCGGCGAAACGGGACCGCGCACGCGTTACGATGCGGCGACAGAACCACTGCGAGGATAGTGATGGCCGGAGCCAGTCTGCTGACCCTGTTCGATGATATTGCCGCGGTCCTCGACGACGTGGCCGCGATGACCAAGCTGGCGACCAGGAAAACCGCAGGTGTGCTGGGCGACGATCTGGCGCTCAACGCGCAGCAGGTGAGTGGCGTCAGGGCCGATCGCGAGCTGCCGGTGGTATGGGCCGTGGCCAAGGGCTCGGTGCGCAACAAGCTGATCCTGATTCCTGCCGCGTTGGCCATCAGTGCCTTGATGCCCTGGGCCATCGTGCCCTTGCTGATGCTGGGCGGGGCGTTCCTGTGTTACGAGGGCTTCGAGAAGCTGGCGCATCGCTTCCTGCACCCGGCTGCGGATGACGCGCAGGATCGGGCTCAGCATCTGCAGGCACTGGCGAGTGCGGAGGTCGATATCGTCGCCTTCGAGAAGGACAAGATCCGGGGCGCGGTGCGCACCGATTTCATCCTGTCTGCCGAGATCATCGTGATTTCGCTGGGGACCGTGGCTGCGGTGAGCTTTGGGCAGCAGTTGATGGTGCTGACCGCGATCGCGGCGATCATGACCGTCGGTGTCTATGGCCTGGTGGCGGGCATCGTCAAGCTCGATGACGCCGGACTGCATCTGAGCAGGGGCACGTCGGGCGCGCAGCGGGCATTGGGACGCGCGCTGCTGGCGTTGGCACCGTGGCTGATGAAAGCGCTGTCGGTGCTGGGCACGGCGGCAATGTTCATGGTTGGCGGCGGCATCCTGACGCATGGCATTCCGTCGCTGCATCAGGCGATCACTGCCGGCGCGTCCTCGTTGCTGGCGATGCCTGGCCTGGGGGTGGTTTTCGCAGCGCTGGCGCCGACTGTGCTCAATGCACTGGCGGGCATCGCAGCCGGCGCCGTGGTGCTGCTGGTGGTCAACACGAGCAAGGCCGTGGTGAAATCCGTCCGTGGTGGCTGAACCGGTCGCTGCATCTTCATTGCCGTCGGCGATGCCGACGGTTCCTTGCGCAAGGACGGATGGCCGCGGTTCCGGCTGATCCGGGCCTGCCGCGCGCCGCGATCACCTCACGGAGCTTTCTCAATGATGCGGGCTGCACCGACCTCCTTCTTGCTGGCCTTCATCAGGCACGAATCCTCCGCCGGCATCCTCCTGATGGTGGCCGCCGCGCTGGCGCTGGTGATTGCCAACTCGCCACTGGCCGCGACCTACTTCGACAGTCTGCACGCCATGGTGCTGGGGCTGAGCGTGCTGCACTGGATCAACGATGCGCTGATGGCGCTGTTTTTCCTGCTGGTCGGCCTTGAAATCAAGCGGGAGCTGGTTGAAGGCCAATTGTCTTCCTGGCAACAGCGGGTGTTGCCGGGGGTGGCCGCACTGGGTGGCATGGTGATCCCCGCATTGATCTATGTAGCGATTGCCAGAGGCGATGGCGTGGCCTTGCGCGGGTGGGCGGTGCCGATGGCGACCGATATCGCGTTTGCGCTGGGGGTACTGATCCTGTTGGGACGGCGGGTGCCGACCTCGCTGAAAGTGTTTCTGACCGCACTGGCGATCATTGACGACCTGGGTGCCGTGATCGTGATTGCGCTGTTCTACACCAGCGAACTGTCGCTGCAGGCGCTGGGGCTTTCCGCAGTGGCGCTCGGCCTGCTGATCGTGATGAACCGCATGGGTGTGCACTGGCTGCCGGCATATCTCGCGGTGGGCGCGGTACTGTGGCTGCTGGTGCTGAAATCCGGGATTCACGCGACGCTGGCCGGTGTGCTGCTGGCACTCACGATTCCGATCCGCGCCACCGCCGCAGGCAAGGCTGGAGACCACTCACCGCTGCATCGTCTGGAACATGGGCTACACCCCTGGGTGGCGTTCCTGATCATTCCGGTCTTCGGCTTCGCGAACGCCGGGGTTTCCTTCGTCGGGATGAGCCCGGCGAGCCTGCTGGCACCGGTCCCGCTGGGCATTGCCGCCGGCCTGTTCCTGGGCAAGCAGATCGGTGTGTTTGCTTTCTGCTGGCTGACGATCCGTGCCGGTTACGCACAGCTGCCGCACGGCGCAAACTGGACGCAGCTCTACGGCGTGGCCTTGCTCTGCGGCATCGGCTTCACGATGAGCCTGTTCATCGGC
>JBEBWZ010000235.1:0-3347 GCA_040391865.1 Solimonas flava
CGACATGCAGGTCGGCCAGACCGGCAAGATCATCGCGCCGGAGCTGTACTTTGCCGTCGGCATCTCGGGTGCGATCCAGCATCTGGCCGGGATCAAGGATGCGCGCACGATCGTGGCAATCAACAAGGATCCGGAGGCCCCGATCTTCGAGGTGGCCGACATTGGTCTCGTCGGCGATCTGTTCCAGATCGTTCCGGAGTTGACTGGAAAGCTGTAAGCGCCAGGCGGTAAGTTTGGCAAGAGAGGGCCGGTCCGTGATGGACCGGCCCTCTTGCTTTTCGCAACGGCCGCCGCACAGGACGCCATAATTCGTCTAGGATGCATCGAGAAGCCAGCGACGAAACAGTCGCACTCGACAAGCGGGGGGACGGGCATGACGCGTATGCACGGGCTGGATGGGATGCGTGGTGCAGCAATGGTCTGCGTCGCGATCATGCATGCCTACGGCAGCACTCCGGCGACCTTCTGGATCTGGACCACGCCGGACATGTTCTTTGCGCTGTCCGGCTTTCTGATCACCGGCATTCTGCTGCGCGATTTTTCGGCGAGCTGGTCATCGCTGCGGATCTTCTGGATGCGTCGCATCCTGCGTATCTGGCCGGTGTATTACCTGGCCCTGTGTTCGACGCTCGCAATCTTCGTGCTGGTGCCGCTGTTGTTGGGCAAGAACACCCGCGAGATCGATTACCTGAGCGAAAGCTTCTTCTTTCTGCAGTTCTGGCGCGACTATCTGCCGTCCAATTTCGGCGCGCCGATCGTCGGCTGGTGGGAGGACTATGTGCCGTGGTTCGGCCATGCCTGGACACTGGCGATGGAGGAGCAGTACTACGTGCTGTGGCCGCTGTTGCTGATGTCGCTGTTGCCGCGCCCGCGTCTGCTGCTGGCGGCGATGGTGGCGCTGCTGGTTGCGGGCATGTTGCTGCGTCATTCCGGCATGTCGCTGCAGGTGCTCGCGGCGCGGTCCGACGGCCTGCTGTTCGGCAGCGCGCTGGCACTGTTCCACCGGGGCGTCTTCTTCTCCAGTCCGGCGGCGCAGCGCCGCGTGTTCGTGATCGGGGCGATCCTGGTGGTGCCGGCCTTCATCGGCGCATTCCTCTACATCGCATCCACGCTGGGCTGGTGGGGCATTTCCGGAATCAACGAGCGCACGCCGTTCGTGGTGCTGTCGTTTGCCTATCTGTATACCGCCGTCATCACCTGTGTGGTGTACCGGCCGGAGGGGTTTTTCTCGCGGATCTTCTCGGTGCGGATTCTGCTGTATTTCGGCAGCATCAGCTATGCGTTCTACATGTTCCACATGCCGATCATTGGGTTGTATTACCGCCTCGGCCAGAAGATTGGCGCCGACTTTTTCGATCTCTGGTACTCGGTGCTGCTGTGGGCAACGATGATCGGTGTGGCCCATGTGTCGCGGGAAACGGTCGAGCGCTGGGGCGAGAAACTCAAGAAGCGATTCCAGCCCAGGCGCAAGGATGGCCTGGAGCACGGCAACCCGCAGCGCCAGCCGGTAGCGCAGATGCCGGCGCCTTGAGTCGGATGCAATGAACGCCGTACACGCGCAGTAGCCTCGCAGGATCGACTGGGGAGGGCAGCATCGGTGGATGGCAAACGCTTGCTGGAACTCGATGGCATGCGCGGTATCGGTTGCGTCATCGTGCTGTGTGTGCACGCCTGGCCGCCGCAACTGTTCTGGGGCTGGGGGCTGATGGAGATGTTCTTCGTGCTCTCCGGCTTTCTGATTACCCGCATCCTGCTGAATACCGATCTCAGTGCGCTGCGTATCCGCAACTTCCTGATCCGCCGCGCGCTGCGCATCTGGCCGGTGTACTTCTTTGCGATCGTTGCCTATCTGGCACTGTGGACCGTACAGAGCAACGCGGTGGACGGCCCCTGGCACGACATCAAGTTCTGGCAGTTGCTGACCTTCACGCAGTTTCTCGAGGGCTATGGTGCGACCACGGCCGACTTTGCCTACCAGTATCCATCCTATGTATTGCACTCCTGGTCGCTGGCGGCGGAGGAGCAGTTCTACATCCTGTGGCCGCTGCTGATTCTGCTGGTGGGCAAGCGTGTGCCGGCATTGCTGCTGGTCTGTGTCTGTTTCGTTGCGCTCGGTGTGACGCTGCGCAGTGAGGAAGCGGCGGTGATTCTGCTGGGGACGCGTGCCGATGGCTTCGCATTCGGCGCGGCGATGGCGGTGCTGGAGATGTGGGTGCGCGATGAGGGCGGCTATGCGCGGGCGCAGGTCAATCTGCTGTACGCGTTCATGCTCGGCGCGGGCCTGTCGATCATCGCGCCGTACATCTGGGGCGGCTATGTCGGCGATGAGGTGAAGGACTTCTTCAGTCTGCGTACCTATGGCAGCTGGCGCTGGAACGTGCTCGGATTCTCGATGTTCTTCTTCGGGTTGATCGGCCTGATGCTGACCAATCAGTTGCGGCCGCTGCGCTGGTTCCTGAGCTTCCGCTGGTTTACCTGGCTCGGTGAGCGCAGTTACTCGATCTACATGTGGCAGGGGCTCGCGTTTGCCGGCGTCATCTGGTTTTCGTACAAGGTGCCGTTGCCGACGCAGCTGGGTCATGTGATCGCGGTGATCGGTGGTGTTGCCTTGGGCGTGGTCTCGTACTGGCTGGTCGAACAGCGCGCGCTGAAGTTCAAGATGCGGTTCAAGGTCACGCGTTCGGAGCTCGCGGGTTTGCCGGAGCCGCCGCCGATGTCGTCATTGCCACCGCAGGAGCCGCCGCCGGCGACGCTCAAGTCGGAGTCGGCAGCGGTCCGTTGAGCAGTGCTGCGCGACATCGCAGGGTAATGTCGATATCGGGTGATCGCTGCGCCAGAACCGGCTTAGAATCCGGCCGGTGGCCCTGCGCTGTGCGGATCTGGAAATCCCTGTTACCTATCGTCCGAACCCCGGCGATTGGACCTTGATCCATGTCGATTCCGTGCGGCGACGGCCCGTCATTCACTGTCCGCCCGCTGCGATGCATGGAGAATTTCTTGGCTTATCGATCGATTTACCGCGCCGATCTGTTCGCAGAACAGACGATCATCGTCACCGGCGGCGGCTCCGGCATCGGCCGCTGCACCGCGCACGAACTGGCCGCACTGGGCGCGAAGGTGCTGATCACCGGACGCAAGCAGGAGAAGCTCGACAAGACCGTTGCCGAAATCCGCGAGGATGGCGGCACCGTGGCCGCATACGCCTTCGACATCCGCGACGAGGAGGCGGTCAAGGCAGTCATCAAGCAGATGCTGGATGAGCACGGCCAGGTCCACGGCCTGGTCAACAACGCGGGCGGGCAGTACCCGATGCCGCTGGCGATGATCTCCAAGAAGGGCTGGGAGGC
>JBEBWZ010000236.1:0-3324 GCA_040391865.1 Solimonas flava
GATCACTACCGCGCTGAGGAACGCAAAGTGGATCAGCGTCACCAGCGGCGGAATCCTCGCGGCCGTGTCGTCACCCTCGGCGCACGCCGGCAGATATCGCCGCAGTGCATAGCAGACCACCGTGGCATTGATCAGCACGGCAATCGCCGCACGCCAGCCGAAGGTGCTGGCCATGAACAGCGAGTCCCAGCCCCAGGTTGCCGCCACCATCAGCACCGGCGGTGCGGCGAAAGAAGTCAGCGTGCCACCGATCGAGACGTTGACGAACAGCACGCCCAGCGCCGCGTACTTCAGGCGCTCCGGGACTGCGGCGGCGAACAGCGTCCGCTGCAGCATCAAGGCCGCCAGCGTCATCGCTGCCGGTTCGGTGATCAGCGAGCCCAACAGCGGCACCAGTGCCAGACTCAACCAGACCCGCGCCAGCACCTCTGCGCCCCTTACCCGACTGGCCAGGGCGGCAACGCTGCGCTCCACCGCGTTCATGATCGGTCGCGACGCGGCAATGACCATCACCACGAACACGAACAGCGGCTCGGTGTACTGCCGCGACTCCGCGTACGCGATCGCTTCGCCACCGCCCACCAGCAGGGCCATCACCACCAGCAGCACGAATGCCCAGAAGCCGAACACGACCTCCACCTCGCCCAGCAGATGCAGCAGCCCGGCATGGCGCGGAGTGCGGTGCGCCATGCGCTCGAACAGCTTGGTCGAGAACGTGTGCAACAACGCGATGGCAAAAATCACGGCCGCCGCCATCTGCAACGCATCGGGAGCCATCACTCACTTCTCCTCTGCCGTTCTGGTGTCGGCATATTAGTATGTGATAATACTATATCGTCGAAATGTTACGCCCGATACCGCCATGAGCAGCCCCGCCGCACACGCCGCCCTGATCCACCGCGCATCTTTCCGGCACTGGGAACACGAACAGGTCCGCTGGTCCGATACCGATCAGGTCGGACACGTCAACAACCTGGCTTTCGGCGCCTATTGCGAGACCGGACGCTCGCTGTTCCTGAAGGATTTCCTCAGCGACCGCAGCCAGTCGCGTGCGTTGTTCCTGCCGGCGCAGATGACCATCAACTTCCTGGCGGAAGCATTCTGGCCCGCGAAAGTCGACATCGGCACCGGTGTTCTGGGCCTCGGCAGAACCTCCTGCCGCATCGGCCAGGGCCTGTTCGACGGCGAACGCTGCTTCGGCAGTGCCGAGACCGTGCTGGTGATGACCAACGAGCAGACGCGGCGCCCGACCGAGATTCCCGCCTGGCTGCGCGACTGGCTGTCGCAGTACCTGATCCGCTGAGCCCGGTGGCTGCGGCTTCAACGCGGGCGCAGTGCCACGCCCTCGTAACGGATGCCGGCCCAGCCGCCGCGGATGAAGTTGCGGATGTTCTGATGACCCTCGGCGTCCGGATGCTGCAGCACGTCTTCGCGGTAGTGACGGCCGAAGCAGGCCAGTGTCTGCGTCGCGTCCAGGCCGTGCAGCCGAGCGAACGCAAAGATCTTGCACGATCCGGCATTCTGACCCGCCGCATTGAACAGCTCGCCGTTGTGAAAGGCCGTGGGCGTGTAGTGGTACATCGCATCGATCAGCGCGATGGTGTCGGCAAACTCGACCCGATCAGGATGCTGCTGCAAGGACTTCATGAAAGCGGCGAGAGGCACGACGGAAATATCCGGAAGTGGCAGGGCTGACAAGCTTATCCGGTCCGGCCGGCAGCCTAGACCCGCGACTGTGCCAAAGGCAGTGCCAGTGAAAACAGCGCGCCACCGCCGTCGCGGCTCTCGTACCACAGGTGCGCACCCATGCGTTCCGCCTGCACCTTGGACATTGCCAGGCCGATGCCCGAGGAATGCGCAACGCTGATCGCACCGGCCAGACGCACATAGCGCTTGAACAGATGCTGGATCTGATCGGGTGGAATCCCCGGGCCGCGGTCGGCGACCGTCAGGCGCAACATGCCGGAACGGCCGACGGCGCAAACGACCTCGATCTCGCTGTCGGCGGCACCATACTTCACCGCGTTCGACAGCAGGTTGTCGACGATCTGCCGCAGCACCATGGCATTGGCCGTGATCTCCGGATCATCGACTATCGTCAGCTTCAGCGTCATGCCGCACGCTTCCGCCTTCGGGCGCATCTCTGCACAGGCGGCATCGAGTACCGGCCCGAGCAAGGTCGGCAACAGTTCGGGAATCTGTACCTGCTCGGCCAGTGCCCAGCGCCCGAGATACTGATCGATGAACGAAATGCAGCGATCGACGCATTGCCGGATCGTTGCGAGATTGCCGGCGATCTCCGAATCCGGTGCGACACCGCGACCATCGGCCGCCAGCATGATCGAGGTCAGCGGATTTTTCAGATCATGCGCCACGATCTGCGTCAGGTCCGCACGCTCGTTGGCCAGGCGCAGCAGATGATCGCGCATCCGTTTCAGATCGACATGGGTTCTGACGCGCGCCAGCAGTTCTTCGCCAACGAATGGCTTGGTCACGTAATCGACGGCACCGGCGGCAAATGCGCGTGCCACAGCCTCGCGCTCCGAGGATGCGGTCAGGAAAATGACGGGGATCGTCGCGGTACGGTCGTTGCTCTTGAGCAGCGCACACACTTCGAAACCGTCCATCTCCGGCATGCGCATGTCCAGCAGTACCAGGTCCGGCAACGCCCGCTCGATTCTGTCGAGCGCCTGTCGCCCGGACAGCGCGGGAAACACCTGGTAACCATGCTGCTGCAACAAGGCACTGACCGGATGAATGTTCGACGCCCGGTCATCAACGACCAGAATGCTGGCCACTTCCGGTTCGGCGGAGATCATCGATCACACCTGGCGCGTCGAATGCATACGGCAGTCGCGCGCGTACGCAGCAACCGCATGACATGAGTACACGGCTCGCTCCCAATCATTGCTGCCATCGATCATGCGGACGGTGTACCGCAACGTCAACCGGACTGCCGTCGCCGGCAAGGCCCCGTACGACGCATGACTACGGCAGAAGAACGGTACTGCCGATCGTGGCGCGTGCTTCCAGTTGACGATGGGCTTCCGCGGTTTCATTCAGCGGATAGCGCTGCGCAATCTCGATCCTGACCACGCCACTCGACACGACCTCGAACAGCTCGGCCGCCGTCGCCAGCAGATCACTGCGACTGTGGATGTACGTCGCAAGGGTCGGGCGGGTCAGGAACAGCGAACCCTTCTGCGCCAGCACCGCCGGTGAAAACGCCTGCACCGGCCCCGAAGCATTGCCATAGCTGACCATCATACCGCGTCGGCGGAGGCTGGCGAGATCGTCAATATCCGCTGGCTGGCGCCCGGCGAC
>JBEBWZ010000237.1:0-3255 GCA_040391865.1 Solimonas flava
CTGGTCGCGGCGGTCGTCAGCGTGCTGCTGCTGCGCCCGGTGCTGACCACGCTGATGGAGCGCAACAGCGTCCACAACGGCCCCTGGCGCACCAGCGCCACCACCGGCAGCGCCAGCGCCAATCCCTGGGAGCGCGCCGCGGTCGCGGTGGCCGGCCTGTATGCACTGCGCCGCGAGGAGGCGATCTACTTCACCGCCTTTACCGACAGCGCCGGTGAACCCCTGCGCGGCGAATGCCGCTATCACCTCGATGGGCCGACGCCGCCGGCACGCTGGTGGAGCCTCACCGCCTACGGCGCCGATCACTACCTGATCGACAATGCCGAGAACCGCTATGCGGTCAATGCACGCACGCTGCCATCGGCCGCTGACGGCCGCATCGAATTGGCGCTGTCATCGCGGGTTTCCGATGCCGCCGATCCAGCGGCGCTGCTGCCGATTCCCCAACACGGCGCGTTCTCGCTGACCCTGCGGCTGTACAACCCGCCAGCGGAACTCGTCACGCAACTGGCAACGGTCGCTCTGCCCGCCATCCGGCGCGAGGCCTGCACATGAGCTGGCGCGGCCATCTACTCCTGTTCCTGATCCTGGTACCGGTATTCAACACGCTGGCGGTGCTGGCGCTGCCGAGCCTGATCAACCACTACGTGATGAAGCGCATGAGCACGCAGACCCTGACGGCGGCCGCGGTGCCGGCAACGGATGCCACCGCACGCACGCAGCAGGCGCAGGTCATCGAACGCGGCGGCATCAACATCGCGCTGCCTTCGCCACGCCCCGATGCGAGCGCCCGCACCGTGGTGCGCCTGAGTCCGGACCTGCTCTACAGCGCCTGTGTGTTCGACCTGGCCGCCGGCCCGCTGCATATCACCGCGCCAGTGCCGGACAGCTACTTCTCGATCTCGGGCTTTGCCGCCGACACCAGCAACTTCTTCGCCTACAACGACCGCACCGCAACGACGGGCGCAGACGGACAGCGCCGGATCGATCTGCTGCTCAGCCACGGCACGCCGGCCACCGTTCCCGCCGGTGCCCAGGTGGTGCAGGCGCCGAGCCGCCGCGGCGTCGTCCTGTTCCGCATCCTGATCCCGGACGAAGTGGAACTGCCGCGCCTGCAGACGGAATTCCAGGCCCGGCAACGCTGCGAGCCTGTCTAGACCGAATCGGCATGCAACCCGTCTCCCTCTCCCCGCTTGCGGGGAGAGGGTTGGGGTGAGGGGCGTCGGCGCAACCGACTGCTGTGCATTGCCTCACCGGTGCCGCCCCTCATCCGCCCCTCCCGGGGCACCTTCCCCCCGAAGACGGGGAGAAGGCAGACATCAGCGGCGAGGTCTGAAGGTCGAGCGGCAGTGACGGCCGCACCGATGACAATGGCAGTGCTAACGTCTGCACTCCCTTGTAGGCGACATCCCCATGAGCCCGGTTAACCCTTCATCGCCAGGTGTCAGCGCCGCCCTGCGGCGCCGCATCTCCACCCGCGCCTTCCTGCCGACCCCGGTACCGGAAGCACTGGTGCGCGAGCTGCTGGACACCGCCCGCTGGTCGCCCTCCGGCGGCAACCTGCAGCCCTGGAAGGTGATCGTGGTCGCCGGCCAGACGCGTGATGCCGTCATCTCGCTGGCCCAGAACTACCCGGGCCTGATGCCTGCGGAAGACAGCGAGCAGCCGGTCTACCCGCCCAACCTCTGGGAGCCCTATCGCAGCCGCCGATTCAAGGTTGGCGAAGACATGTACGGCCTGCTCGGCATTCCACGCGAGGACAAGATGGCGCGCCTGCGCTGGCTCAGCCGCAACTTCGAATTCTTCGGTGCGCCGGTCGGCATCTTCTTCGTCATCGACAGCCGCATGGGCCCCGGCCAGTGGGCACACCTGGGCATGTTCATGCAGTCGCTGGCGCTGACCGCCACCGAGCACGGGCTCGGCACCTGCTTCCAGGAGTTCTGGGGCACCCTGCGCAAGACCCTGAAAACCCACTTCGAGCTGCCGGACCACGAGCTGGTCTACTGCGGCATGGCCCTGGGCTATGCGGATGACAGCGCGCCGGTGAACCAGTTGCGCAGCGACCGTGCACCGGTGGACGAGTTCGCCAGCTTCCGCTTCGACTGAACGCCGGCCTACGCCTTACAGCCTTCAAAAAGCCCGTAGGAATACCGGCGCCAGCCCGCCACCGGCCGCCTTAAACTGCGATCAAACGCCAGCCAGACACCGTCATGCCCAATACCGCCAGCATCCAGAAAACCATCAGCACGCTATGGGAAGACGAGATCGTCGCCCAGCTCACCGAGTACATCCGCATCCCCAACAAATCGCCGCTGTTCGACCCGCAGTGGGTCGAGCACGGCTACATGGACGATGCCGTCAGGCTCATGGAGAAGTGGGCGCGCAGCAAGCTCGCCGCACTGCCCGGCGCCACGCTCGAAGTGGTGCGCCTGCCGGGCCGCACGCCATTGATCTTCGTCGACGTGCCGGCCACCAACGGCCAGACATCCGACGACTGCGTGATCCTCTACGGTCATCTCGACAAGCAGCCGGAAATGAGCGGCTGGGCCGATGGCCTCGGCCCTTGGACCCCCAAGCGCATCGGCGACAAGCTCTATGGCCGCGGCGGTGCCGACGACGGTTATGCCCTGTTCGGCTCGCTCGCCGCACTGCTTGCCCTGCGCGAGCAGAAAGTCCCGCACGCACGCTGCGTACTGCTGATCGAAGCCTGCGAGGAGTCCGGCAGCTACGACCTGCCGTTCTATGTCGATCACCTGATGCCCCGCCTCGGAAGCCCCTCGCTGGTGGTGTGCCTGGATTCCGGCTGCGGCAACTACGACCAGCTCTGGCTCACCACCAGCTTGCGCGGCCTCGCCGGCGGCAACTTGCGCGTGCAGGTGCTGAAGGAAGGCGTGCACTCCGGCGACGCCTCCGGCGTGGTCGCCTCCAGCTTCCGCATCCTGCGCCAGTTGCTGTCGCGGCTGGAGGATGAAACCAGCGGCGCGATCAAGCCGCAGGACTTCTACGTCGAGATTCCACCGCAGCGCATCGAGCAAGCCCGGCTCGTCGCGCAGACACTCAAGGACGAGGTCCACAACAAGTTTCCGTTCGTGGACGGCATGCAGCCGGTCAATGACGACCTCACCGAACTCATCCTCAACCGCACCTGGCGCCCGCAACTCGCCGTCACCGGCGTCGATGGCCTGCCGCCGCTGGCCAACGCCGGCAACGTGCTGCGGCCGCAGACCGCGGTGAAGCTCTCGCTGCGCCTGCCGC
>JBEBWZ010000238.1:0-3162 GCA_040391865.1 Solimonas flava
TGGGCTACCTGCTGGCGGCGTGCATGACCGGCCTGGTGTTTCTCAATCTGGGCCTGCTGGCGGCGCTGCTGTCGCCGCTGGCGTGGCTGCTGCACCGCTGGCTGGCGGCAGCGTCCGCGCCCATCGCCGCAAGTCATCACCGCTTCCTGGCACGGACCTGGATCGTCACCGGCGTCTTGCACCTGCTGCTCTACGCCTTGCTCGCGGTACCCCTGTGGCAATTGCTGGTGCTGGTGCAGATCGCGCTGCAGGCCAGCGCTGCGGACCCCGGCATGGGCTGGATCGCGCCCTTCGATTCGCTCTCGGCCTATATCCAGGGCACCGGCGGCATGCCGCTGCTGATGGCCGCAGGCGTGTTGCTGCTGCACCTCGGCGCTGCATTGTTCATCGGCCTGTGGCTGTCGGTACGGCTGATGCGGCGCTGGCTGATCTGGGTCGATCGGCGGCCGGCCTGAGCGCACCAGACTTGACCCTGTAGCGACTACAGGGTGCCTACTGCGGCGCATCGCCATTCAAGCCCGCGCCGAGCAGGCTGCCGTCGCCACCGGAGATCGCCATGCTCACCCCGGATACCACCTATCTCGCACTGCTGGTGGTGCAAGCCTTCCATCTGCTGCATCACCGTCTGGCCAAGCGGCACATCAGCGGCGCCGAGGTCACCTCGGCGTTCGTGCTGTGCATACCGCCCGGCGCCGCCGTTCCCTCCGCATTGCTGATGGGCAGCCATCTGACCCTGATCACCATCCAGATCGTCGGCAGCCTCTGGATTCGGCGCCTCTCGCCGGACTGGGGCAAAGCGCGGTGACGCGATGAAGGATCTGCCGGAATGACCAGCGGCCTGATCAAGGGCCACCGCAGGCGGGCCACAGCCAGGCCGCACCCCGTACGCCTGAACTGTCGCCGTGCTGTGCCGCGACCAGACGGGTGCTGATGGCGTCCGAAAAGATCCACGGCGGCCACAGCGTCGGCACCTGACGGTACAGCCGCGCAATCCGTGACAGGCCGCCGCCGAGGACGATCACGTCGGGATCGAGCACATTGATCACCCCCGCCAGCGCCCGTGCCAGCCGCGCTTCATAGCGCGCCAGCGTCGCCACGCAGTTGCGGTCTCCGCGAGCCGCGTGCTCGGCAATCTCGGCGGCGCTCAGCGCAGCGTCGGTGTAGCGCAGATGATCGGCCGCCAGCCCCGGCCCCGAGAGCCAGGTCTCGATGCAGCCCCTGCGTCCGCAATAACAGCGCGGCCCCGGACGCTCGTCATCGTGTGGCGACGGCAAGGGGTTATGGCCCCATTCACCGGCAATGGCGTTGGGCCCGGATAGCAAGCGCCCCTGCACCACGATGCCACCACCCACACCCGTACCCAAAATCACGCCGAACACGGTTTGTGCCCCGACCGCGGCACCGTCGCTGGCCTCGGACAGCGCCAGGCAATCGGCATCGTTGGCGAGCCGCAGCTCGCGTCCCAGCAAGGCCTCGAGATCCTGCTGCAGGGGGCGGTCGTTGAGACAGGTCGAGTTGCAGTTCTTCATCCGACCGGTGAGGCGCGACGGCGCTCCCGGCGTGCCGATGCCGACCGGCAACGGCGCTTGCGCACCCACCATCTGCTGCAGGCGCTGCACCGTGTCGACCACCGTCTGCAGGGTCGCGCGGTAATCGCCGCCCGGCGTCGCCACCCGTTCGCGCGCCAGCTCCTGTGACGCGGCATCGATGACGATGCCTTCGATCTTGCTGCCGCCGAGGTCGATGCCGATTCTTAACATGGGGTCCGCGCCATAGTCGGAGAATCATATCCCGCGTTTCACCGCACGCCTCGTCGTGCTCACCGAGCGGCACGACAAGCACTGAAGGCGCGCACTCGCTGCAAGCATTCAGGGCGGCGATAATCGCCGCGAACGACGACCGACACGTCGAACGCTCTTTTCGGCAGCTGCACTTTCAGTACAGGCGCTCGCCATTGCCATCTTCCTGTTTGCGCACCGAGCCCACGACCCGCCCGTTTCCTTGACTGCCACAACCTTCCGCTCGATGGACGCAACGCCAACATCCGCTGCTGCAAGTGACGCGGTACTACCGGTTTCAGCACTGCCCGCGACGGCATTGCCGGCCTTGCTGCAGCCCTACGGCCTGCACTTGCACTGGATCGCCGATGGCACGCCGATCCCCGGCAGCTACTGGGGTGATTCGGAGGCCGGGCTGATCGGCGACACCCTGTATCTGCGCGCCGACACTCCGGTGCATTCGGCGCTGCACGAAGCCAGTCACTACGTCTGCATGGACGCCGCACGCCGCGCGCAACTGCACACCGATGCGCATCCGACCGGCGACGACATCGAGGAGAACGCGACCTGCTACCTGCAATGCCTGCTGGCGGCGCAATTGCCCGGCTACAGCCGCGCACGCTGTTTCGCCGACATGGAAGCCTGGGGTTACAGCTTCGTGCTTGGCAGCGCGGCGGCCTGGTTTGCGCAGGACGCCGATGATGCGCGCCGTTATCTGCTGCGCCACGAACTGATCGACCCACAGGATCGCCCGACAGGGAGGCGGCGTCAGAACTGATCAGGCGCAGCAACGAAAACGGCCGCACGCGGCGGCCGTTTTCGTTCAATGCCGAGCGCGGGCTCAGGCGCGCGACTTGGCCTGGTTGGCTACCGCCTCCGCCGCCTTCTTCGCCGCTTCCGGATCGCCGAGATAGCGATACGATTTCACGCTGAGATCGTCGTTCAGTTCGAACAGCAGCGGAATGCCGGTGGGAATGTTCAGCTCCAGGATCTTTTCCGGGCTGACATTGTTCAGGTACTTGTACAGCGCACGCAGCGAGTTGCCGTGTGCCGTGACCAGCACCGTCTGCCCGGCCTTCAGCTGCGGCGCGATGGCGTCATGCCAGTACGGCAGCACGCGATCCAGGGTCGTGGCCAGCGATTCGGTGCCCGGCAGTGCCTTGGCGTCGAGCTTGGCGTAACGCGGATCGTTGGCCGGATGGCCGGCATCGCTGAGCTCCATCGCCGGCGGCGGGATGTCATAGGAGCGGCGCCAGACCAGCACCTGCTCTTCACCGTGCTTGGCGGTGGTCTCGGCCTTGTCGAGGCCCTGCAGTGCACCGTAGTGACGCTCGTTCAGGCGCCAGCTCTTGTGCACCGGAATCCACAGCTGATCCAGTGCTTC
>JBEBWZ010000239.1:0-3158 GCA_040391865.1 Solimonas flava
CAGCGTGAACATCCAGTCGGCATGGTGTCCCATGCCCTGCCACATCTTGGTGCCTTTGACTTGTTACTCGTCGCCGTCGCGCACCGCACTCCAACTCAGCGCCGCGAGATCGGAGCCGGCGCCCGGCTCCGAGAATCCCTGGCACCACCAGTCGTCGAGATTGGCGATCCGCGGCAACAACCGCGCCTTCTGCTCCTCGGAACCGAAAGTGCCGATCACCGGCCCGATCATCGAGACGTTGAACGACACCGGTTCCGGTGCCGGATACTGATGCAGCTCATCGAGAAAGATGTAGCGCTGCACCGCGGTCCAGCCGGGACCGCCCCATTCCTTCGGCCAGCTGGGCGTGGCCCAGCCGCGCTGGTTGAGGATGCGTTGCCAGCGCACCACATCCTCCTTCTGCAGCGCACGATGCTCCGCAGTCTTGGCGTGGATATCGGCCGGCAGATGCTCGCGGATGAACGCGCGCACTTCGGCGCGAAACGCATTCTCCTCGTCGGTAAAGCGCAGATCCATGGGGGGCGATCTCGGTCAGACGGGCGAAAGACTTAGCGTCCCTTGAACACCGGCTTGCGCTTCTCGGCGAATGCGCGGATGCCTTCCTTGTAGTCGTCGCTGGCGTAACACGCGAGGAACAGTTCTTCGTTCTTCGCCAGGTCGCGCTGATCCGGATCCTTGACGATGGTGTTGATCGAGAACTTGGTCTGCTTCGCGGTCAGCGGCGCACCGATCGCAATGCGCTCGGCGGTCTTCTTGACGTACTCGTTGAACTCGGCGCCGGCCGGCAGCACCTTCGAGACGAAGCCCTTGCTCAGGCATTCGTCCGCGTCCCACACCATGCCACCGAGCAGCAGCTCCTTGGTCGGTGCCGCGCCCACCACGTCGACCACCAGACGCAGCGACTTGTAGCGATAGCCGATGCCGTAACGCAGCGCCGGCTGCGCCACCTGCAGGCTCGACGAACCGAAGCGCAGATCGCAGCACACCGCCACCGAGATACCGCCGCCGTAGCAATAGCCGTTCAGCGCCGCGATCGTGGTCTTGCTGCAGTTGTAGACCGCCATCATCGCTTCCCAGCCGGTCTGCGCGTAATGCTCCTGCGCGTTCTCGCCCATGCGCTCTTCTTCGTACTTGGAGACGTCGGCACCGGCGACAAACGCCTTTTCGCCGCTGCCGCTGAGCACGATCACTTTCACATCCGGGTCGGCTTCGAGCTGCGCGATCGCGGTGCCCATGCCTTCCCACATGTCCAGCGACATCGCGTTGAGCTTGTCGGGATTGTTGAAGATCAGGTGCCCGACGGCGCCTTCTTTCTTGACGATGATTCTTTCGGTCATGACGGTTCCTTGGATGAGATCAATTGCCGGTGAATACCGGCGCACGTTTTTCGAGGAAGGCATCCAGCGCCTCGGCGTGATCGCCGGTTTCATGCGCCAGCGCCTGATAGGCAGCGGACAGTTCGAGCACATCCGCCAGGCGCTGCTGCTGGCCTTCACGCAACAGTCGCTTGGCCAGACGCAGCGCGCGCGCCGGATTGGCGACCACGCGGGCAGCCAGCGCGTTGGCGGCCTCCAGCAACTGCTCCGCCGGCACCACCTGCGACACCAGGCCCATCTGCAGTGCTTGCGCGCTGTCGAGCATGTCGCCGGTGAAAATCATTTCCGCGGCTTTGGCGAGACCCACTGCACGCGGCAGGATCCAGGCACCGCCGTCGCCGGGCACGATGCCCATCTTGATGAAGCTGGATGCGAACTTGGCGCCTTCGGCGGCGATGCGCATGTCGCAGAGACAGGCCAGATCCAGCCCCAGGCCGATCGCGTGGCCGTTGATCGCGGCGATCATCGGCACCTCGCATTCCCACATGGTGCGCGCGATGCGCTGCACGCCGCGCTTGTAGTTGGCGCGGGTGGCGTCCGGCCGGTCCAGCGGGCCGATGCCGTTGCGTTCCTTCATCGCTTTGAGATTGCCGCCGGCGGAAAACGACTTGCCGTTGCCGGTCAGCACGATGCAGCTGACCGAACCATCGGCCTGCGCCCGCTCGAAGGCTTCGGACAGATCGTCACAGTCCTGGTGGGTACCGATGGCGTTGCGGCTCTCCGGACGGTTCAAGGTCAGCGTGACAACAGCGCCCTGCTGCTGGTACTGCACATAGGGCTCGGTCATTGCGGTTTCTCCTGTAAGCCCGAAGGCTTCATTTCGTGACCGCGATCGACTTTGCGATCGCGGTCCTTGCGGAATTTCTCACCGTTCCGCCAACGGCGGGGCAATCGAAGACATCTATATAGTGCACTATTTATGGCGGCCGTTTCCAGCCACTTGAAAATGACTTGAAACGAACTTGAAAGCTTATGGCGTCGAGTTGCCGCGTGCATCCTGCAGAATCATGTCGGCGGCCTTTTCGCCGATCATGATGGTGGCGGCATTGCAGTTGCCGGAGACCAGTGTCGGCATCACCGACGCATCGGCCACGCGCAGGCCGGCAATCCCGTGCACCCGCAGGCGCGCATCGACCACCGCCATCGCGTCGGTGCCCATGCGTGCCGAGCAGCTGGGGTGATAGATCGAGGCGGCACGATCGCGGCTGAATGCCAGCACCGCATCCTCGTCATCCGGCGCACAGCCCGGCTCCACTTCCGCAACCACCAGGTCACGCATCGCCGGCGCGCGCATGATCTGGCGCAGCTGCTGCATGCCCGACACCACCACGCGCCGATCGAGTTCGTCGCTGAAGAAATTCGGCTGGATCGCTGGCGCCACCATCGGATCGGGGCTGGTGATATGCACGTGGCCGCGACTTTTCGGCCGCAGCTGGCAGATCGACGCGGTGAAGCCGGACCAGCTGTCCAGCGCGTCGCCCATCTTGTTGGTGCTGAAGGTGATGAAGTGCACCTGCACGTCGGCGCGACTGTCAGCGGCCAGCGGTGTGCGGAAGAACGCGCCCGCATACCCGGCGCTGACGGTCAGCGGCCCCTTGCGCAGGAGCAGGTAGCGCAGGCCCATGCGCACCTGCCGCCACCAGCTGCTCATCTCGTCGTTGATGGTGATCGGGCGCGCGCAGCGATACACCGACCGCACCTGCAGATGGTCCTGGAAGCTCTCGCCGACGCCCGGCAATTCATGCACGACATCAATCTGAAAGCGCTTCAAGTTCTGCGCCG